>DASZKX010000054.1:0-15264 GCA_035552735.1 Xanthobacteraceae bacterium
GCTGGTCGCGCTCTATCGGCCCGGCCCGATGGCTAACATCCCGACCTATTGCGCCCGCAAGCACGGTCACGAGCAGACCGATTATCTGCATCCTCTGCTCGCGCCGATCTTGGAGCCGACCTACGGCATCATCACCTACCAGGAACAGGTGCAGCAGATCGCGCGCGATCTCGCCGGCTACAGCCTCGCCGAAGCCGACCTGTTGCGCCGCGCCATGGGCAAGAAGATCAAAGCGGAAATGAACGCGCAGCGCGGCCGTTTCCTCGCCGGCGCCGTCGAGCGGGGCGTCGACGCGGCCATTGCCAGCACGATTTTCGACGCTTGCGCCAAGTTCGCGGAATACGGGTTCAACAAGTCGCATTCGGCGCCCTACGCGCTGCTGACCTATCAGACCGCCTACATGAAGGCGAAATATCCGGTCGAATTCATCGCCGCCTCGATGACGCTGGAAATGAGCAATACCGACAAGCTCGCTGAATTCCGCGGCGAGGCGCAGCGGCTGGGGATCCGGGTCGAGGCGCCCTCGGTCAACCGCTCCGGCGCCGCCTTCGACGTCGCGGGCGACACCATCCACTATGCGCTCGCCGCGCTCAAAGGGGTGGGGGCGCAGGCAGTCGATGCCGTCGTGGCGGCGCGCGGCGAGCGTGCCTTCACCGACCTTTCCGATTTCGCCGACCGCGTGAACCCACGCGCCGTCAACAAACGCGTGCTGGAAAGCCTGGCCGCCGCCGGCGCCTTCGACGCGCTCGAGGCCAACCGCGCACGCGTCTTCGGCGGCGTCGACTTCATGCTCTCGTCCGCGCAGCGCACCCATGACGCGCAAACCACCGGCCAGTCGGAGCTGTTCGGCGGCGCCAGCGCACCACAGCCGCTCGGGCTGCCGGCGGTCGAGCCGTGGCTGCCCGCGGAGCGTCTGCAGAAGGAGTTCGAGGCGATCGGATTCTTCCTCTCCGGCCATCCGCTCGATGACTACGCGGGCGCGCTCAAGCGCCTGCGCGTGCAGTCATGGGCCGAGTTCGCCCGTGCCGTGAAGTCCGGCGCCAGCGGCGGCAAGGTCGCCGGCACGGTCGTGGCGCGGCTCGAACGCCGCACCCGCACCGGCAGCAAGATGGGCATCATCGAGCTGTCGGATCCCTCCGGGCATTTCGAGGCGGTGCTGTTCTCCGAAGGGCTGGCGCAATTCCGCGACGTCCTGGAGCCGGGCAGGGCGCTCTTGCTCACGCTGTCGGCCGAATTGCAGGGCGACGACGTGCGCGCCCGCATCCAGAACGCCGAGCCGCTCGACGAGGCGGCCGCCAAGCTGCAGAAGGGGCTGCGCGTCTTCCTGCGCGACCCGGCGCCGATCGAGAGCGTGGCCAAGCGGCTGGAGGGAACGGCCGGGACCACGGCAGCTCCGGCACGGCCCGGACCGGCCAAATCCGACGGCGAGGTATCGATGATCCTGCTGCTCGATCAGGGCACCGAGGTCGAGGTCAAGCTGCCGGGACGTTTCAAGGTCTCGCCGCAAATCGCCGGCGCCATCAAGGCGGTGCCCGGAGTGGTCGCGGTCGAGGCGGTCTGATAGCAATTGATATCCCCGCCTGACCCTCCCCCGCAGGTCGGGGGACCGAACGGAAGGGGGCAACCGAGGCGCCCGATGCTTCGCTCCGTCACTGCCGCCATCACCTTCGCGGCGATCGCCCTCAACTGCACCGGCGGCGGCGCGTTGGCGCAGTCGCAAGGACAGCCGCAAACGCAGGCGGTCGCGGCTTTTCTGGCCGGACGCAGCAAGGATTGCCCCGGCTGCGACCTTGCGGGCGCCAAGCTCAAGCGGCGGGATTTGACCGGCGCCAACCTGGCGGGCGCCAATCTGAGCGAGGCCAGCCTGCATCGCTCGCTGCTGCGCGGCGCCAATCTGGCAGGCGCCGATCTCAGCGGCGCCAACCTCAACAAGACCAGCCTCCTGCAGGCCAATCTGAGCCACGCCAAGATGAAGGGCGTGATGCTGTTCGAGGCGGAAGCCGGCCGCGCCGATTTTTCCGGTGCCGACCTGACCGAGGCTCTGATGGGCAGCATCCATCTGCTCCGCGGCAAGCTCGATGGAGCCAATCTCACGGAGGCGGATCTGGAAGCCGCCCAGCTCGACGATGCCAGCTTCGCGGGCGCCAGATTGGATGGCGCCAATCTGCATCAAGGGCGCATGCTGCGCGCCAATCTGCGCGGAGCGGTCGCCGACGGCACGGATTTCACGGAGGCCAATATGCGGGAGGTCGATCTGCACGGCGCGGCGCTGCGCCAATCCATCTTCTTTCTCGCCGACCTCGGGGTCGCCGATCTGAGCTCGGCCGACCTCAGCTACGCGGTGCTGCGATCGGCCAATCTCACCAATGCCAATCAGGCCGGAACGGTCCTCACCGGCGCCATGATGCCGGACAACTCGATCCATCCGTGATGCGTGGGATCGGGCGCGGGCCTCGCTATCGTGCCGCCGCCGGCGGCCGAAAGACCTCCAGCCGGGCCGAGCTCTCGAACTCGTTCTGGGTGATGCGATTGTCGTTGGGGTCCACCAGGTATTGGCCGGGCTTGTAGTAGTGGCGGGCCTCGATTCGGGTCACCAGGCCGCCGACGTTCGATTCACAGGTTTGCTTCACGAACAGATCCTCGAGTGGCCGCTCGCCTTGCGCCGGCGGCAGGTCGGTGCAGTCGAGACCGGGCGCCGCCATGCCTTTGAACAGCTCGACCAGGCCGTAGGCCTCGATCCGGGTGCTGCCGGCCGCGCGCGGATCGTTGACGACCCGGTAGCCTTCGACCAGGCCGGCATCGTCGATCAGGAGCGAGGTGATGATCGGCTGGCCGCCCAACACATTGGCCTGGTAGAGCCGGATCATGATCTCGGAGCGCCGCGCCCGCGCGATGTATTCCAGCTCGTCGTCGTAGCGGAACCAGACCTCATGCAGTCCGGTCGCTTTGTCCGGCGGGCAGAGCGCGAAGTCCGCGAAGCGTGCGAGCACGCGCGCCGGCGGCCCGCCATCGGTCCCGCACGCCGGGTCGACGAACTGGTCGAGCGGCAAGGCGGCAACTGGCGTGCCGAGCTTGATGTCCCAGATTTTTGTCGCCAGCTCTTGCGCCCGCGCGCCACCCGGGACGGCGGCAAGGACGGCGGCCAATAAAATTAAAGCTCGGCGCACGGTTCGGCAATTCGCCATCGGTTTGTTCCGACCGATCCTGGTTCCGACCGGTTCCGGGTTCGCCCGGCGCGGTCACGGCGCCGAAGCCGGAAATATCCGGCTTCGGCCAAGGGTTGTGCTGCGACCTGCGGTCCTCGATCGATCAGTTTCCGAACACCGCCACGATGGCCGAGGGCTGGTAGAGACCGCCGCCGCGCGCGCCGACCGCGCCGCCAGCGACCACGGCGACATATTGCTTGCCGCCGACGCTATAGGTCATCGGGGGAGCCGTGATCGGGGTGCCGAGGCTGAAGCTCCACAGCTCCTTAAGGGTATCTGAATCGTAGGCCATCAGATGGCCGTCGGGGCGCCCGTTGAACAAAAGATCTCCTTCGGTGCTCAGCATGCCGGACTCGGTTATGGCAGGGAATTGCGTCTTGGCGACCACCTTGCCGGTGCGCAGGTCCATGGCCCAGATGGCGCCATGCGCGGTGACGCGGCCCTGTTCCTGACAGCACGGCGGCAGGCCGACATAGTCCTTGCTCTCGTCGAGCGGGGTCTTGACGTTGGTGCCGGCCCAGCAGCCCTCCGCGCCCCCCACATAGGCGATCATGCGCTTCTGATCGAGCGTGGGCGGAAAGAAGGTGGGCGAGCCATTGTACCAGGGGCACGCCTCCTGTCCGGGCTTACCGCGCATGCCGCCGACTCCGGCATAGAGTTGCACGCCGCGGGTCGGATCATAATCGACCGGCTTGCCGGTCTTGGGATCGATGCCCTTGGTCCAGTTCACCTTCTCCTGATACTGATCGGCCCGCAGGAACTGCCCGCTGGTACGGTCGAGCGTGTAGAAGAAGCCGTTGCGCGAGAAGTTCGCCACCACCTTGCGGGTCTCGCCGTTGACCGAGACCTCGTAGAGCATCTTCGGGCTCGGCGTGTCGAAGTCCCAATGCTCGTTCGGCGTCTCCTGGAAGTACCACACGATCTTGCCGGTATCGGCATCGAGCGCGATTGTGCTGGCGGTGAACAGGTTGTCGCCCGGCCGGAACTCGGGATCGAAGCTCGGGAAGGCATCGCCGGTACCGTAATAGACCAGGTTGGTGGCCGGATCGTAGGAGGCGGTCTGCCAGACGCCGCCGCCGCCGACCCGCCAGGCATTGTGATTGTCCTTCCATGTCTCCGAGCCGGGCTCACCGGGAGCCGGAATCGTGAAGGTGCGCCAGGCCAGCTGCCCGGTATTGACGTCCCAGGCACCGATCCAGCTGCGGGTGCCGAGCTGCCCGCCGGAGCTTTCGCCCTGCAGCACCAGCTCCTTGCCGCCGGCGGTCTTGACCGCCAGCGGGGCCGCCGTGAACCCTTGCGTCTTGGCCGAGGGCGTGCCGGTCACCGGATCGGTGGGGGCGCGCGCCTGCACCTCCCAGGCCAGCTCGCCGGAGTCGCGGTTGATCGCGATCATGCGCATGTCGTTGGTGCCGATGAAGACCTTGTTGCCGTACATGGCGATCCCGCGATTGGTGCGCGATTGCGTGATCTTGGGATCGTAGCGCCATAGCGGCACCGCCTCGGTCCCGCTGCGGACGTCGAATTTCATCACCCGGTCCCAGGTGTCGGACACGTACATGAAGCCGTCGTCGACCAGGGGGGTCGATTCCTCCTTGCCGCGCAGCGTGCCGCCGGTCGAGCGCCCGCCGATCGAGAAGAGGAACTTGAGCTTGAGGTCCTTGACGGTGTCGCGGTTGACGTCCTTGAGCGCCGAATGGCGGGAATTGTTGTAGTCGTGGTGCACAATGAGCCAGTTCTGCGGCTCCTCGGCGGTGTTGAGCAGGCGTTGCGCGGTAACGTCGGCGGCGAACGCCGGCATCGCCATGGCCACAACGGCGATCGATGCCAATGCTGCGGATAAGCCTCTTGCAGACACGATCTTCCTCCCTTGCGTTTTTTCGACCGCGGGCGTGGACGTGCCGGGATCGTCAAGGGGGCAGTCTAGCCGAAATGCCACTCCTGCACGATGCGAAAACGGGCCGCCCGGGCACGCCGGGTGCCAGGGGCGACCGCGCGCGGCAACATGCTTGCCCTGGCGGGTCCCGCCCTATATAAGGCGCGCCATCTCACACGCGGACCTTGGCTTTTGCCGTCCGGTGGCTCCATCCCGCAGGGGAGGGGAGCTCACGGGTCCGCGGCGGCTCAACCGGAGAACCATAATGTCGCTACCCGACTACTCGATGCGTCAACTTTTGGAAGCTGGCGTGCACTTCGGCCACCAGGCCCATCGCTGGAATCCGAAGATGGCGAATTACATCTTCGGCGTCCGCAACAACATTCATATCATCGACCTCCAGCAATCGGTGCCGATGCTCCACCGCGCCTTGCAGGCGGTCAGCGATACGGTCGCCAAGGGCGGGCGGATCCTGTTCGTCGGCACCAAGCGCCAGGCGCAGGATTCCATCGCCGACGCGGCCAAGCGTTGCGCACAGTACTACGTCAACTCGCGCTGGCTCGGCGGCACTCTGACCAACTGGAAGACCATCTCCCAGTCGATCAACCGGCTGCGCAAGCTCGACGACATGCTCGGCTCGGGCGAGGCCCAGGGCTACACCAAGAAGGAGCGGCTCACGCTCCAGCGCGAGCGCGACAAGCTCAACCGGGCGCTCGGCGGCATCAAGGATATGGGCGGGCTGCCCGACCTCCTGTTCGTGATCGATACCAACAAGGAGGATATCGCGATCAAGGAGGCCCGGCGTCTGAATATTCCGGTTGCCGCGGTGGTCGATACCAACAGCGATCCCGACGGCATCACCTTCCTGGTTCCGGGCAATGACGACGCCAGCCGCGCCGTCAATCTCTACTGCGATCTGATCGCGCGGGCCGCCATTGACGGAATTTCGCGTGCCCAGGGCGATACAGGCATGGATACCGGAGCCGCCGCCGAGCCGATCGCCGAAGACCTGCCGCCCATGACCGACAGCCCGGGTTACGAGGTTCTCTCCGGACCCCGCGGCGTCGCCGACGACCTCAAGAAGCTCGCCCACGTCTCGCCCACGATCGAGAAGCAGTTCAACGACCTCGGCATCTTTCACTATTGGCAGATCGCCGCGTTCTCGCCCGAGGCCGCGCACAAGATCGGCGAGGAGGTCGGCTTGCCGGGCCGCATGGAGAGCTGGATCGCACAGGCCAAGGAACTCTCCGCCGAGTGAGTTCTCGCCGGCGCCTTTCCGGTCCCGGGGTCGATCCGGGATCGGTCCCAGCATGTGCAGGACGGCCACGGCCCGGTTGGCCTTTCTACCCGGGTGACGGTCGCGAAGAGCATCAAGGAATCTACCGATGGCCAATATCACCGCACCGATGGTCAAAGAGCTGCGCGAGCGCACCGGCGCGGGCATGATGGATTGCAAAGCCGCACTCGGGGAAACCGGCGGCGACATGGAGAAGGCGGTCGATCATCTGCGCAAGAAAGGGCTGGCCAAGGCCGCCAAGAAGGCCGGCCGGGTCGCCGCCGAGGGCCTCATCGGCGCCGCCGTCAGCGCCACCAAGGGGGTGGTGGTCGAGGTCAATTCGGAAACCGATTTCGTCGCACGCAACGACCTGTTTCAGGGCCTAGTCAAGATGATCGCGGATATCGCGCTCTCGGCAGGAACGGACGTGGAAACGATCAAGCACGCAAAGGCCGGCACCATCACGGTCGCCGAAGCGCTCGCCGACACCATCGCCAAGGTCGGCGAGAACATGACGCTGCGGCGGGCGGCGTCGCTCTCGGTCGGCAAGGGCGCGGTCGCCAGCTATGTGCACAGCGCGGTGTCCGATGGCCTCGGCCGCATCGGCGTCCTGGTGGCGCTCGATTCGACCGGCGACGTGGACGAGCTCAAGCGCTTCGGTCGCATGCTGGCGATGCACGTGGCGGCCGCCAATCCGCAGGCGCTCGATTCGGCCAGCCTCGATCCGGAGGTGGTCCGGCGCGAGAAAGAGGTGCTGGCCGAGAAGTACAAGGCGCAGGGAAAACCCGCCAACGTCATCGACAAGATCGTCGAATCAGGTCTCAAGACCTTCTACAAGGAAGTCTGTCTGCTCGATCAGGCGTTCATCCACCCCCCCGACAGGAGCGTGGCGCACGCGATCAAGGAAGCCGAAGGCACGGTTGGCGCCGCGATTAAGGTCACGGGCTTTGTGCGCTACGCGGTCGGGGAAGGGATCGAGAAGCAGGATTCCGAATAGCGTGTGGCTCGGCCACGCCGTCCGGCTGCGCCCGGCGGGGCCTTGAAATGAGACGCGGCGCGGCGATCGGGAAGCGAGCACGCCATGGCTAGTCCGATCTACCGTCGCGTGATCGTGAAAATCTCCGGCGAGGCGTTGGCAGGGCGCACGGGCGACCAGAACCGCGCAGCAGCCGATTTCGGCATCCATGAGGCCACCCTCGAGCGCATCGCGGCCGATCTCGTGGCAGCCCGTGCGCTCGGGGTTACGCTCGGGGTTGTGGTCGGCGGCGGCAACTTCATGCGCGGCGCCTCGCAAAAGGGCCTGCCGCGCGTCACCGGCGATATGATGGGCATGCTGGCGACCGTAATGAATGCGCTCGCGCTCGAGGCCGCCATCGAAGCCCTGCAAGTCCCGGCGCGCACCATGGCGGCGCTGACCATGCCCGAAATCTGCGAGACCTATGAGCGCCGCCGGGCGGCGCGGCATCTCGAGCAGGGCCGCGTGCTGCTGCTGGCGGGGGGCACCGGCAACCCGTTCTTCACCACCGATACCACGGCGGTCCTGCGTGCCGCCGAGCTCGGCGCACAGGCGGTGCTCAAGGCCACGGACGTGGATGGAATCTACAGCGCCGATCCCAAGAAGGACCCGCGCGCGCAGCGCTACGACCGCCTGACCCACGCCGAGGCGGTCGAGCGGGACCTCAAGGTGATGGACGCCACCGCATTCGCGCTTGCCCGGGAAAACCGTATGCCTATCATCGTGTTCTCGATCCGAGACAAGGATGCGATCCGGGCCGCCTTGCGGGGAGAAGGGCGCTCCACTGTCGTCGATTCCTGAGCAGCAGCTCAAACCCGCAAGCATTCTGCGAGCAAAACGGAGTTCAGGGGACTGCCATGGCCAGCGCGACTCACGACATCAACGAGCTCAAGCGAAGAATGCAGGGCGCCATCCATTCGCTCAAGCAGGAGCTGGGCGGACTGCGCACCGGCCGCGCCTCGGCGAGCCTGCTCGACCCGATCCAGGTGGAGGCCTATGGGAGCCATATGCCGCTCAACCAGCTGGCGACCGTCAGCGTGCCCGAGCCGCGCCTCATCTCGGTGCAGGTCTGGGATCGCTCGATGGTGCACGCGGTGGAGAAGGCGATCGCGAGTTCGCAACTGGGGCTTACGCCCTCGACCGAGGGGCAGGTGCTGCGGCTTCGCATCCCCGAGCTCAACGAGGAACGGCGCCGGGAGCTGGTCAAGGTGGCGCACAAGTACGTGGAAGCCGCGAAGGTCGCGGTGCGTCATGTCCGCCGCGACGGCCTGGATGTGCTCAAGAAGCTGCTGAAGGACCATCAGATGAGCGAGGACGACGAAAAACGCTCCGCCGATCAAATCCAGAAGCTGACCGACGAGACGATCAGCGAGATCGACAAGATGCTGGCCGGCAAGGAAAAGGAAATCCTCACCGTGTGATCATGATGGAAATGTCGAAGGCAGCGCCGCCGACCGTTCCGATCGGCGAATTCACCATCCCCCGGCACGTGGCCATCATCATGGATGGCAACGGGCGCTGGGCGGCGGCGCGCGGCCTGCCACGCGCGGAGGGCCATCGGCGCGGCGTCGAGGCGTTGCGCCGCACGGTGCGCGCCGCCGGCGATCTCGGCATCGGCATTTTGACGATATTTTCCTTCAGCGCCGAAAACTGGTCCCGCCCACCATCCGAGATCCGCGAGCTGATGGGCCTATTGCGCCGCTTCATCCGCAACGACCTCGCCGATCTGCACCGCAACGGCGTGCAAGTGCGCGTTATCGGCGAACGCGACGATCTGGCGCCCGATATCAAGAGCCTGCTCGAGGAAGCGGAGGCGTTGACCGAGCACAACGACAAGCTCACCCTGGTGGTCGCCTTCAATTACGGCGCCCGGCAGGAGATCGCGCGCGCCGCGCGCCGGCTCGCCGCCGAGGTCGCGGCCGGCGGTGTCGCGGTTGCCGAGGTGACCGCCGACAAGCTCGCGACCTATCTCGATGCCCCGGATCTGCCGGACCCCGATCTCATCATCCGCACCAGCGGCGAGCAGCGGTTGTCCAATTTCCTGCTCTGGCAGGCGGCCTACAGCGAGCTGGTTTTCGTGCCCGTCTACTGGCCGGATTTCGATCGCGCCACGCTCGAGCAGGCCATCGTCGAATTTCGCGGTCGCGAGCGCCGGTTTGGCGGGCTCGTCGCCAAGACCGGATCGTGAGCGGTGGCGGATCCGGGCCCCGCCGATCCCTCGAGCACCATCGCATCGGGCAACCGGGAGCTGATGCTGCGGATCTGCTCAGCACTCGTGCTCGTGCCGCTGGCGATCGGAACCGCTTATCTCGGCGGCTGGCCGTTCGCGCTCTTCTGGAGCCTTGCGGCGCTCGGGGTGTTCTGGGAATGGGGCGCGCTGGTGGCCGGCGACGCGCGACGCCCGGTCACCATTGCGGGCGGAGCCGCGCTGGTGGTGTCGTTGGGGCTCGCCGCCGCTGGCCGCTTCACGGCAGCCGTCATCGTGACCGCGATCGGTATTGTGGCGATTGCCCCGATGGCACCGGCGCGACACCGCGGATGGGTTGCCGGTGGGGTGCCCTATGCGGGCGCGATCGGCATCGCGCCGATCGCGCTGCGATCCGACAGCGAGGATGGATTCGTCGCCGTGATATTCCTGTTCGCTATCGTCTGGACGACGGACATCGTGGCCTATTTCATGGGCCGCCTGATCGGGGGCCCCAAGCTTCTGCCGCGGGTCAGTCCCAAGAAGACCTGGTCGGGCGCGATCAGCGGCCTGGCGGCCGCGGTGCTGGCCGCGCTCGCGGTCGCCAATGCGGCCGGACTTTCCGTGCTGCTCCCCATCGCGCTGGTCGCGGCCGCCCTGTCCTGTGTCGCGCAGGCGGGCGACTTGTTTGAATCCCGATTGAAGCGCAGGTTCGGGGCCAAGGATTCAAGCCACCTGATCCCGGGGCATGGCGGCTTGATGGATCGCCTGGACGGCTTCGTGCTCGCGGCCGCCGTGGCGGCGTTGATCGGCACCCTGCGCGGCGGTATCGAGGCCCCGGCGCGTGGTCTGTTGGTCTGGTAGATCTTCCTCTGATAGGCTTTCGTCCTTTGGCTCTTGATGTTGGTGACGCAATGAGTTCGCAAATGCCGAAATCACAATCCAAGGTCCCTGCATCGGCCTGTGTCGAGCGCAGCGTCACGCTGCTCGGCGCCACCGGATCGATCGGCGCCAGCACCATCGATCTCATCAAGCGCGAACCTGGGCGCTATCGGGTCGAGGGCGTGACCGCCAACAAGAGCGCAGCCGCTTTGGCTGCGCTCGCGCGCGAGCTCAACGCGCGTTTTGCCGCCGTCGGCGATCCCTCCGCCTATCGGGAGCTCAAGGACGCGCTCGCCGGAACCGGAATTGCCGTCGGGGCCGGCGAGGACGCTTTGATCGAGGCGGCGCAGCGGCCCGCCGAATGGGTGATCGCAGCCATTACGGGCGCGGCCGGGCTCAAGCCGACGCTGGCGGCGGCCGAGCGCGGCATCATGGTCGCGGTCGCCAACAAGGAATGCCTGGTTTGCGCCGGCGGCCTGTTCATGCGCCGGGCAGCTGCCGCCGGTGCCACCGTGCTTCCGGTCGATTCCGAGCACAACGCGTTGTTCCAGGCCATGAGCGCGGGCCGCCGCCAGGATGTGCGCCGCGTGATCCTGACCGCCTCAGGCGGCCCGTTTCGCACCAAGAGCGCGGCCGAGATCAGGGCCGCGACCCCGGAGCAGGCTTTGCGGCATCCCAATTGGACCATGGGACCCAAGGTCACGATCGATTCCGCGACCTTGATGAACAAAGGCCTGGAGGTCATCGAGGCCTATCATCTGTTCGCGCTGAAGCCCGATGAGATCGACGTGCTGGTCCATCCGCAGTCGATCATCCATGGCTTGGTCGAATTCCGCGATGGTTCCTTGATCGCGCAGCTCGGCAGTCCAGACATGCGCATTCCGATCGCGCACTGCCTGGCTTGGCCCGAGGAGCGCTTGACCGGACCGGCCGCGCGCCTCGACTTGGCGCGGGCCTCGACCTTGACCTTCGAAGAACCGGACCTGGAACGCTTCCCGGCTTTGCGGCTCGCCCGCGCGGCGCTCGAGGCCGGCGGCGGAGCCCCGACCGTGCTGAATGCCGCCAATGAGGTCGCGGTTGAGGAATTCCTGGGCCGCCGCCTCGGATTCACAGGAATTGCCGCCCTGGTGGAGGCCACCCTGGAGGCCGCGGTGGCCCGCGACCTTACCCGGGAACCGGAAAGTGTCGACGAGGCGATCGCCATTGACGAGAATTCAAGATTGTTGGCGCACCGACTCCTGCCCGAAATTGCCGCAAAGGCAGTCTAGAGTACCGGGATGGGGAGTGTGAGGAAGCTGGGGGTTGGAGGTCTGCACGCATGAATTTCGATTTTTTGCACGGATTGGCCACTTTTGGCATCATTCCGTTCCTGATCGTATTAACCATAGTCGTATTTTTCCACGAGTTCGGCCATTTCCTGGTCGCCCGCTGGTGTGGGGTCAAAGTCTTGACCTTTTCCATCGGCTTTGGCCCGGAGCTGTTCGGCTTCAACGACCGTCACGATACGCGCTGGAAGGTCTGCGCCATTCCACTTGGCGGCTATGTAAAATTTTTCGGCGACGAGAATGCCGCCAGCGTGCCGGATCACGCGGCGGCCTCCACCATGAGCGACGCCGAACGCAAGGTCAGCTTCGTGCACCAGAACGTGGGGCCGCGTGCGGCCGTCGTGGTGGCCGGGCCGGTCGCGAATTTCATCTTATCCATCGTGATCTTCGCCGGTATCTTCATGTCGTTTGGCAGACAGGTGATCCCGGCTCGGGTGGACGCGGTGCAGCCCGACAGCGCCGCTGCCGCCGCCGGCCTCAAGCCGGGCGATCTGATCGTCGCCATCGATGGCCGTCCCATCAGCGGCTTCGCGGACATGCAGCGCATCGTGGCCGGAAGCTCGGGACGCACCCTTGCACTGACCATCGATCGCGGCGGAGCGACCGAGGACATCAAGGCTACCCCCACGACCCGCGGGTTTTGCAATGCCGTGCTGGGAATCAGCAAGCTCCCCAGCGATGACATCAAGCTGAAGACCGAAAGTCCCGCGACCGCGGTCGTTCTGGGCGTGGAGGAGACCTATTTCGTGGTCGAGCGCTCGCTCTGCTTTGTCGCAGGCGTCGTTATCGGCCGTGAATCAGCCAACCAGCTCGGCGGTCCGATCCGTATTGCCGAGGTGGCGGGCGATGCCTGGAAGTCCGGCCTGGACAGCGGCGGTATCGGCACCGCGATTGCTTCGCTGCTTTATCTCTCCGGCTTTCTTTCCGCCTCAATCGGCCTCCTCAATCTGTTTCCGATTCCTCTGCTCGATGGGGGCCACCTTTTGTTCTATGCGGTCGAGGCGCTGAGGGGACGGCCATTGTCGGAAAGAGCTCAGGAGGTCGGCTTCCGGATCGGGCTCGCCATCGTGGTCATGCTGATGATTTTTGCCGCTTATAATGACATTAGCAGCCTTATACGTCGCGCTGTGTCGTGAGGGCGTTGCCAAATGGCAACTCTCTGGAGCTAAAAGGAAAACGGTGCAAATGAGTTAATTTGCATTGCAGCTGAAACCGGATAGAAGCGGGGTTCTGACCGGTTCAATCGCCCCTCTCACGAGGCGGCCAAGAAGGGGAAGAGGGCGGGTTGCGAATGAACCTTTGTGTACGGTTTGTTCGGGGACTGAGCATCGCCGGCTTTGTTCTCGGGGGGATAGTTTTGAGTTCGGTGGCCGTCAGCCTGACGGCAGGCGTTGCCTATGCGCAAACGCCTGGCGCGCAAGCCGTCAATTCGATCGTCGTCGAGGGTAACCGACGCGTCGAAGCCTCGACGGTGCGTTCCTATTTCAAGCCGGGGCCAAGCGGCCGTCTGGAGGCGCAAAACATCGATGACGCCTACAAGGCGCTGTACGCGACCGGCTTGTTCCAGGACGTGCATATCAGCCAGTCCGGCGGGCGGATCGTGGTCACCCTGGTCGAGAACCCGGTCATCAACAAGATCGCCTTCGAGGGCAACCGGAAGGTCAAGGAGGACCAGCTCAAGCTGGAAATCCAGTCGAAGGAGCGCGGCACGCTCTCGCGGCCAACCGTCCAGTCGGACGTGCAGCGCCTCGTCGAGGTCTATCGGCGCGGCGGCCGCTTCGACGTTCACATCGATCCAAAGATCATCGAGCTGCCGAACGGCCGCGTCGACCTGGTGTTCGAGATCACCGAAGGCGAGAAGACCGACGTCAAGACCATCTTGTTCGTCGGCAACCGCGCCTATTCCTCCTATCGCCTGAAGGACGAGATCAAGACCGTCGAGACCGGCCTGCTCGCCTTCCTGCAAACAGGCAACATCTACGACCCCGACCGGCTGGAGGCGGACCGCGAGCTGCTGCGTCGCTTCTACCTCAAGCACGGCTATATCGACGTTCGAGTCGTGTCTGCGGTGGGCGAGTACGACCCGGCCCAACATGGCTTCATCATCACGTTCACGATCGACGAAGGCGAGCAGTACCGGATCGGCGGCGTCGACGTCCGCTCCAAGATACCGGCGCTCAATCCTGTAGTGCTGCAGCCGCGCCTGCGGATGTCGACCGGCGACGTCTACAACGCCGAGGCGATCGAGAAGTCGGTCGAGGACATGACGATCGAGGCCTCGCGACAGGGCTTCGCATTCGCGACCGTGCGGCCGGGGGCGGATCGCAATTCCCAAGCGCGGACCATCAACTTGGTCTTCACGGTCGAGGAAGGGCAGCGCACCTACATCGAACGGATCAACATTCGCGGCAATACCAAGACCCGCGACTACGTGGTCCGGCGCGAATTCGACGTCGCCGAGGGCGACGCCTACAACCGGGCCCTCATCAATCGCGCCGAACGGCGCCTGAAGAACCTCAATTATTTCAAGACCGTCAAGATAACCACCGAGCCCGGATCGGCGCCCGACCGCGTCGTCCTCGATGTCGACGTGGAGGATCAGTCCACCGGCGAAGTCTCGCTCTCCGGCGGTTATTCGACCTCGGACGGCGCGCTGGCCGAGGCCAGCATCGGCGAGCGCAATCTCTTCGGTCTCGGCTTGGCGGCGAAGGTCGGGGTGACCTACGGTCAGTATTCGAAGGGTGCCAACTTTTCGTTCGTGGAGCCGTATTTGCTCGGCTACCGGCTCGCGCTCGGCCTCGACCTCTACGCCAAGCAGCAATTGCCGACCAACTTCATCTCCTACCAGACCGACACGCTCGGCGCCGGTCTCAGGTTGGGCGTGGCCTTGCGCGAGGACCTGGCCTTGCAGCTGCGCTATTCGATCTACCAGCAGAAGATCGTGCTGCCGAGCTACCTGAACAACTGTAACAACATCAATCCGGACTACATCAACACCTTCCCGACCCCGAATCCTCTACCGAGCACGCCGCCGTTTGCCGGAACGGCGGGTCAGATCAATCAGAATTGCTACATCGACGGGGAAGCGTCGGTGCCCGTCAAGGTGGAGCTCGCGAACGGTACGAGCCTCACCTCGCTGGTCGGCTATTCGCTGGCCTACAACACGGTCGACGACAATCGCAATCCGACCTCCGGCGTCTCGGCGGCGTTCAACCAGGATTTTGCCGGCGCCGGCGGCGACGTCCGGTTCCTGCGCGAGACCGCCGACTTCCGCCGCTATTTCGAGGTGGTCTCCGATATCGTCGGGGTCATGCACCTGCAGGCGGGCACCATCACGGGATGGGGCAACGGCTCGGTGGACTATGGTGAGATCGGTGCCAGCGGCGTTCGGATGCTCGACAACTTCCAGATGGGCCCGAACCTCGTGCACGGCTTCGCGCCGGCCGGCATCGGCCCGCGCGACCTGACCGTCGGCACGACCAATGACGCGCTCGGCGGCACC
>DASZKX010000055.1:0-5837 GCA_035552735.1 Xanthobacteraceae bacterium
GAACAGGACGCGGTGATTGAGCTCGGGACTGCCGATCCAATTGAACTTGCCGGGATCGAACCGCACGTTGGGCAACTTCATGATGGCGGCTTCGGTCATGTTGCGCGACACCATGCCGATCGCGGTGCCGTCGCGCGGCGCCAGGTTGAACAGAAAGTTGGTCGCCAGGATGTGGCCGGCGCCCGGCATGTTCTCGACGATGAAGGTCGGACTGCCGGGCAGGAAGCGCGGCAGGTAGCGGCCGATGAGACGCGCCCAGGTGTCGTAGTCCTGCCCGGACGCGGTGCCGACGATGAATCGGATCTGCCTGCCTCTGTAGAACGCGTCGGCGGTCTGCGCCGGCGCCCGCGCCCCCAACCCCGTCAGCCCCAACAGCATCATGCCGAGGGCGGCCGCCAGCTTGCTCATCGGGCTTGCTCCAGGACGTGCTCCAAGGACTTGTTCGGAGACCTGTTTGCTGCGAGCATCCATCAGCAAACGATAGCGCCGCCGATTGCGGCACGCCAGGGCGGCCGCGACATGGTAGCCGCGACATGGTAACCGCGACATGGCGGTTTCCGGCGGGCCCGGAGCGAGGAGGAAGCATGGCCAAGATTCGTCACATCGTGTTCCACACCACCGACGTCGAACGGCTGGCCAAGTTCTATGTCGACGTGATGGGATTGAAGATCGTGCATCGTGCCAAGAACGGCGGCATATCGCTCACCGACGGCTACATGAATCTGTCGATCCACACCAACAAGATGGACGGCAAGCCCTCCGGCTTCAATCATTTCGGCTTCACGGTCGAGGACAACGAGGAGATCGTCGAGCGCTGCGGGCAGCTGGGATATCGCCCCCCGCAGCGGCGACCGGGCGACCGCCATTATGCGGAATACCGGGCGATCGATCCGGACGGCAATAATTTCGATATTTCGGAAAACGGCTACGAGGAGGTCCGCTCCGACTCCGCCAAGGCCGAAGCGGGTTAGAGCATTTTCAGGAAAATGCCTGCCCCCGCGGAGGCGCTACGGCACGCACACATCTCTGTCGTCCCGGCCGCAGAGCCGGGACCCATACGCCGCAGCCTATCGAGAGGATACGGCGTATGGGTCCCTGCTTCCGCAGGGACGACTGCGTGGAGAGGCTTTCGCACTCACGAAAGATGTGTGCATGCCGTAGTGCGCAGGCGGGGGTGGACACCGGTTTTCCGTCCGGATGCAGGAAAGGTGAGATTGCCATGGGGGACATGACAAGGCGGCGGATCGCGACGCTGGTCGGCGCAACGGTTGCGGATCTGGCTCTGCCCAAAGCAGCGACCCTGGCGCCGGCGCCGACACCGATCCCGGCTTGGCCGCAGCGGCCGGTGCGGTTCATCGTGACGCTCGGCCCGGGTTCCGGCGTGGATATCGGGGCGCGGCTCCTGGCAGATCGGCTGCCGGCGCGCTGGGGCAAGCCGGTGGTGGTCGAGAACCGCCCGGGCGCCGACGGGCTGGTCGCGATCCAGGCCTTCGTCAACGCGGCCGACGATCACACCTTGCTGTTCACGCCGACCGGCTCGTTCACGGTGCATCCCTTGCAATATTCAAAGCTGCCCTATGTGCCCGAGGACCTGGTGCCGATCGCGCGCGTGTCCAACACGATCCTCGCCATCGGGGTGCCGACATCGCTCAAGATCGGCACGCTGGCGGACTTCGCGAAATATGCGCGCGCCGAATCCGGCAAGCTCAATGCCGCCGTGGTTTCCGGCATCACCGAATTCACCTTCGATTATTTCGTGAAGACCGCCGGTCTCAGCATCGCCAAGGTGCCGTATCGCGACATCGTGCAGGCCGCGACCGATCTGTCCGAAGGCCGCCTGCAGGTGATGATGTCGTCCTACGCCATCCTGCAGCCGCACGCGCAGGCGGGCCGCGTCAAGGTGCTGGCGGTGAACGGCCGCGAGCGCACCTCGATCCTGCCCGACATCCCGACCGCCCGCGAAAGCGGCTTTCCGGCCCTCGAGGTGGAGGGTCTGGTCGGGCTGTTCGGGCCGCGCGGCATCTCGAGCGAGCTGCGCCAGAAGATCGGCGCCGATGTGGTCGCGGTGGCGGCCGATCCCATGATCGCGGAACGGCTTGCCGCTACCGCGCAGGTCCCCAATCCGGGGGGACCGGCCGAATTCGCCGCCGCCATCGATCGTCAGCGCGCTCAGATTGCCACGATCGCGCAGGCACTCGGCCCCATTCCCAAGCAATAAGGGCTTGCCGGAATTTCGGACGATCAGAACTGCGCCGCCAGGTTCTCCAGCCCCATCAGCCGCACCATGCTGCGGACTTCCTGCTTCTGCTCCTCGCTGAGACTCATGATCAGCGGGAAGGCGGCGGATTTCAATCGCTGCACCGGCGGGCTGTTGGGATCGATCGTGGCGCCGTGCCCATTGGGGAGCGCGTTGGATGCCACCTTGCGGCCCGCGTCGGGACGGCCCTGCCAGGAAATATCGCGCAACGCGGATTCCACCGGCGGCCAGAGCTGGCTCTGGTAGGACGTGAGCTTGAGGCGCTCCCGGATGCTGGCGATCTGGGCGCTGTTGAGCACCGCATTGCTGGCACTGACAGGGCCCGGGATGGCTGCCGGATGAGGCGCTTGCACCGCCCGCTTGGCGGGGGTGGGTGTCGGATTGTCGGCTCGCGCGGCCGGCCCGTCCGCATAAGCCAGCGCTTCCGCCGGAAGCTCGATGCTGGCGGTCACCAATTGCGGCGGCAACTCCGAGCGGACGGGAGCCGGACGCGGGAGCGCCGCCTCGGTGGCGGACGAATTGGCCGCAGACGAATTGGCGCCAGGCGAATTGGAGGCCGAAAGAGTGGCGGGAACCGAATGAGCAGACGCCAGCTGCGGCACGGACGGATAGGTGGGGAGCGGGTTGAACATCAGGCTGGAAACGTCGTCTTCCCCGGCGCTCGCCAGGACATATCCGGCCGGCGCCGGTGAAGCGTCGATGACGGCAGGCACCGACGGCGGCGCGACCGGGTTGGAGACGATCCGGCTCGCCCCACCCGGGAACCGCATGGCCACGATCTCGGCCGGGGAGCGCTCGGAGGTCTGGGACGAATCGGACGTCTGGACCGGGTCGGCGCTGAAGGCCGCCACCAGACCCGCCAGGCCACCGACGCCGATAACCGCCACACAGGCCAATGCCCGCTTGCTCGCGCGCTGAGACCGCCACCCCATTCCCGCCACCCCGATTGAATTTCGCATCGGAGACATTGATCGCAAACGGAGTTTAATTATGACCTAACCATAATCATGTTGAGGCACTTCCGGGGCATGGACGAGACCCGCCAGGTTCCGTCGCCGGAGCGCGCGCGCATGCAAAAGGCCCGGCCATGGGCCGGGCCTTGAGGTATTTCGGTAAGGCGAGAGACTTGATCGCGGAACGAAACCGGCTCAGGCCGCCTCGTCCTCGACCACCGCCTCGTCCTCGGGCTTGGCGGGGCCGCGGCGCGGGCCCTTGGCGAGCGCCGCCTCGATCTCCTTGACGGCTTCGGTCTCGGTCACGCGCTGCACCGCCGCGATCTCGCGCGACAGACGGTCAAGCGCGGCCTCGTAGAGCTGCCGCTCGCTGTAGGACTGCTCGGGCTGCGATTCGGAGCGATACAGGTCGCGCACGACCTCGGCGATCGCCACGATGTCGCCCGAATTGATCTTGGCCTCGTATTCCTGCGCGCGGCGCGACCACATGGTGCGCTTGACGCGAGCCCGACCCTTGAGGGTCTCGAGCGCGCGCTTGACGATCGGAGGCTCCGCGAGCTTGCGCATGCCGACCGAGACGATCTTCGCGGTCGGGACCCGGAGCGTCATCTTGTCCTTGACGAAATTGATGACGAAAAGCTCGAGCTTGGCGCCCGCGACTTCCTGCTCCTCGATGGCCACGATCTGGCCGACCCCATGGGCCGGATAGACGATGAACTCGCTGGTCTTGAAGCCTTGACGTTGGGTCGTCTTCTTGATTGTCATACCTGGAGTTGCTCCTTCACCGTCCGGCTTGCGACCGAACGATTTGGCCACGGGCCCCCCACGCGGCGCCGCGTTGCGCTGAGGGTGCGATATCCGCCGGCGAGGGCCGGCCTTCTTGGCCCGCCGGGTCGCCCCAGCGGTTGCCTTCTTAGACTTATGACGCGTTCTTCCTGCCACGATACTCGCGTGGATCTCACGCCCCTGTCTGACGGTTCCTCGGAAACCCCCAAAAAATTATGCTCCCGCCAAGGGAGCCGTTAGATATGGGGGTTGGTGCTCATTTTTTACATATATAGCACATTTCTCGCATAAATCAAAGCTTTACGACCGGGCAAAAGCGAATTTCTGTCATGCAACCGGCGTCAAATTCCAATCCCTGGTTAACGATCAAAGGCCCGGCAGCCGAAACTTGAAGATGCCGGCCCGCGCACTTTGCGGGCTTTCCGGCGCAACCATCAGCCAAATACCTCTTTAGTCGCCGGTGCCCGGATCGGGCGAAAAATGCTGCTCGAGCTTGCCGGGCACGCCTTCCCAGGCCTTGGCGTCGGCCGGCGGGTCTTTCTTGACCGTTATATTGGGCCACGCCTTCGCGAATTCCGCATTCAGGCTCAAGAGCTTCTCGAGACCGGGCTCGGTGTCGGGCTTGATCGCCTCCACCGGACATTCGGGCTCGCAAACCCCACAATCGATGCACTCGTCGGGATGAATGACGAGCATGTTGGCACCCTCGTAGAAGCAGTCCACCGGACACACCTCCACACAGTCCATGTACTTGCATTTAATGCAACTTTCGACGACGACGTAAGTCATTACGCACTCTCCGGATGGGCCGCGCTGAGTAGCGCAAGGCCATCGATCAGGCAAGGGATGCGGCGCTGGTGCGGCGAGAAACGGGTCAAAACTCGTCCTCGCCCCGCAAATGCGCGATCGCCCGGCGCTCGTGCTTGGTCGGCCGGCCGGTGCCCGGCTGCCGTAGGCCATCCGGGGCGGTTGCGGGCGGCGTGGCCTGATCGGGCGCAGGCGCCGGCGTCAGATCCTCCGCCAGCACGCGGGCACTTTCCGCCGAGCCCCGGCGCTCCGCGAACGCCGCGACCTTGAGCACCCGCACGGTTCTGTCGAGCGCCACCGTCACCACGTCTCCCAGCCGCACGGCGCGGCTGGCGAGGTCGATGCGCTGGCCGTTGACCCGCACATGGCCCGAGGCGGCAAGCGCCGCCGCGGCGGCGCGCGTGCGCACCACCCGGGCATGCCAGAGCCACTTGTCTATGCGCTGGCGATCCAATGCGCGATGTCCTGGTACGACTGAGTCAAAAAGTCGCGGATGATTACGCGAGAATGGCGCTATTTGAGGGGACTGACGCATCAGCCGGTGAGGGGTGAGATGGTGGTACCGAGGCCGCTGCTACGCGGCAAGCGCGTCTTGATTCACCTCCGTCTTGGCGAGCTTGGTCAGCAGCGCATCGGTCTTCTTTTCCTCCTCAAGACTCTCGTGCAGCATGCGCTGCTCGTCGCGCAGATCGAGCTGACCGGCCAACGCGGCGGCGGTGCCATAGGCCGCGATCTCATAGTGCTTGAGCTTCAGGACCGATGCGATCAGGCCTGCGTCGCGGATGTCGTCACCCTTGAGCATTGCGAGCATCTTTTTGGTCTCATTTATAAGGCACTCCATGGCCTGGTCGGTGTGCGCCCGCGCTTTCGCGCCGTGTCTCTGCAAGATTGATAGAAGCCGTTGCGCCTGGGCCTGCGTTTCCCCTCGATGATGCGTTAAGGCCTTCTTCAGAGACGGATGCGACGCAGCGTCGGCCATCTGACGTAACGCATCTGTGAACTGCTCCTCCACGCTGACCAGCTCCTGCAGCTCG
>DASZKX010000056.1:0-1839 GCA_035552735.1 Xanthobacteraceae bacterium
CATCGGGAGCACCCTGGCGCGCCCTCTCCTGCTCGCGCTCGCGCTCGCGTTGCGCGGCTTCATGGCGGCCGATCAGGCATCCGGCGGCCGCGCCGATGAGACCGTGATGGCCCGCATAATGGCCCGCCGCCCCGCCCACGATGGCGCCCTTGAGGCAGCCCTTGGCCTCTGCCTGGGCTGTTCCCGCAATCGCCAAAACCGCTACCGACGAGAATACGATGATCATTTTCATGGCCTGGGGATCCTTGCTCGCGCGCGTCGACGTCAGTCAAGCTCCCGAGGACCCGGTTCGTTCCATCGCATTTGCTGGCGCCGGAACGGATCGAGCCGCGCTGAACCGGCGGCGCGTCTTATTCGATCCGCTTGAGGCCGGCGGCGTAGCGCTGCCAGCGCTTGACGTAGCCGTCGGCGGCGCGGGCGATCTTTTCCGCTTCTGCTTCGCCGAGCGTGCGGATCACGCGCGCCGGCGCTCCCACGATCAGGGTGTGATCCGGGAACTCCTTGCCCTCGGTGACCAGCGCGCCGGCGCCGACCAGGCAGTGCCGGCCGATCTTGGCGCCGTTGAGCACCACCGCCCCCATCCCGATCAGGCTGTTGGCCGCGACGCTGCAACCGTGCAGCATCACGTTGTGCCCGATGACGCAATCGGGCCCGATGGTGATGGGAAAGCCCGGATCGGTGTGGAGGGTGGAATTGTCCTGGATCTGGCTGCGCTCGCCGATCTCGATCCAGGCATTGTCGCCGCGCAGCACCGAGCCGAACCAGATGCTGGCATCGGTCTTGAGGCGCACGCGCCCGATGACGGAGGCGGATTCCGCCACCCAGTATCGATGACCGGCCGGCAGCTCCGGGTGCTCGTCATCGAGCTGATAGATCGCCATCCGGGCGCTCCTTCTTGTGCGCCGGGACCTTGCCATGGCGGTCGCGCTTTGGCGAGGCGCGGCGGCGTCGGACGAAAAGAAAACCGCTCGGCCGTCGATGCCGCGAGCGCGAACGACGCTACATCCCGAACAGGCCGAGCCCCATGAGCAGCGAGATCGTGACGGTGCCCGACATCAGGCTCCAGAAGCCGGCCACCATCGTGGCCGACATCACGACCCAGACGCGCCAGCCTTCGGGGCGACGGTGGCGCAGGATGTTGCGCATGATGATGAAGGGCGCGGCGAAGACCAGAAAAGGCACCGCCGCGAAGGCCGCCGGCTGCGGGCCGGCCTGCAGCAGGCGAAAGCTCGCCGGACGGCTGGTCGCCGCCTGGTAGCCGGTGGCCAGCAGCCCCGCAAATGCAAACCCGATCGCCAGGGCAAAGAAGGACTGTATGGAATCGGCTGACATCGTGTCCTGTACGCGGTGACAGAGCCCGATGCTTTGCAGAGCGCAGCCGCCGGCGCCAGAGCATCCTTAATTAATCGTTAACGCCACCGCCAGGGCCCCGCCATCTCTCGCCCACATCGCGTGCCATACTCACGGCTGATTCGGGAGGCGCACAGACCGTGGTCGGCTCGGGCCTTTTCAAGCGTGAACTGCGAGCGGGTCCGCCCGGCGGGTCGCGGCCGGCGGGCGGCGGCCTGCTGCTGCTGCCCACCCTCCTCGTGCTGATGCTCGCGGCGGTGGCCTATATCGTCTATGTACTGTGGCCGCGCTGGCCGGGACTTCCGGTCGCGCTCGATGCGCCGGAGCTTCCGGTCACGATTGGCGGCGTCGCGTTCGAGCTGCCGCCGGCGGCGATCCGCGTGCCGGTTCAGCGGCGGCCGGGCGCGCACGAGCGCGTCGACCTCGCTTTCATGTGGCCCTCCCTCGAGCCGGCGGACGCGGCGCCCAAACCGCTCGCCCCCGAGGCGC
>DASZKX010000057.1:0-3648 GCA_035552735.1 Xanthobacteraceae bacterium
GCTTCGGTCTAGGCTACCGAGGCAGAAACCTTTCGAGCGCGATCTGCAGGATGTCCTTGGTTTCAGCCACGAGATCCCGGGGGAGAAAAACGTCGATCACCTCTCCCTCGCTCGTCACCATTTGCAACAGGATACCAGCCGGCTCCGCCCCGAAGACGTGCGTCACTTTTGAGATCGTCTTCATGGAAATGCGATTGTCGGATTCGTTGCTCATCAATCAACCTCCGGTTCTCACGCGATGCGCATACTGGGCGACCGACACGAGCACGATCGATGGCGTCCGGCGCCCTCAGCCGACCACCGGGGTGAGGGGCCGCTCACGCCGCGACTTCAGCCAGGCCTCGTTCTCGGCCAAGGCGAGGCGGCCGAGCTCATAGACCACACGCCGGGCCGCGTCCTCGTCCGCCGGAGCTCCGGTCGCCGGGTCGGAACCGTGGGCGAGCCGCCGCTCGGCGCGCTCGAAGCGATCGCGGGCGTCGCGATATTCGAGCGCTTCCGCTTCGATATTGAGCCGCTCCATGAGATAGCGCAGCGCGCCTGCCGTCGCCGAGATCACGACCAGACTTGCCAGAAGGGCGTATTTCGCCGCCAAGTCGGGCTCGTACAGGCCGGTTGCTTCGGCGACGAGCGGTCCGGCAGCGTTGAGCGCCAGCGCAAAACTGACGGCGGCCAGCGCACCCACCGCACCGGTCAGGAGTATCGCCCCCCAGCCGCGGCGGACATCATGGTTCCAAACACGCCACCCGATCGCCAGCGCCGCCCCCAGAACCCACAGCGGCGGAGCGAGGTCGAGGCCGGCAATCGACGCCCAGGCGAGGAGGCTATCCGCCTGCTGCGCGAACTTGGTCAACGTCTGCGGGAAGATCATCCACGCCCAAAGCACGGCGGCGAGCACGCCCGAGACGACGAACAGTGACCAGCTTGCCGCGTCGATACGATGCACGTCGGTTTCGCGCTTCTCCCCATTGTTGACGAAAAACCAGAGCTGGCTACCGACCCAGTCATCGGGCGGTTTTTTCCGGCCGCGCAAATCCCGAGGCTGCGGCGAGGTACCGCGGACCTGGGCCCAGTCACGCACCGGAGTGGCGTCAGTCCATCCGTGGCGCAGCACAATCCATCCGATGATCATCTTGGCGCAATCGCGGATGGGCGCCAGATCCTGATCGACGCCCTGCAGATGCTCGCGGTCGACGCGCGCGGTCAGTCCGGCCGACCACCATGCGCGTTGCACGCGCAGGATCTCGGCAACCGCGCGATAATCTTCGGCGACGGCTTCCCACAGCATCCAACGCCCGCGTAGCGCCCGCAGCCCGATCACGGCGAGGATCGCGAGATAGACCGCCAGCAGCCACGCCTTTTCGTGGAACAATTTCGCATAGCTCTCGAAGACGATCACGGCCAGCAGGAACAAACGCGCCAGCCAACGAAAGTCCCGTCGCACGTAGGAGTTGACCACGCGCTGCCGTGAGCTGATCGGAGAGCGCGCGGAATTCAGCGCGTCGGGGACGTCGGCTATAGGCGACAAGTCCGCCGCGGGGGCCGCCGCGCCGGCAGTCGGCGTTCGCTCCCGGTGAAACCGCTCGAATCCTCGCGCGACCGCGAGGCTTGCACGCAAGCGCCGCAAAGCGGCGCTGCCCGCGCGATCGGTGCCGCCCAGGCGCGCCGCCACTGCGCGCAGCGCCCTTGCCAGCCAGCGTAGAGGGCCAACGTAGGTTTCGGGCTCCTCGGGCTCGGGCATATCCCGGCCGGGGTGCCCGCCATAGACGTCCGCCACCGCGCGATCGACCAGCGGCGGCAGCACTTTGACTGGATAGGGGCCGGTACGGTCGCTGTATCGCGGGTCCATCAGCCACACGTAGCCCGCGGGGGGCAGCATCACCTCCGACCACTCATGGCGCAGGACCGAGCTGCGTCGGGCGACCGCCGCGCCCGGCGCGTCGGGGCAACCGGCGCGACGATAGGCCACGATCCGTGCCGTGCCGCCGTTGGCCTCCGATGTTTCCGGCTCCTCGTCGGCGCCGGTGACGGCGATCATGATGGTGGACGTCTCGGCGATGAGCTGACCGACCTGTTCGTAATGATTGCGGCGCTGGGTCTTGTCGCGCCGCACGCTGTGCCGGGACAGAGGGTCGGCCGTGGCGACGCCGCCGCCCACCACTGCAAGCTTCGGCAGCTCGCGCAGCAGGACCCGTGGATTGGGCCGGTCGGGCGGACCCAGGATGCGCTCGAACGCGGTCGCATGCGCGGCATACCGCTCGCGCCAGGCCGGCTCGTCCCATGCCGGATGGAAGTCTTCCTCGAACAGCGCGCGCTCGAAGGGCAGGATCGCCGCCACGGCCCAGGTGGGCCCGGTTTGAAGAGCCGTTTCCGCGGCGATCAGATCGGCCCCGAAGGCGGCCCCCATGAGGACGACCTTCGGGGTCTGCGGCAAATCGCGATCGAGCGCCGCGAACACGGTTCGGAAGCGCGCGGCGATTTCCTCTGCCACGGCACGATCCGCTTGCGCGCTCGTCTCGTCGAAAGTCCGCTTTCCGGAAATGCCGATCAGTATCGGATAGCGCTGCACGGCTGGCGACGGGCCTGGGCGGGCGCTGCTCTCGACCTGAGAATTCTGCACGAACGGAGCGGCGGCCGCTGAGCGTTTCTCGGTCATGACATTTCAAGCTGGAGATGGATGCCCGGTGATTAGACCAAATACCCGTGGATGGCTCCCAGCGTTCGGCACCTTACCGAGCGACCGAAAGGCTTGCAAATCCAGTGCAAGTCCAAAACTTGCAAGTCCAAGGTCTGCAAATCAAATCCAAGACTTGTAAATCCGAGGCTTCGATGACGCGGAAGAATGGTTTGTGAAACCGCGCGGCAGTTGCGCCATGCGCAAGAAGGTCCGCGGCGCGAATCCATCGGGTTGGAATTTTTTGAAGGCAATGCCGCTCGCCAGGCCCGCACGAACTGAGCGTCACGCCGCAACGCGAGGCGGGCGGCGCGGAGCATGCTTCATCTCGGCGACGATGCTGCTCGGATGCGGCCGTGGGGAGGGCCGCCTGGCGGCCGCTGGAAGGCCGTCCGCCGGGCCGGCTGGCGGCGGCAATATCCCGCGGCCATGGGCGCGCGCGGAGCCCGGGCCGCGTAGGCGCCCGCCGATGCCCGGTGGCGAAGGCGGGCGAAACTGTCAGACGGCTTCCTTGAGCTCTTTGGCGGCGCGGAAGGCCACCTTCTTGCTCGCCTTGATCTCGATCGGCGCGCCGGTGGCCGGATTGCGGCCCATCCGGGCGGCACGTTTGCGCACCACCAGGATGCCGAGGCCACCGATGCGGATGCGGTCGCCTTTCTTGAGATGCTTCGACACCAAGCCGACAAGATCGCCGAGCACGGCCTCGGTCTGTTTTTTCGACATCTCATGGGTTTCCGCAAGGCTGGCGGCGAGATGCTTCAAAGTCACGGTCGCCTGTGCGCCCGGTTTCTTGGCTGCCATGGCTGGCCCTCCTGGTTGCCGCAAGTGGCCAAAGACCACTTCTCACCCGAGCCGCATTAGACGATTCGGATGGGGTCTGACCATGACTTCCTCGCGAAAAATGCGGGTTTTTTCACGGTGGTGCGCAAGTTATTAGCGAAATATGCGGGTTTCTTGCGATCGGGCGGGCCGGAATC
>DASZKX010000058.1:0-6005 GCA_035552735.1 Xanthobacteraceae bacterium
CAAGACCGACAAGCCACGGATCCCGGGCTACACTTACGGCAGCCGGGAGGTGGCGAAATCGCCGATCACGCTCGAAGAGTGGGAGAAGCTGAAGAAATCGGCGCTGTTTTCCGACGAGGACGCGTTCTATCTGCGCCTTTCGCAAGACGTGCTGGCCGACCAGATCGACAATCTGCTCGCGGCTTGGCGCGGCATCATATTCGCCAACCCGCATTTGCGTGCTTATGACGAGGACCCCAAGACCCACGAGGTCGATACCGAGTATGCGGCGGCGGTGAAGAAGCGCTTCGGTCAATGGGTGCTTGATACCGCCAGGGCCGAGTACGATCAGGCCTGGCTCGATTATCAATACGAGATCGGGCTACGCCATCATCGCTCGAAGAAGAACAAGACCGACAACGGGCATACGCTCGGCCATATTCGGGCGCGCGATTTGATCGCGTTCAGCGCCGCGATCGTGGTTCCGATGAAGCCCTACCTCGCCAGCAAGGGGCATCCCGCCGAGGTGGTCAACCGCATGTACGATGCCTGGTGGAAATCGATGATCCTGCAGGTGACGCTGTGGAGCCAAGCCTATATCCGGGACGGCGAGTTTTGATCATCTTTGCGCGAATGCGCGCCCGCCAAGCTTCGGTGTCTTCGCTGCATCGGCAAACGTCGCACGTCTTTTGACGTTGACGGCGGCGAATGGGGTCTTTCGGGAACTGCGCTTGCATGCGGGCGTTGGTCCGATGGGAGCAACACAAGGAGATCGAAATGCAATCGAAGCGACACGTGGCTATCGTGACCGGCCTCTTGTTTGCTGGCAGCGTGGGTCTTGCCCTTGCGCAAGGCGCCGGTGGCGGCGGTGCTGCAGGCGGTGCCGGCGCAGGCGGAGCAGGTTCCTCTGTCAGTCCGGGAAGCGGCATCGGACCGGCCCCCGCGCCGACGCCGGGGCAATCGACGAGCATTCCTTCGCCCACGCAAGGGCAATCCTCAGCCACGCCGGGGCAATCGACGACTCCGGGGCAGTCGACCACGCCCGGGACGAACACAGCGAACGGAACGCGGCCCGGATGCGGAGGTGGATCGACCGTGGGCAGCGCAACCGGCACGCCTCCCCCCGGCAACGCCACCGGGACCCCGCCGCTGATCAACAATGGAACCGTAGGTTCCAATCAGGCCACGACGCAGGATCAGCTCAAGGCGAATCCAGCGCCGGTTCCCAACACCGGCGGCGTCGCGGGCGGCGCCGGCGGCTGCTGACCGTCTCAGTTAGACTTGGCCAAGCTTTTGCACTAAGGCGAAAGAGCCGCATGGCCCGGCTGCGCGTGGAACCTGGCGTGATACGTGCCGTTGATGTGGTGATCTCGGCGAGGGCGCCCCGCGCCGGGCGCAGTCCACGGAGTCCCCGATGGCCAGCACCACCGATCACGATCCGCGCCACCACACCCAGAAAATGCAACGTCGTTTGAAGGAAACCATCGACCATTTGCGGGAAGACATTGAAAAAGTTGACGAACCGCAACTTAAAGCGATGTTCGAGACCTCGGCCGAGGTCTTGGGCGGTCTGGTCAAGGCCTTTCACGACTACGAGCAGAAGAACGAAAGCGCATGGCGAGGTTGACACGCGCCCCGGCGGCAAGCGCACGCGGCCCGGGCCAGCGAGCCGAGCCGTGAGCCTGCAAGTCTATCGCAAGAAGCGTGATTTCGGGATGACACCCGAGCCGCGCGGTGGCACCGCCCGCTCCCAGGGCGGCCGCTACGTGGTCCAGAAGCACGCCGCCCGCCGGCTGCACTACGATCTTCGGCTCGAGCTCGATGGCGTGATGAAGAGCTGGGCGGTGACCCGCGGGCCGAGCCTGGTTCCGGGCGAAAAACGCCTGGCGATCCATGTCGAGGACCATCCGATCGAGTACAATACGTTCGAGGGTACCATTCCCGAGGGGCAATACGGCGGCGGGACCGTCATGATCTGGGATCGCGGCCGCTGGTATCCGAAGGACGACCCGCGCAAGGATTACCGGAAGGGCCGCCTGACCTTCGTGCTCGACGGCGAGAAGCTCAAAGGCCGATGGCATCTGGTCCGCATGCGCAAGCGGCCGAACGAAAAGCAAGATCCTTGGCTGCTGATCAAGTCGGATGACGAAGCCGCGCGTCGTGTGCGCGACGAAGATGTGCTGGAGCAAACGCCGTTGTCGGTGGTGAGCGGCCGTTCCCTCGAGGAGATTGCCGAAGGTCGCGGCGGCAAACGGGTCTGGCAATCCAACCGCAGCGGTGGGCCCGGGAAGGTGGCGAAGATGTCGGCGCAGGAGATCGCGCAGCCTGCGCGGCGCAATGCCTCTGCCGCCAAGCCGCAGGGCGCCAAGCGTGCGCCGCGCGCGGCGGCGGCGTCGGCGGAGAAGAAGTCGACCAAGAAACGCAAGTCCGCGAAGGCGAAACCCGCCGGTGCCCCATTGCCGGACTTCGTCCCGCCCCAGCTCGCGACCTTGTGGGGAGAGGCTCCGAGCGATCCGGGTTGGGTGCATGAGGTCAAGTTCGATGGCTACCGTATCCAGGCGTGGCTCGATCACGGGGAGGTGCGCCTCCTGACCCGCAAGGCTCTGGATTGGACCGGCAGGTTTCCCAACGTCGCCGCCGCGGCTGCGGACTTGCCCGCCGAGACGGCGTTGCTGGATGGCGAGCTGGTGGTCGAGAACGAGAGCGGCGTTTCGAGCTTCTCGGCCTTGCAGGCTGCTCTCAAGGCCGGGTGGAGCGATTCCTTCGTCTACTACGTTTTCGACCTTCTCCATCTCGACGGTGCCGATCTCACGCCCCTCCCGCTGGTGGAGCGCAAGGCTGCACTCGCCCGGTTGTTGGAGCACGCAGAGAAGTCCAGGCCGATCAGGCTGAGCGCGCATTTCGACGATGAAGGCTCGGTTGTGCTGCGGCAGGCTTGTGATCTCAAGCTCGAAGGGATCGTGTCCAAGCGTGCGCAATCACCCTATGTTTCGGGCCGCTCTGAAAGTTGGATCAAGGCCAAATGCGCCAACCGGCAGGAGTTCGTGGTCATCGGCTACGCGCCCTCGACGGTCTTGCGCAACGCCATCGGGGCCTTGATCGTCGGCTATCACGAGGGCGGCAGCCTGCGCTATGGCGGCCGTATCGGCACCGGTTATTCGCAGGCGATGGCCAAGGATCTCTGGAGCCGATTGCATCCGTTGAAAACCGATCGGCCGCCGATCGATCCGTCACCGCCGCAGGAACGCCGCCGCCACGACCTGGTCTGGGTCGAGCCGAAAGTGGTGATCGAGGCCAATTTCCGCGATTGGACCGCCGACCGTCTGGTGCGCCAGGCCGCGTTCAAGGGCCTGCGCGAGCACAAGCCCGCCCAGGAAGTTGCCCGGGAGACATCCGCCATGGCCGCCAGAACCAGCATTGCCAAGAAGACCTCGAAACATGCGGCGCCGGCGCGGCGAAGAGCCCCGACGTCCGGTGTCGGCGCCGGTACTGGTAACGGACACGCCGGCGCGGACGAGGTGCGGCTCACTCATCCGGATCGCGTCTATTGGGTGGATGTCGGCGTCACCAAGCAGGGTCTCGCCGACTATTACGGCGCTGTTTGGGACCGGATGGCGCCGCACGTGATCGGACGCCCGCTGGCGCTGGTGCGTTGCCCGGAGGGCACCAAAGGCCAATGCTTCTTTCAGAAGCATGCCTCCGCTGGACTGAGCGAGAAGACGCTGCGCACCGTTATCGACGGCAAGGGCCGGCAAGTCATCGGGATCGACGATCTCGACGGCCTCTTGTCGCTGGTGCAGGTGGGCGTGCTCGAAATTCACGTTCGCGGCTCCAGGCTCGATCGTCTTGAGGTCTGCGACCGGATCGTGTTCGATCTCGATCCGGGCGAGGGCGCCGACTGGTCCGACATGGCGGCGGCAGCGCGCGATGTGCGGGAGCGTCTGGCTGCGCTCGAGCTCGAGAGCTTCGTGAAGCTCTCGGGCGGCAAAGGCCTGCATGTGGTGCTGCCGGTCGAGGGCACCGACTGGGACCGCGCGAAGAGCTTCGCCCAGGCGATTGCGCTCGCAATGGCGGCCGACGATCCGGATCGATACGTCGCCAAGATCACCAAATCGCTGCGCAAGGGCAAGATCTTCGTCGACTATCTGCGCAACTCGCTGGAGCAGACATCCGTTGCCGCCTATTCGACCCGTGCTCGCGCGGGCGCGCCCGTTTCGGTTCCGGTCGCTTGGCAGGAGCTCGGGCGCACGACCTCGGCGCACCAATATACGGTGCTTGACGTGATGAAGCGCCTGAGCGGCCTGAAGCAGGATCCCTGGCAGGACATCGGGCGGGTCAGGCAGAAGCTGCCGGACGCCAGACCGGCACGCGGCTGATCGAGCACGGCCCGATCGATCAAGTTCCGGCCAGCACCCGGTCGATCTGCTGATCCGTGACCTGCACGTGATAGAACGTCTGATAGAACTGGCGCGTCAGCAGATTGAGATCCTCCGGGAACAGGTTCGGGTACAGGATCTTCGCCAGCCACCACAGGCCGATGAGCCGGTTCACCGAAGGCGGAAAATCGACCCAGCCGAACGGCAGTCGGGGAGACAGGTACACGCGGCGGGCGCGGACGGCCGCGACCGTGGCCCAGGCCGGGTCGTCGTAGACCTTGGCGGCGAAGTCCCGGTCGATGGTGACAATGATGTCGGGATTCCACACCAGCACCTGCTCGATCGAGACATTGCCAAGTCCGCCGCGGGTCTCGCCGGCGATGTTCTGAGCCAGAAATTCGACCGTGATTGAGCCGCCCAACCCGGTTTCCAGGCCGCGCGGTCCGCGCGCGAAGTAGATTCGCGGCTGCTGATCCTTGGGGATGCCGGCGATCCGGCCGGTGATCGTCGCGACGGTGCGTTCGGTGTAGCCGGCGAGGACTTCCGCGTCCTCGCGGCGGCCGATCAGCTCTCCGAGCAGCCGGTAGGCCCGTGCCGTCTCCTCGAAGCGGCCGTCGAGCAGCGCATAGGAGATGCCGGTTTGCTGCTGCACGCGGTCGGCGAGCGAGACATAGGTGTCGGTCACATAGCCGACATCGAGGATAAGGTCCGGCTTGAGCCCGAGCACGGCCTCGAGATTGGCGGTATTGCCGCGGCCGGTGATCCGCCCGACCTCCGGACGGCTGCCGATGTCGGGCAGCAGGAACTCGCGCTCCTCGGGCCGGTTGGGGCGGGTCCAGCCGAGCAGCAACCCGGGCGCCAGAGTATAAAGCATGATGGAGGCCGGTGGCCCGGCTGGAAACACCCGCTCGACCCGCCCGGGCACCGGCACGGAGCGCCCGGCACTGTCGGTTATGGTCGCGGCCCGCGCGCCGCGCGGCGCCAGCAGCGTGGCCGAAAGCCCGGTCAGCAGCGCGCGCCGGTCGAGCGACATCATTTGCCGATCATCACGTCGGAGGCCTTGATGACCGCCCAGGCGTCGTCGCCCTTCTGGAGAGCGAGATCCGCGACCGCCTCGTTGGTGATCGAGGACGTCACGATGACGCCGCCGCCGATATCGATGCGCACATGGGAGGTCGTGGCGCCCTTGAGCACCTCGACGATCTTGCCCTTGAGCTGATTGCGTGCGCTGAGCTTCATGACGGGTTCCTTCGTGGTTGCGGGAAACGGGATGTAAATGTCACGGACCGTCCATGGGCGCGCTGCGATCGCTTGCGTTTCAATGCAAGCCGCCAGTAGGGTCGACTTACCTCTTTGAACAGCGCCCCTTTACAGATGGACGTATTCGTTCGAATATAGCGGCACAAGAAAGATATGGAAAGGCCGGACAATGGCGACATTTCTCAGCGCCATGCGCGCGCTGGTCGTTGCGGCGGTGGTCGTGCTCGCGGTCCCGTGGAGCAACGCCGCCGATGCGCAAGGCCGCGACCTGCTGGTATTCGGGGCGGCGAGCCTCAAGAACGCCCTGGACGATGCCGATGCCCAGTATCAGCGTGACGCCGGACACAAGGTCGTGGTCTCCTATGGGGCGAGCTCGGCGCTCGCCAAGCA
>DASZKX010000059.1:0-28912 GCA_035552735.1 Xanthobacteraceae bacterium
GGTTCCACCCACGCCTTCGTGCTGGAGGACCCGGAGCATTTCCCGTCCCTCGCCGGCATCAAGCGCAAGAAGGATGGCGGCCCCGACACCGTGATGTATCTCGAAGGCTCCGACCAGCATCGGGGCTGGTTCCAGTCCTCGCTGCTCGAAAGCTGCGGGACCCGCGATGTTGCGCCCTACGACGTGGTGCTCACGCACGGTTTCGTGCTCGACGAGAACGGCCGCAAGATGTCGAAATCGCTCGGCAACGTGGTGGCGCCGCAGGACGTGATCAAGCAATCCGGCGCCGACATCCTGCGCATGTGGGTGTGCGCCTCCGACACCGCCGACGACCTGCGCATCGGTCCCGAGATCCTCAAGACCACGGCCGAGACCTATCGCAAGCTGCGCAACACCATCCGCTGGATGCTGGGAAGCCTCGGTCATTTCCAGGAGCAGGATCGGGTCGCGCCCGAGCGTATGCCCGACCTCGAGAAGCTGATGCTGCACCGCCTGGCCGAGGTCGACGCCCAAGTGCGCGCCGCCTATGCGGAATTCGACTACAAGCGCATTTTCGCGGCGCTCAGCACGTTCATGACGGTCGATCTGTCGGCCTTCTATTTCGATATCCGCAAGGACACGCTCTATTGCGATCCGATCTCCTCGCCGGCGCGCAAGGCCAGCCTCACCGTCATCGATCACCTGTTTGGGGCGACGGTGGCCTGGCTCGCCCCGATGCTGCCCTTCACGGCCGAGGAGGCTTGGCTTGCCCGCACCGGATCGGCGGACGGCTCGGTGCATCTGGAGCTCTTTCCCGATATTCCAGCCTCCTGGCGCAACGAGGCCCTGGCCGAGAAATGGCGCAAGGTGCGCCAGGTCCGGCGCGTGGTGACCGGCGCGATCGAGATCGAGCGGGCGGCCAAGCGCATCGGCTCCTCGCTCGAGGCGGATCCCTTTGTCCATGTGTCCGATCCGGACCTGTTTGTTGCTTTGCTCGATGTCGACCTGGCGGAGGTCGCCATCACGTCGACCGCGACCTTGGTGCAGGGCGATGGCCCCGCATCGGCGTTTCGTCTCGACGACGTGCCGGGCGTGGCAGTCGAGGTGCGGCTGGCGCAGGGGCGCAAATGCGCGCGGTCCTGGAAGATCCTGACCACGATCGGTGACGACCCGGCCTATCCGGATGTCTCGCCGCGCGACGCCAAGGCGCTGCGCGAGTGGGACGCGCTGCGCCGGGCGGCGGAATAGGACCGGCGCATGTTGTGGGGACGTCTCACCCGATTGGGCCTCGCGGTGGCGGTGGCGACCGCGGCGATCGATCAAGGCACCAAGCTCTGGCTGCTCTATGTGTTCGACATCCAGGCCCGTATTCCGGTGCGGATCACCCCGTTCCTCGACCTCGTCCTGGTCTGGAACAAAGGCATCAGCTATGGCCTGTTCCAGCAGGAAGGCGTGGCCGGCCAATGGGCCTTGCTGGCCATCAAGGCGGTCGCGATGGTGCTGTTATGGGTCTGGCTTGCGCGCGCAGGATCGCGGCTGACCGCAGTGGCGCTCGGACTGATCACCGGCGGCGCCGTCGGCAATGCGATTGATCCGTTCGTGCACGAAGGGGTGGCCGACTTCGTCCTGTTCCACATCACCACGCCGACGATCCACTTCAACTGGTATGTCTTCAACTATGCGGACACCGCCATTGTTGCCGGCGTAGCGGGACTCTTGTATGAGTCCTTGTTCCGGGACAATGCCGCAAAAGCGCCCCGATCCGGGTCATAGTCGCGGCAGCCTTGGATGGGACGGTGCCGACCCGGGGCTCGACGGGCGCCGTGTCGAGGGGAAAATCACAGGGACAATCATAGGCTTAGTCATGATGGAATCCCACATGATGGAATACCTTTGCGCCCAGCGGATCCGGACCCGGCCGGTCTGGAAGAAGCACGTACGGCTCGCTGCCCTGGCGGGCGCGCTCGGGCTGATCGCGCTCGCCGGCATGGCGCCGGGCGTTGCCCACGCCCAGGAGGGCGGCGATGGCGGGCTGTTCGGGAGCGTGCTGAAGAGCCTCGGCATCGGGGGCGAGAACAACATCGAATATCGCGAGCGACCCCCATTGGTGGTGCCGGCGACCCGCGACCTGCCCCCGCCGCAAACCTCCGCTCGGGCCAGAGACCCCAATTGGCCGGTCGATCCCAAATCAGGCGACGGCCAGAAGCAGGGCAGCCAGGTTCGCGATCTCGACCGGCTCCCGGTGCCGCAGCGCGCCGCCGAGCCCAGCGTCGCGGGCGCGCCATCCGGAAATGACACGACCGCCGCCATCCCGCCGAGCCAGCCGGCATCTTCGGGCAACTTTTTCGGCAAGCTGTTCACCAGCAGTGACCGGCCAGCGAGCGCCCCGATCGGGCCGGCTCCGTTGCGCAAGAGCCTGACTCAGCCGCCGCCCGACTATGAAAGCCCCTCGCCGAGCCAGCCCTACGGAATCACTCCGCCGCCGCCCGCTGCCGCGAAGTCGACCACGCCGGAGACAGCCCTGCAGACGCAACCCGGTCAGGCGCAACCCGGCCCTTCCGGCGGCTTGTGACGATCCGCGATTTTAGCCCGAGCTCCGACTTGGCATCTGGCGCCATAGGCATCTGGCGCCATGTGGCGATTGGCGCCATGGGGCGATTGGCGCCATGGGGCGGCCGGCGGCTGGCGCCAGTAGCAGTACGTAGCCTAGGGTAAGGGGACGACCACATCACCGAGGGGCTCATGATGCCTTTGGAAGTGAAACGTTTGGGCTTGAAGCGTAGCTTCAAGTCCGCGCTCGCCGTTTCCTTGCTGCTCCTCCTGGCGGCGCTCTGCCCTGCCGCCGGCGCCGCAACCGGGCTCGACGTATCCCACTTCACTCTCGGCAACGGCCTCGAGGTCGTGGTCATTCCCGACCATCGCACGCCGGTCGTCACCCATATGGTCTGGTACAAAGTCGGCTCCGCCGACGAGACCGCGGGCAAGTCCGGGCTCGCGCATTTCCTCGAGCACTTGATGTTCAAGGGGACCAAGAAAAATCCGCTCGGACGCTACTCCCAGACGGTGGCTACCCTGGGCGGCCAGGAGAACGCATTCACCACCGACGACTATACGGCCTATTACCAACGCATCCCGCGCGAGCGCCTGAGGACCCTGATGGAATTCGAGTCCGATCGCATGACCGGGCTGGTGCTGACAGACGCGGTGGTGAAGCCCGAGCTGCAGGTCGTGCTCGAAGAGCAGAACATGCGGGTGGCCAACAATCCGGGCGCCCGGCTCGGCGAGCAGATGGAGGCCGCGCTCTACCTCAATCATCCCTATGGCCGGCCGGTGATCGGCTGGCGGCACGAGATCGAGAAGCTCGATCGCGACGGGGCGATGGCGTTCTACCGGCGCTTCTACACGCCCAACAATGCCGTATTGGTGGTCGCCGGAGACGTCACCGCCGACGAGGTCAAGACGCTGGCCGAGCAGACCTACGGCACGGTCGAGCGGGTGGTCGAGGTCGCTCCGCGCGACCGGCCGAAGGAGCCGGTGCAGGAAGCGGCCCGCACCGTCACGCTGGCGGATCCGCGGGTGAAGCAGCCCGGCCTGCGGCGCATCTATCTGGCGCCGTCGGCGAGCACGGCCGAAGCCGGCGAAAGCGAGGCGCTCGACGTCCTCGCCTCCATCCTGGGCAGCGGCTCGAACAGCCGCCTCTATCAGACCCTGGTGATCGACAAGGATATCGCCCTCGGCGTCGGGGCCGGCTATGACGGCACCGCGCTCGACTATTCGCCGTTCCTGGTTTCCGCGACACCCAAGCCCGGCACGACGCTGCCGCAGATCGAAGCCGCCATGGACGCGGTCCTGGCCGAGGTGATCGACAAAGGTGTGACCGAAGAAGAGCTCGATCGCGTGAAGAACGGGCTGATCGCGGATGCGGCCTATGCGCAGGATAATCAGACCACGCTGGCGCGCTGGTTCGGGGCGGCGCTGGCGACCGGCTTGACGGTCGAGCAGGTGCAGTCTTGGCCGGACCGCGTACGCCAGGTCAGCGCGGAAGCGGTGCGCGCGGTGGCGCGCCGCTACCTGGACAAACGAAGGTCCGTCACCGGTTACCTGATCCGGGACACCACGCGGCCAGAGGGGAAACGCACGTGAGCAAGCTTGCCGGACGACTTGCCGGTGCGGCCCTTCTGGCCGTCGCGGCGTTGACGCTCGCCGATCGCGGCGCCCAGGCGACCCAGATCGAGCGGGTGGTCAGCCCGGGCGGGATCGAAGCCTGGGTGGTGCATGAACCCTCGCCGCTCATCGCGCTCGAATTCGCGTTCGAAGGCGGTTCCGAGCAGGACCCGGCCGACAAGCCCGGCATCGCCTACCTGGCGGCCAGCGTGTGGGACGACGGGGCCGGCGATCTCGACGCCAAGGCGTTCCACTCGAAATTGGAGAACAAGTCGATCGGCTTGAGCTTCGGCGCCGGGCGCGACCATGTGCGCGGCAGCCTACGCACGCTGACCATCAACCGCGACGAAGCCTTCGACTATCTGCGTCTGGCCCTGACGGCGCCGCGCTTCGACACCGACGCGGTGGAGCGCGCGCGCGCGCAGCTGATCTCGCGGCTGCAGCGCCAGAGCACGAGCCCCAACGACATCGCCAGCCGCACCTGGTGGAAGGCCGCCTTTCCGGACCATCCCTATGGGCGGCCGGTGACCGGCACGCCCGAATCGGTCGCCCGCATCACCATCGACGATTTGAAATCCTATACCCGGCACGTGCTGGCGCGCGCCAAGCTCAAGGTGGCCATCGTGGGCGACATCGATGCCGCGGATGTCGGCGCGCTCCTCGATCGCACCTTCGGGGCGTTGCCGGCCGAGCCCGAGCTCACGGCGGTTCCCGACACGGTCATGCAGGGGCTCGGCCGCCGCATCGTGGTCCCGATGGATGTGCCGCAGGCGGTGGTCACCTTCGGAACGCGCGGCATCGGGCGCGGCGATCCCGATTTCATGGCGGCCTATATCGTCAATTACATTTTGGGCGGCGGCGAGTTCTCCTCGCGCCTCTATCAGGAGGTGCGCGAGAAGCGCGGCCTCGCCTACGGGGTCTATGACAGCCTCACCTGGTTCGAGCACGCCGCGGTCCTGATCGGCGGCACCGCGACCCGCTCCGCGGTCACCGGCGAGGCGATCGGCATCATCGAGCGGGAGATTCATCGGCTGGCCGAGGCGGGCCCGACCGAGCAGGAGGTGGCCGACGCCAAGTCGTATCTGGAGGGCTCCTACGCGCTCGGGCTCGACACCTCCGCCAAGGTCGCCGGCCAGCTCGTCCAGATGCAGCTCGACAATCTCGGCATCGATTATATCAGCCGCCGTTCGGGCCTGATCGAGGCCGTGACGCTCGCCGACACCAAGCGGGTGGCCAAGCGTCTACTCGATGCCGGCCTGTTGGTGACGGTGGTGGGCCAACCGGAGGGCGTGACCTCGACTGAGTAGCGAGTGGCCAATAGCGAATAGCGAATAGCGAGCAGAAGGTAGAAAGTGCCCTTTGCTACTCACTACTCAATCTCTCCTGTGCTAACTATTCGCCATTCGCTATTCGCCATTCGCCCAACCATGATCCGGATCACCGACCGCATCAGCATCGACGAGCGCGAGATCGAGGAGCGCTTCGTGCGCGCCTCCGGGCCCGGCGGCCAGAACGTCAACAAGCTCTCGAGCGCCGTGCAGCTGCGCTTCGACGTGCGCCGGTCGCCCTCGCTCGCCCCGGATGTGCGCGCGCGGCTCGAGCAGCTGGCCGGCCGCCGACTCACCCGCGACGGCGTCATCGTCATCATGGCGCAGCGGCACCGCACCCAGGAGCGCAACCGCCAGGACGCACTCGACCGCCTGGTCGAGCTGATCGAGCGCGCGAGCGTGGCGCCGACGCCGCGCCGGCCGACCCGGCCGACCCGCGGGTCGAAGGAACGGCGCCTGGCCACCAAGAAAAACCGTTCCGGGATCAAGAGCTTGCGGCAGGAGAAACCGGGTTGGGAGTGAGCGGCGAATAGCGAGTAGCGAATAGGGAGTAGCGAACAGGTCGTATTTGCTTTCTATTCGCTACTCGCTCTTCGCTATTCGCTATTCGCCACTTTCACCCCGAGCCCCCAATGCCGGTCCGCCAGCTTTCCGAAGGCATGGTCAACCGCATCGCCGCCGGCGAGGTGGTGGAGCGGCCGGCCAGCGTGGTCAAGGAGCTGGTCGAGAACGCGCTCGATGCCAGCGCCCGCCGCATCGAGATCGTGACCGACGGCGGCGGGCGGCGGCTGATCCGGGTCTCCGATGACGGCACCGGCATGACGGCGGCAGACCTCGCGCTCGCGGTGGACCGGCACGCCACCTCAAAGCTTCCGCATGACGATCTGCTCGACATCCGCACGCTCGGCTTCCGCGGCGAGGCCTTGCCCTCGATCGGCGCGGTCGCGCGCCTCACCATCACGGCCCGGCACGCCGATGAGCCGCACGCCTGGACCATCACGGTCGACGGCGGCCAGAAAAGCGAGGTCAAGCCGGCGGCGCTGGGCGAGGGAACCCGTGTCGAGGTGCGCGACCTGTTCTACGCCACGCCGGCCCGGCTCAAGTTCCTCAAGAGCGACCGCACCGAAAGCGAGGCCATCCGCGAGGTGGTGCGCCGGCTCGCCATGAGCCGGCCGGATGTCGCCTTCACGCTTGCGGGCGAGGAACGCGCGCCGGTGACCTGGGCGGCGGCGCTGCCGGGACCGACCGGCCGTCTGGCGCGGCTTGCCGACGTGCTGGGGGCCGAGTTCCGCGCCAATGCGGTCGAGGTGCAGGGCGGGCGCGAGGGTTTCGCCATCGCGGGCTTTGCGGCGCTGCCGACACTGTCGCGCGCCAACGCGCTCGGCCAATATCTCTTCGTCAACGGCCGGCCGGTGCGCGACAAGCTGCTGATCGGCGTGGTGCGCGGCGCCTATGCGGACTATCTGCCGCGCGACCGCCATCCGCTGGTGGCGCTGTTCGTCACGCTCGATCCACGCGAGGTGGACGTCAACGTGCATCCCGCCAAGGCCGAGGTGCGTTTCCGCGATGCCGCTCTGGTGCGCAGCCTGTTGATCGGCGCGTTGCGCGAGGCGCTCGGGCGCGAGGGGCAGCGCGCGGCGACGACCGGCGGCAGCGCCACCATCGCGGCCTTTCGGCCCGGCGTGGCGCCGCGGCCCGGAAGCTGGGATTGGCGGCGCTCGCCGGCGCGCCCGGCCGATCTGCGCGGCTTTCAGGGGCCGGCGCGCGGCGGCTTTGGGCCGGGATTTTCAAGTGGTCTGGCGGAGACCGTGCAGGCCGCTTTCGATGTGGGAGCTCCGTCCGCGGATGCGCGCTACGAAATCTCGGAGCCGGCACCGGACCTGCTCGACCGGCCGCTCGGCGCCGCGCGGGCGCAGGTGCATGAAACCTATATCGTGGCGCAGACCCGCGACGGCCTCGTCATCGTCGACCAGCACGCCGCCCATGAGCGCCTGGTCTACGAGCGGCTCAAGGGCGCGCTGGAGCGCCAAGGGGTTGCGCGGCAAATCCTGCTGATCCCGGAAATCGTCGAGCTCGACGAGGCCGACGTCGAGCGGATGCTGGCCCGGACCGAGGAGCTCGCGCGCTATGGGCTCGCCATCGAGCCGTTCGGGCCGGGCGCGGTCGCGGTGCGCGAGACCCCCTCGCTCCTTGGCGAGATCGACGCCAGGGCGCTCGTCCGGGATCTGGCCGAGCATATGGCGGAATGGGACGCCACGCTGCCGCTGGAGCGCAGCCTGATGCATGTCGCCGCCACCATGGCGTGCTACGGCTCGGTGCGGGCCGGGCGCCGCCTCAAGCCCGAGGAGATGAACGCGCTGTTGCGCGACATGGAGGCGACGCCCAATTCCGGCCAATGCAATCATGGCCGGCCGACCTATGTGGAGCTCAAGCTCACCGACATCGAGCGGCTGTTCGGGCGAAAGTGATCAGCGGTTCCCGGGCAAAGCCCTGTTTTCAGGCCACCCGGCGCGACCCGGGTCGTCGACCCGCCGCAACCGCCACGCGGCCGAGCGGTTCGCGGCCGGCCGCTTCCGAAAATCCCGCCCGTGCATATTTATATGTGAGCCCGCCGCCCCATTGGCGAAGTGGCACGCGACGCCCGCGCCGTCCCATCAGGGGCCGCCCAAAGCTGCGGGCTCATCGGACCCAGGAGGAACCCAGTCAGCATGTCCATCCGACCCGTAAAGCGAATCATTCAATCCAAGCCCACCACCGAGGGCGCCGGCGTGAAGCTGCGGCGGGCCTTCGGCTTCGACGAGACCAGCGAGCTCGACCCGTTCCTGCTGTTCGACGATTTCCGCAACGATCGTCCCGACGACTACCGGGCCGGCTTTCCCTGGCACCCGCACCGCGGCATCGAGACCATCACCTATGTGCTGGCCGGATCGGTCGACCACGGTGACAGTTTGGGAAACCGCGGAACCCTGGGCGCCGGCGACGTGCAGTGGATGACGGCCGGTAGCGGCATCCTTCACCAGGAAATGCCGCAAGGCGATCCGCACGGGCGCATGCACGGTTTCCAGCTCTGGGCCAATCTGCCCGCGGCGCTCAAGATGACGGCGCCGCGCTATCAGGACATCGCGTCCGCCGAGGTGCCGAAGGTCGTCGATGACGACGGCACCGAGGTTCGGGTCATTTGCGGCGACTTCTGGGGCAAGCGCGGTCCGGTGGACGGCGTCTCGGCAGATCCGCGCTATCTCGACGTATGGGTCCCGGCCGGCCGGCGCAAAAGCCTGCCGGTGGAAACCAATCGGCACGCTTTTGCCTACGTGTTCGAAGGAACGGGCACGTTCTCTGCCGCATCGCAACCGTTCGGCGTCCTGACCGAGAAGGAAATCGACGAGCGCGAGATCCGGGTTCGGGAACGGACCGGCAACCGATCGCTGGTGCTGTTCGACAGCGGCGACGAGGTGACGGTGCAGGCCGGCGATGAGGGCATCAGGTTTCTATTGGTCTCCGGCAAGCCGATCGAGGAGCCGGTGGCCTGGTACGGACCGATCGTGATGAATACGCAGGCCGAGCTGCAGCAGGCGGTCGCCGAGCTGCGCGACGGAACGTTCATCAAGCGCGGCTGACCGCGCGGCGGCCGCAATCACGAGACGGGCGGGTGGAATAAGCGCGGCGCCTCGCGCAGCCCGGATCGATTGAGCTTCAAGGAATCGCATTAATCGGCGACAAACCGCCGCGGCGAGAAACACGGGAGCGGCGAACCGCTGCGGCGGCGAACCGCTGCGGCGGCGAACCCGCTGCGGTCCCAAATCGCCAAGCTCATTGCCGAGCATCATTCTGTTTCATTTCGCCAAAAAAAATCAAATCGTTAACACCGACCCGGAGTGAACGCGCCTGAGCACGAGCGCCGCGCCCACGCGATGACTGCCGCAATCGATCATCAAATAAAAATCTCTGCGCAAGCCAACATACAAATGTCATTTTAGTTTGAGAACGTGTATAGTCGTTTTGTTCAAGCCAACGACAGCGACCACAAGCGCTCTTGTCGTCACTTTGAGCCTGCTTGCGCGGTGGGTCGTGAGTGGCCGGGGTACGGGGCTGGATAATGAGTGAACCGATCATCGATCTCGGGATCGGGTTTCTGTTCGCCGTCTTGCTCACATTTGGCACCCTCGCGGCCATACGCATCCGCGCCAGCCGCTCGGCGGTCCTTCGCCTTCGATCCATGCCCCCGCCCGTGATGACGGTCATCGAGGCGGACATGGACCAGGTCCATTCCCAAATCGCGGTCGCGACCCGGCGGCTCGAGATCTGCGTCGAGCAGATGAAGTCCAAGACCACAAATCAGCTGGCCGAGATCGGCAAGACCAGCGAGACGATCGCCCGGCTCAAGGCGGAGCTGGCCGAGCGAAACGCCGTGCTGGCTGCGCTGCAGGACAAGGAACGCGCGACCGGTACCCAGCTGCGCACGACTGAGGCCGAGCTCGCCGCCAGGATGCGCAGCCTGGAGGAGACCGAGCAGAGGCTTGCCGACCGCAAGGCGGAATTCGACCGGTTCATGGCCGAGTTCAACCTCCATCCGGAGCTGGCCAAGGCCGAGAGCCGCCACGCGGCCGAAATCGAGGCCCTCAACGCCGACAGGGCGTCGGTCGAGGCGCAACTCGTGCGGGCGCGCGCGGAATGCGGCGAGCTGCAGGACTATATCGAATCGATGAAGAAGCAGGTCGAGACGACCTGGGCATCCGAGCGCATGGCCAATGCGGTTCTGCGCGAGCGCATCAACGACGTCGCATCCGAGGTCGTCCGCGTCGCGGTCGCGCTCGAAGGGCTGAACTCGCCGATCGATTCACTGGTGGCCGGCAAGACCGCGAGCGCCCAGGCGCAGGCCGGCGAGCCCGCGCTGGCGGGCGAGAACGGAGAGATCTCGCTGCCGGCCCCGCTTGAGAACGGGGACGGAACGAGCAGCGAGCTCATTCACCGCATCCGCGCGCTCCGACAGCGCGCCGCGCGCACCACGGCCGCATCTTGATGGGACAATGGGGTTGGCGATGACGTAGCAGAATGTCTCCCATAGTCTGATCTCGTACCCGCCGGAAGGGCAGGGTTGCTTCGTCCCACTTTGAGGCGCGTCAATTTTCTCGGTTTCCAGTTGCTTCGTCTCGAAATGGGCGTCCGTAGCGAGTTAGTGGCATGTTGATGCAAGCGAGCGCGAGACGAAAGGTTTCCGCGCACGTCATCGTGGTCGGCAATGAGAAGGGCGGCACCGGAAAATCGACCCTTACGATGCATCTCAGCGTCGCCTTGATGAATTTCGGGCAACGGGTCGCCACCATCGACCTTGATTCACGGCAGAAGACCTTCACCCATTACGTGGAAAATCGGCGCGGCTGGGCGAAGCGCTGCGGCGGCCGTCTCAAGGTCCCGATGCATTTCTGCGTCTCGTCCGGATCGACCCGCAAGCTCGATGAGAACGAGGCGATCGAGTTCACCCGGTTTGCCGACGCCCTCTCGAGCATCGAGCGCGCCTATGATTTCCTGGTGATCGATACGCCGGGAACCGACAATCACCTGACCCGGCTGGCCCATTCCATGGCCGATACATTGATCACGCCGATCAACGACAGCTACGTGGACTTCGATGTCCTGGGCCGCGTCGATCCGACGACATTCACCGTCACCGGCGAAAGCCATTACGCCCAGATGGTGCGCGAGGCGCGGCTGCAGCGGCGGCTGGTCGACGGAGCCCGGATGGACTGGGTGGTGATGCGCAACCGCCTCTCGCTGATCGATTCCGGCAACAAGGAGCGGATCAGCAAAGGGTTGGCCGAGATGGCCACCCGCATCGGCTTTCGCGTCGCCGAAGGGCTTGCCGAGCGGGTGGTCTACCGCGAGTTCTTCCCGCGCGGGCTCACCGCCCTGGACGACCTCGACGACGAAACGCTCGGCATCAGCCGGAGCGCCTCGCATGTGGCGGCGCGGCAGGAGGTCACGGCGCTGATGGAGATGATCAAGCTCCCGCTCGATGAACGCGGCCGGGAGCGGGCGGCCGCGCAGGCCAAATGGATTGTGGCGCGGAGCGAGCCGCTCGAGGTCCATGACGTCATCGCGGAATGAGCGCCGGCGGTCGCGACGGCATGCGGAAATGTTTCAGATCCGGCGGCAGCTGATCCTTCTTGGTCGGCATCAAATAACCGTCGGCGCTGAGAAAGTAGGCCTCTTGGCCGATCTTGACGTGCTGGTTGCCCTCCGCGCAGATGACCTCACGCCAGACCGGGCGCGCCACCTGCATGCGGCGGTACGACTTGGTCACCGTCCAGGGCCGCGTCAGCGCGTGGTCGATGGTGGTGATCTCGTCGTGCAGCACGTTGGCATCGGCCGCGTCCTGGTAGATCCGCTCCTTGATGATGGTTTGGTTGTCCTCGTGCAGCGGCAGGCCGGTGGAGTCGAAAACGCGCGGCCCCATGAACGCGCGGGTCTCGACCAGGAGCTGGTCGTAGTGGCCGTCGAATTTGGAGTCGATCCACCTGCCGATGGAGTGGCCCTGAAAGGTCGGCTCGAGCTCGTCGGCCCAATCGCGGCCGTCGGTGAAGATGCGGCGCGAATCGTGGATATGGCCCATCAACATGTGGGTGGTGCCGGGCGTGATGATGATCTCCATCGGATCATAGACGATCATGACGCGCGGCATGCCGGGCGCCAGGCACGTATAGGTCGGATCGTTGCCCGGCCCGCCGGCCGCCTGGTCGGCGATGCTGGCCTCCAGGATGGCCTGATATTGCGATGTCAGCGGGGCTTGCTGTCCCAACCCCTCGGATTTATCGGGATCGTGCGACGGCTGGCCCTTGAGGCCGGCAACCGGGACGCGCCGCCATTCGCCTTTCCACTGCGGATACTTGGATTCGTCAAACGCCCAGGCGCCCGTCATGGTCGCCGACACCGCCGCTGCCAGCGCGATCAGGGCGATGAAACTTCGGTAGCGCATGGCGGCCTCCCGCAGGGATCCGGGTCTCGAGCGCGCGGGCCGGAGCGCTGCCGTACCCGGGTTTTGTTGATTGGAACTCCAGAGCGGTCTCACCAGGGTCGAAAACCGCTCTGCACTTTTTCAGCGTCGCATGTTCCGGACGGCGCGCGCCCTCGCTGCAGGCAAGGCGGGCGCTTTATTGCGGGCCCACCACCAGCATCTCGAACGAGCCTTCCTTCGGGGTCGGGCGGCCGCCGCCGCCCAGCGGCTTGCTCGGATCGGACACCGCCGTCATCAAATAAATGCGTCCCGACTGCCGATCGACGGCGCCGGTGCGGGTCAGGACCTGGGTGGTCACGTGCTGCACCACCGCCACATGCGCCGGGTCGGCGAACGAGATGACCTCCAGCACGCCGTCGCGGCCGCAGGGGATGAAGGCGAGCTGGCGCTGGGAATCGTAGATCACCGAGTCGGGCCCTTTGCCGATCGCCAGCGAGGCGACCTCCTTGCCGCCGTCGGCCGCCACCACCTTGGCGACGCCGTTGCCGCAGGACGCGATCAGGAGCTTGGCCTTGTCCGCATAGGCCAGGCCGGAATTGTCCTCGCAGCCCGCCATCTTGTAGGTCGCCGAGACCTTGTGGTCCTTGACGTCTATGACGGCGATCTCGCCTTTTTCCTGCCTGTTGACGAACACATGTCCGGCCCCGTCCGCGGCCGGGAATTCCAGCTTGCCGCCGCCGATCGCGATGGTGGCGACGGCCTTGCCGGCCACCGGGTCGACCTCGGTCACGTCGCCGCCATTGTGGTTGGCGACGAACACATGCTTGGAGAACGGATCGTAGGTGGCGCCATCCGGCCCCTCTCCGCCCGCCACGTCGGCCACGATCTTATCGGTCGCGGTGTCGACGATGCGGACGGTCTTGGCCGGAGACCGCAGCGGCACCACTCCGAGCGTGGTCCCCGGAACCACCACCACCATGTGCCCGTTGCCGGTGCTGGTGAGCTGCGAGACCTTGCCGGTCTTGACGTCGACCACATCGGCGCCGTCCGCCCGGGTCCGGTAGATGCGGCCGTTGTCGGCGTCCGCCACGATATAGTCCCAACCGCCGTCGGACATCTTGATCCGGTCGACGATTTTGTAGTTCGGATCCGCCGCCAGTGCCGGCGCCGCGATCACGGCCGAGAGACCTAAGGCAACAACGAGCATGCGTGTCATGGTGGTCATCCTCCCAGATGGTTGCTAAGACGCACTCAATTCACGGCTCGTGTGGATTGCTGAAATTCTCTATCGCGAGCCGCAGTCACTCTTGCATTGTAGCATTTTCGGACGGAAAACCGGACTCCACCCCCGCCTCCGCGGGAGCGGGCATTTTCCTGAAAATGCTCCGCGAACACAAGCTGCCGATCATTTCCGCGTCTGCTTGAAATAGCGCAAATCCGGCGGCGGCTGATCCTTCCGGGTGGGCATCAGATAGCCGTCCGCGCTCAGCATGTAGCCCTCGCGGGCGATCTCCACATGCTCGTTGTGCTCCGCACAAACAGTCTCGCGCCAGACCGGCCGGTCGACTTGCGTGCGGCGGTATTTCTTGATCACGGTCCAGGGACGCGTCAGCGCATGGTCGATCACCGTCATCTCGTCGTACAGAAGATCGGGATCGGCGGGCTCACGGTAGATCCGCTCCTTGATGACGGTTTGATTGTCCTTGTGAAACGGAATGCCGCTGCTGTCGAACACCCGCGGACCCTTGAGGGCGCGGGTCTCGACCAGGAGGGTGTCGGGGCGGCCCTGGCCGCGCCCATCGACCCACTTGCCGATGGAATAGCCCGCGAAGGAGGGCTCGATATCGGCCGGCCAATCGCGGCCGTCGGTGAAGATGCGACGATTGTCGTGGATGTGCTCGACCAGAATGTAGGTGGTGTCCGGCGTGATGACGATCTCCAGCGGCTCGTAGGCGTTCATCTGGCGCGGCATGCCGGGCGCGAGGCACGTATAGGTCGGATCGATGCCCTGTCCGCCGGCGTCCTGGTCCTTGAGGTTAGCCTCGAAGATGGCCCGATATTCCGGCGTCAGCGGCGCACCCTGCGCGAGCCGTGGCTTGCCCGGATCGAACTTGACCGGACCGACCTCGAACCGGCGCCACTGCCCTTTGAGGTCGGGGTATCTCGATTCATCGAACGCTTGCGCGGCGGCCGACGTCGCCAGCAGCGCGAGCGCCAGCGTGATCGCTCCGATCGAGCCTCCATAAAGCATGCGCGTCCTCCCCGTCATCGGTCGGGAGATGCGCGTGGCGCAGCCGATGCGCCATCGGCACCGTTGCAATGCGAGCGTGATTGAGCGCCGGCAAAGACCCGGCCAGTCGAGGCGATGCCTGCCGATGGCAGCCCTGCCGCCTGTTGCAGTGAACGGGATCCCGGCACGTCCCGCCAGAGAGGCGACTGCCGATCAGACTACACCAATCGCCGGGGCGCGCGATAGGGCGCAACACGGCAAAGCGATCTCGCATAAAAAGAGCGGCGGGGCGCCTGCTCCCGCCGCCTGTTTCAGATCGCTCGCCTGGCTGGATGGCGAGAACTACTTCTTTATGAACCTGCGCAGGTTCTTCGTGTTGGTATAGCCCCCATAGACATTGCCGGCATCGTCCGAGGCGACGCCTTCGAGCGCGCCCAGCTCTTTGGTCTCGGGAATGTAGGCGATCACTTTCTTGTCCTTCACGGTGCCGATCCGGATGCCTTGCCCGAAGCCCGGATTGACCTTGTCGGTCGACTGCGAGTCGGACACGTAGATGATGTCGTTCTTGTTGATGAAGACGCTGCTCGGGCGGCCGAACTGCTTCCACTCGTCGAGGAATTGTCCGTCCTGGTCGAAGATCTGGATGCGGTTGTTCACGCGGTCGGCCACGAACAGGCGGCCGGCGGAATCCATGGCCAGCATGTGGGGCGTGTCGAATTGACCGGGCGCCGTGCCTTTGGTGCCCCAGGCCTTGATGAACTTGCCGTCCTTGGTGAACTTCACGATCCGGGCATTGGTGTCGCCGCCGTGTCCATCGGCGACGAATACGTCGCCGTTCGGCGCCACCAGGGTGTTGGAGGGCGCGTTCAAGAGATCGTGGCTGTCGTTGTTACCGGCCATGCCGGGCTTGCCCAAGGTCATCAGCACCTTGCCATCCGGGCTGAACTTCGTGACCGTGTGGCCCTTGCCGTTCTTGGCCTGGAAGTCGGTCACCCAGACATTGCCGTCCCGATCGGCATAGAGGCCGTGCGGGGCGGCGAACATGCCGGCGCCGAAATTCGCCACCACCTTGCCGCTCGCATCGAACTTGAAGATCGGCGCCAGGTTGGAATCGGCGCAGAAATTGGTCGTCTCGCAGCGGTCGAACGCCCACAGGCTCTTGCCGTCGCGATCGACCGAGAGGCCGAACACGGCGCCGAATTTGCGGCCTTCCGGCAGCTTCGCCCAGCCCTCGTCGAGCTTGTAGGGATTGGGAGCCGCATTGGGATCGGGCGCGCCCTGCGCGTAGCTCTTGTCTCCCGACATGGCGAACGCCGCAATCACGGCGAAGCCGAGCGCAAATTTCAGTTCACGTTTCAGCCACATGAGTTTTCCTCCTCCAAATGTCGTGGGTCTACGTATTCTGGTCTGGTTTGGTGTTCTGGATCGGTAGCTCGGATCGGTAGCTCGGATCGGTTTCGATCAACCGATGGCGATTGTAGGCTCCATCAAATCAGCAGGACAGCTGAAAAGCTGGATCGGCGCATTTTTGGCTTGATCAAATTTTGGCTTGATCAATATGTAGGCAGGCAAGACCGGGCCACGGCCGGCCTCCACCTTGAGCTCAAGTCCTCCCAGCTCGGCTCGGGGGCCGCTTGCAGGATCGTGCCCGCCACCGACTTTGGTCGCATCATAGCACGGTGCGGCATCGAGTCATGGGGTATCCGGATGGATCAGGCGGCGATCCTGGCGCATACCGAAGGGCAGCCGCCAACACGGCTTGCGGCCGGGGCCTGATCCGGCGATCCTTGAACACGACTCTCGAGGCCCGCGGAGCCCCCATGAAATTTCGCCTGAAATCTCGCCTGAAATCTCACATGAAATCTCCCGGCAGGACGCTTCCGGTCAGACCGCAAAAGAGATCATCGGCGAATTCGTGGGCACCGATACGGATGCTGGCCGCCTTGGCGATGCTGGCGACCGCCGGGGCTCCGGCCGCGGCGCAGAACTGGCCGCAGCGGCCGGTCACCATGGTGATTCCGTTCGCGGCCGGCGGTGCGGTCGACATCTTGGGCCGGATCCTGGCGGCGCGGCTGGGCGAGGTCCTGGGCCAGCGGGTCATCATCGAGAATGTCGGCGGTGCCGGCGGCATGAGCGGGGCCTACCGGGTCGCGAAAGCAACCCCCGACGGTTACGAGTTCGTGCTGGGCAGCGTCGGCACCCACGCCCAGAACCAGTCGCTCTACAACAAACCGCTCTACAACGCCGTGACCGATTTCGCGCCGGTCGTGCTGATCGCCGAGACGCCGCTGGTCATGGTGGCGCGCCGGAACCTGCCGGCGAGCAATCTGCCGGAGTTCATCGCCTATACCCGGGTCAACCAGGCCAAGATGCAATATGGCTCGGCCGGCACCGGCTCCGCCAACCAGCTCGCCTGCGTGCTGCTCAATGCGGCGATCGGGGTCACGGTCACGCACGTCCCCTATCGGGGCGGCGAACCCGCCATCCAAGACCTGATGGCGGGCCGCATCGACTATGCCTGCAGCATCATCGCGACCGCGGCCCCGCAGGTCCTAGCCGGCCTCGTGAAAGGGATCACCATCACCACGCGCACCCGCTCGCCGATCCTGCCCGACCTTCCGACCGCGCAAGAGCAGGGGCTCAAGGACTTCGAGGCCTATACCTGGAACGCGTTCTTCATGCCGAAAGGCACGCCCGATGCGATCGTGCGGCGGCTCAACGCCGCCACCATCGAGGCCATGAATACGCCCGTCGTCGAGCAGCGGCTCCGGGAGATCGGCGCCACTTTGGTGGCGCCCGAGCGAAGGTCGCCGGACTATCTCGGCAAGTTCGTGGCGAGCGAGATCGAGAAATGGGCGGGCCCGATCAAGGCGAGCGGCGCGCGCGCGGATTGATGCGATCCTCCCGAGAAAGGAATCTCACGATGGCGAGAACGAACGTGGCGGCGGCGTGCATCGGCGCGCTCTTGAGCGTGCCGGCGTTTCCGAGCCTGGCGGGCGCGCAGGATTTCCCGACCCGCCCGCTGACCTTGGTGGTCCCATTCGCGGCCGGCGGCGGCGTCGACGTGAGCGCCCGCATCCAGGCGCAGCGCATGGGCGAGCTGCTCGGCCAGACCATCGTCATCGAGAATGTCGGGGCCGCCGCCGGCATGGCGGGCGGCGCGCGCGTCGCCAAGGCGCCGCCTGACGGCTACACGTTCGAGATCGGCAATGTCGGCACCCATGCCTACAACCAGACGCTCTACAAGAAACCGCTCTACAATGCGGTGACCGACTTCACGCCGGTCGGCCTCGCGACCGAGTCGCCGCGCATCCTGGTCACCCGCAAGGATCTGCCTGTCAACAATCTGCAGGAGCTGATCGCCTATATCAAAGCCAACCAGGGCAAGATGCAGTTCGGCTCGGCCGGAGTCGGCTCCGCCACGCACCTGCCGTGCGTGCTGTTCAATCTCGCGATCGGGGTCCAGGTGACGCACGTGCCCTATCGGGGCGAGGGACCCGCCATGCAGGATATGATCGGCGGGCGCACCGATTACATGTGCGCCACCATCCAGACCGGCGCCGCGCAGGCCAACCAGGGCAGCGTGAAGCCGATCGCCATCATGGGGGCGAACCGCGTGCCGATCATCCCGGGCGTGCCGACCGCCGCCGAGCAGGGTCTCACGGGGGTCGAATCGAGCGCCTGGAACGCATTCTTTTTGCCGAAGGGCGCGCCCGAGGCGATCGTGCGCAAGCTCAACAAGGCGATGAGCGATGCGCTCGACGACCCGGCCATGCGCAAGCGCCTGGAGGAGCTGGGGCTCGAGATCGTGCCGCCGGAACGGCGCTCGCCCGAATACCTGGCCAAGTTCGTGCCGCAGGAAATCGAGCGCTGGGCGAAGCCGATCCGGGCGGCCGGCATCAGCGCGGATTGAAGCCGCGCAGCGTGCTTCATCCCGCGCGCAAGAAAATCAATTCGGTATCGTCGTAGCGCCGGCGCTCGATCTCCTCGAAGCCGGCGGGCGGCCTGAAACCCGCGTCCGCCGCCTCCTCCACCACGATGAGCGCGTCGGGCCGGAGCCAATTGCCGGCCCGCGCCGAGGCGAGCGCGCGCTCGGCCAGGCCCCGCCCATAGGGCGGATCGAGAAAGGCGAGGGAAAAGGGCTCGACCGGATGGGCCTCGCCGAGCTCGGTGGCGTCGCGCCGGAAGATGCGAGCCGTGCCGCCGAGCCCGAGCGTCGCCACATTGTCGCGCATCAGGGCGCGGGCGGGAGCGGCATCGTCGACCAGGAGCGCGAAGGCGGCCCCGCGCGAGAGCGCTTCGAGCCCGAGCGCCCCGGTGCCGGCAAACAGATCGAGGACGCGGGCATCGGTGACCGGATCCCCATAGGCGTGCATGAGGATGTTGAACAAAGACTCGCGCAGGCGGTCGGCGGTCGGCCGGATGGCGGCCGATTTGGGGGCGACGAGCGCGCGACCGCGCAAGCGTCCGCCGACGACGCGCATCAGCGGCCCCGCGGCTTACCCGGACCAGGACCGCGGCCCCGGCGCTCGCGGCGCGCGAGCTCCGGCCCGCCGAGGCGCTCGGCGTCGCGGCTGCGCTTCTTGTCCCGGTTAGGCTTGCGCTTGGGGGTGGCGGGCACGGCCGCCCGCGCCGGAAGCTTCGCGTGTTCGCCCGGCCGGGCTGCGGCCTCCGCCGGGTGGCGCGCGGGTGCGGCCTCCTCTCGGTCCGCCGGGAACACGCTGATGATCGGCGCCGAAAAATCGGCCCCGGAGTGCGCGGTGATGCGATCGCCCAATTGATCGCGCAGGACCCGGGTCTTGACCTCCTCGACCGCGCCTTCCGGCAGATCGCCGAGCTGGAACGGGCCGAACGATACGCGGATCAGGCGGTTGACCGCGAGCCCGAGGTGACCAAGCACGTTCTTGACCTCGCGGTTCTTGCCCTCCCGCATCGCAAAGGTGAGCCACGAATTGGCGCCCTGCTCGCGCTCGAGCTTGGCCTCGATCGACCCGTACCGGATGCCATCGATGGTGATGCCCTTGTACAGGCGATCGAGCTCCTCCTGGCGCACACGGCCGTGGGCGCGCACCCGGTAGCGGCGCAGCCAGCCGGTCGCCGGCAGCTCGAGCGTGCGGGCAAGCCCGCCGTCGTTGGTGAGCAGCAGCAGGCCCTCGGTGTTGAGGTCGAGCCGGCCGACGCTGATGAGGCGCGGCAGGCCCTTGGGGAGCGCCGCGAAGATGGTGGGCCGGCCGCGCGCGTCGGCGTGGCTGGTCAGCTGCCCGCGCGGCTTGTGAAACAGGAAGAGCCGTGTGCGCTCGCGCTGCCGCAGCGGCTGGCCGTCGACGGTGACGTGATCCTGCGCCGACACGTCGAGCGCCGGCGAGGCGATGGGTTTGCCGTTGACGGCGACGCGGCCGGCCGTGATCCAGGCCTCGGCCTCCCGGCGCGAGCACAGGCCGACGCGCGCCATCACCTTGGCGATGCGCTCGCCCGCCTTGGTTCCTTGCTGCGGTCCGCTCTTGCCGGCCATCACTGTCCTGCGCCCGGCCGGCACGCCCTTGGTACCGGCCCGGCTGGTGTATAGAGACGTGGAGGCCCGGCACAAGGTTCACGCTCAAATGCCTTCATCGTCCTTCATGGATGCCGCACTGGCGCAGGCCAGCGCCGCCGCCGCGGCCGGCGAGGTGCCGGTCGGCTGCGTGATCGTGCGCAACGGCGAGGTGATCGCGCGGGCCGGCAACCGCACGCTCGCCGACCGCGATCCGACCGCGCATTGCGAGATGGTCGCCATCCGGGCGGCCGCGCTGGCGCTCGGCTGCGAGCGGCTCACCGATTGCGACCTGCATGTCACGCTCGAGCCGTGCGCGATGTGCGCGGGCGCCATCTCGTTTGCCCGCATCCGCCGGCTCTATTACGGCGCTCCCGACCCCAAGGGCGGAGCGGTCGACAACGGGGTGCGGTTCTTCACCTCGCCCACCTGTCATCATCGTCCGGACGTCTATGCCGGGATCGGCGAGGCGCAGGCGGGCGCCCTCCTCAAGGGCTTCTTCCGCGAGCGGCGATGAGGGCCGCGCGCCCTGACGCAAGCCTTATGTTGTTCACAGCGGTGCGCGCTCTCGGAAATTTCGCGCGCCGCCCGTCCAAAATCGCGCCCTGTGTGTTACTGCGTATCGGCGCCGTGCCATCCAAGGAGGTCCCATGAACAGGTCATTCGCGTTCGCGCTCGGGCTGGTGTGCCTGCTGCAGGCGCCCGATTGCGGCGCGCAAGAGCAGCAGTCGTTCAAGACGCTGGTCGGGAAGGGATACGAGATCAAGAGCGTCGCCTTCACGCGCGGCGAGAGCACCGACAATCGGGACTCCTACCTGGTGACCCTGCAAAAGGACAAGTCGGTCGCGGTCTGCCTGTTCGCGGCCGTGAATTGGATCAACTTGAACAATGCGTCGCTGGAGGATGCGCGGCGCTGCGACGTCCGCTGAACCCTCAAGTCCCGAGCAGGCCTTCGAGCGCGGCCCGGATCTCGGCCTTGGCGGGCTCGGCGGCGCGCAGGATGGCGCTCGCCTGGAAGAAATCGAGCGTGCGGAACAGCCCGACATTGGGCCGCACCATGAGGTCGGGCGCGCCATGCTTCAATTTCTCGGTCGTGATGGCGTTGCCCATGACCAGCACGGTGGTGATCAGGCATTCCCACGGGCTCGGAAGATCGCGCCGGTCTTCGTTCGGCTCGCCCGAAATATCCACCGCCACCACGATATCGGCCCGGCCGCGCAACTGATCGAACGGCAGCGGATTGGTGGCGCCGCCATCGACCAGAACCTTGTCGTCGATGACGACCGGCCGCATCAGGCTGGGCAGCGCGATCGAGGCGGCGAGCGCCGGGCGCAGCGCGCCTGCGGAAAACGCCACCTGGCGGCGGCGATAGAGATCGGACGCCATGACGGTGAGCGGGATTTGCAGGGCGTCGAAATCCTGCGGCACCACCTCGGGCATGAACTCACCGCAGAATTTCTCGGCATCGATCGGGGTCGCGCTGCCGAAGCCGACCGCGAACAGGTTGGCGAAAGAGCCGGTACGCGCCGCGATCAGCCGGCGAAACACATCGGTGCGGTCATGCGCCAGCGCGATCACGTGGCGGCGGATCGCCTTGCCGGTCATGCCGGCCGCATAGGCGGCGCCGATCAGGGCGCCGATCGAGGTGCCGGCGATCGCGGCCGGCCGCAGGTTCAGGTCGTCGATGGCCTCGAGCACCGAAATGTGGGCGAGCCCGCGGGCGCCGCCGCCGCCGAGCGCGAGCCCAAAGGTCTTCATGGGCGGTCTGCCGCTTCGCGCTCCACCGCCCGGTAGCCGATATCGCGGCGGCAGAAGCCGTCGGCCCAGCGGATGCGGTCGATCGCCTCATAGGCGCGCCGTTGCGCCTGCGCGACCGTATGGCCGAGCGCCGAGACGTTGAGCACGCGCCCCCCATTGGCGAGGATGCGGCCGCCCATCGCCACGGTGCCGGCATGGAAGATCTGCACGCCCTCGACCGCGGCCGCGGCCTCCAGTCCCTCGATCACCGAGCCCTTGGCATAATTTCCCGGATACCCCTTGGCGGCCATCACCACCGTCAGGGCGGCGTCCGGAACCCAGCGCAGATCGAAATTCCTCAGCATCCCGTCGCAGCAGGCCAGAAGCGCCGGCACCAGATCCGACATCAGGCGCAGCATCAGCACCTGACATTCCGGATCGCCGAAACGGACATTGTATTCGATCAGCTTCGGCCCATCGCGGGTGAGCATCAATCCGGCGAAGAGCACGCCGCGGAAGGGCGTGCCGCGCGCCTTCATGGCGCGCACGGTCGGCAGCACGATCTCGTCCATGGCGCGGCACGCGAGCGCGGGCGTCAATGCGGGGGCCGGCGAATAGGCCCCCATGCCGCCGGTATTGGGCCCGCTATCGCCATCGAAGGCGCGCTTGTGGTCCTGCGCGGAGGCGAGTGGAATGGCAGTGTCGCCATCGCAGAGCGCAAAGAACGAGACTTCCTCGCCTGCAAGGAATTCCTCGATGACGACTTCGGCGCCCGCCGCACCAAGGCTGCCGCGCAGCATCGTGTCGATCGCGTCCTCGGCCTCAGCCGCGGTGGTGGCGACCACCACGCCCTTGCCGGCCGCCAGTCCGTCGGCCTTCACCACGATCGGCAGACCGTGTCGGCGCACATAGGCCTTGGCGGAGGCGGCGGCGGTGAAGCGCTCATAGGCGGCGGTCGGAATTCCGTGCTCCCGGCAGAGATCCTTGGTGAAGCCCTTGGAGCCTTCGAGCTGCGCTGCGGCCTTGCTGGGACCGAAAGCCTTGATGCCCGCCGCCGCCAGATCGTTCGCGATGCCGGCACAGAGCGGCGTCTCCGGACCGACCACCACGAAGTCGATCGCCTGCGCCCGGCAGAACGCGATCACGGCGTCATGGTCGGCGGGATCGAGCGCCGCGGTTTCGCATTCCTGGGCGATGCCGGCATTGCCGGGCGCGCAGACGAGCCGCTTGACCAGCGGGCTCGCCGCGATCTTCCACGCGAGCGCGTGCTCGCGGCCGCCTGAACCGATGAGGAGGACGTTCATTTGATGCGTGCTTCTGACACGTTCTTCGCCACGTCAGGATCAGAACAGTTTGAGGAAAATGCCTGCGGGCCGGATCCCAAGACGATTGAGACATGACCATCGAAACGTGACCATCGAGACGGGACCTTCGAGACGGGACCTTCGAGACGTTTCGCCGGCCGCAGAGGCAACGGCGGCCGCTCAAGTTCGCGCGATCTCATTAACCGATTGGCAGCGGTGCGGCCAGGGGCGACGGTATTGCCGCAGTTTTAACGAGCGGCACAAAAAATCGTTTACGCATTACCACCATCCTGGCCCCCCGTGTTCAACACATGCGAGCAACCGATGTCGCTGTTCCGGTCACATGACTCCGACGAACGCCGCAGGACCATCCGCCACGACCTGCAGTACCTGGCGCAGATCGATTCCGGCGACGGTTCGGCGCCGCTGAGCTGCATCATAAGCGACATCTCGCTTGGCGGCGCCAAGCTCACGATCGGGCCGCAAGAGGTGCCGGAAGAGTTTACCCTTTGGTTCCGGCGGCGCTGTCGCGTGGTGCGGCGCTCCGACGGGCAGCTGGGGGTTCAATTCGTGCAGGGAGGCTAAGGCGCCGGGAGGGGCCGCGGGCGCGTCAACGCGCCTAAATACCCTCAATTTTGCACGCCCCGGCCACGTCCGAACCACGAAAATGTCCCACCGGCTGGGCAAACCGGCAGGCGCCTGGGGGCGCATGCGCACGGGGGTGCGCCGGAGGGACCATGCGTCGTGTTGCGAACTGCGCGTTGCTTTGCCTCGCCCTGATTGTCCTCGCCCATCTGGTGTCAACCGCCACGGCCGCGGCCGCCCCGGGACGCCTGGGGGAGCTGTCGTCGCGCGACGACGTGCTCAAATGGATCGACGGCTACCGCAAGCGGCCTGATCCGGCGTCGGTCCCCATCGCCATGAGGGTGCTGAGCCAGCGCGGCATCCTGCAGGACTCCGACACGGCCGGGGTCTATGTGGGGTTCCTGGCCGGCGTCATCGGGGCGCGCCCGTCCGAGGCGACCGCCATGGTCGGCAAGGTGCTACCCGCTTTGGCCGAGGAGGATCAATGGATCGTGGCGCGGGCGATCGCCTATTCGGGACTGCCCGATTGGAAAGCGCTGTTGAGCAAGTTCGCGGCTCGCATGCCGACCCGCCGGGTGATGATCGACAAATATCTCGACGGCACGCTGGCGGCGCTCGACGAGGTGCCGCTGGAGCAGCCCAAGCCGGCCCTGATGGACAAGATGAAGAGCTATTTCGGCGCGAGTGCGCCCAAGCACGGCGCGCTGACCTTCGATTCGAGCCCGGAGCTCCTCGATACGCTGTGGGGCATGTATTTCGCGACCGGCAATTATCGGCCGGTATCGCGCATCATCGCCATGCTGCCCTGGTCCAAGGACAACGAGAGCGTCGAGAAGCTCACCGTGGGCGGCATGGCCAAATACACGTTGGTGAGCAACGCGACCCGCAGCCGCGATCTGCTCGCCATGCTCAAGCGCGCAAGCCAGCACCAGACCAAGCCGGTGGCCGCGATCCTGGGCGAGGTCATAGAAGCCGCCGAAACCATGGAGGGCGCGCGCGTCCGCAAGGACGCGCTCGCTGCCATCGAGGATCTCAAGGCGAAGGGGCCCGGCTACAAGCGCGAGGTCTCCTTGTGGGGCAAGGTGGGCGAAGGCGCGCTGGCGGTCGGCTGCATCGCGGCCGCCGCCGCCGGGCAGGTGGAGCTCGGCATCCCCTGCGTGATCGGCGGCGCCACGTCGTCGGCCGCATTGAGTGCGTGGGACGGGCAGAAGTAGGGCGTGTGCGCCGCAAACGATCGGCATGAGTGCGCTTCCCAGGCTCCACGAAGGCGTACGTGCTTGTGTCGGCCGATTGATCGGCGCTCCTACACCCTTCGGTTCGGCCGACTGAGCCGGATCGGGAACCCGGTGCCAGGGATGCGGCTACGGCTTGACGCGGAAACCTTCTAAACGTTTATGTAGGGCTTCAGCTTTGGTGTTGACCTCAAGTAATGTCATTGGCCACGAGCCTAGCAAGAGGTGTATTGTTGCTCGACGCCCGTGTCCCAAGATTTTCGATCACAAACGCTCATCAATGATGCGCCGAGGCTAAAAGCCATAGCCGCACAATATGGCTGAGCACGCGCGTTGTGATGGAAACTTGACACCGCCGAAGGTACCAAAAGAGTCCATCTACTCGGCAAGAGATGATCGATGGAGCAAGGGTCTATTCTGCGTCGCCCCTGGCCTCAACGTTGGCGCCCTCGTAAAGGTCGCGGTAGACTGTACGGCGGCTCTGTTGGCGGCCCCGGATAATCGACTTGACGGTCCGCTGCAAGACACGCGTCACTGGCCGCTCAAACAAGACATGGACAACGGAAGCGGCAGCAACAGCCGTGCACAGCAACAACCCGGCGTAAAGCCACGGATGGGTTGCCGGATCGATTAGGCGCGGAAATAACTGTCGTGGCAGTGTGATAGCGATCGGATGGACGAGGTACAGCGAATATGATGCGTCGCCGAGGAACGAAAAGGCACGGCAGAACGGACTGGAGCAGGACACACTACCGGTGCTAAGCGCACACGCGCCCACAATCAGGGCTGCCGGGAAGCCCCACTCCATAACGCGCGTCAAGTCACTCCAATGCGTCAAGGCACCAATGGCGGCTATGGCGACGATCACCAGCGTCACCGCGCCCACCTTCGGGATGCTGACACCCTCGCGCAAGGCGAGGCCAATCATCATTCCGAATACGAACTCCAGGATGATCGGTTCCGCCCAATAGCCAAACGGCAGCGGCAGTGGAAAAACAGCATTGATCGAGACGAAACAAAGCAGTGCCAGCGCGAGCACCCCGACGCCAATACGTCGCGAGAACAGCACCGCAACGCTGAAGCAAGCATAGAAGAACATTTCGTAATTAAGGGTCCATCCCACGCCGTGTACTGGCGCCATGAACCCGTCTGTTTGCGGGAACGGAATGAACAGATAGGAGGCGAGCACCAAGGTGGGCGTGAAATACACGATGGTCAAATCGTGGTAGTGCAGGATAAGGTAAGCGAGAATAATGCTGGTCGTCGCCCAATAAAGGGGAACAATGCGCGCAACGCGACGCAGGAAGAACGCTTGAGGGCCACGCGGGCAACCGAAGTACGATTCCGATGTGTAGACCATCACGAAGCCAGAGACAACAAAGAACACGTCCACGCCTAGGTTGCCGATCAGAAAAGCCGGCAGCGCGTCCGGCAGTTGGTACCTGCTTACGACGTAGGCAACGATATGGGTGCAGGTGACGCCAAGAGCGGCGACCGCTCTCAACACCTGAATTGAGACAAGCCGACCGCCGCCCTCATCCGTTGTTGGCATGTTCCTCTCCGACGGGGTGCATGCGGTGGGCGCCCTCACGCGTAGAGTATCTCCATGGTCATGGATGGTTTGTCCAGTAATGCTTTTCATCGCGGTTCGGACTTTCCTTGTTGCTCGCAAGCCGACGCCCCGTTTTTGCGTCATCAGTGCCCGAGTTCTTGGCCGGCATGGCACTAGCTGTACTTGTTCCTTCGCTCATGCGTTTGCCCGCAAGCCTAGGTATGTTCGCAATGCTAGATGGTCCTCGCTGGCCTGGGACATTCAAGATCGGCGAACGAACCTTTCGCAATGCGGTAATTGGCAGTTTGGTCGATTCGGACGAAGCCTCAGATCGAAGGCCGCACCCGCGATCTCGCAATGCTCAATCTGGCAATCGACAGCAAGCTTCGTGGCTGTGATGTCGTCGCCATCCGGGTCGAGGATGTCACCGCCGGAGCGGACATGCTCTGCCCGACCTCTAACCGCCGAATTTGTGAAGGGTTTCGGCTCGCCCCGCGGCCGCGCTCGCGAAGCCCAGGGAATTCGGCTCCACGCGGATTTGGTCCTCGAGGTAGTCGGCAAGCTCCTCGATGGCGGTCCGGTCGCTCCCTTCGCGGACCACGAGCGCGCAATAGAGCTCGGGCAGCTTGGGCAACGGTGAGCCCTCCCAGATGACAAGGTTGTTCCTGATCGCGCGCCCACGCGGAACCGCCATGACGCCGAAGCCGGCCGCAACTGCGGCGAGGAGGCTCGCGTTGCTTTGCGATGTGAAAACAAAATTGCAGTCGAGACCGGCGCAACGCAGGCTGGCGACCGCCGCGCGCTGACAGGTACTGTCCTCGCCATAGGAAACGAGCGGCACCGGATCATCGGGATCGAGCTTGATCTGATCGCTATGCACCCAGACCAGCTCCTGCGTCCATATATGGCGCGCCTCGATGGCCGGCCTCTCGGTAAAAAGCGCCAGGACGATGTCGAGCACGCCGTGCTGGAGGTCGCGGAGCATTTCCTCGACCGGCGCGCTGCCGACATTGTAGCTGACATCGGGCCACCGCTCGCGAAAGCGGCTGAGCGCCGATGGAATCCGCGATCCGGCGTAATCAACCGGAATACCAAGCCGGATGGTCTGCCTGGCCATATGGCCGCTGGTCAAATGCAGAATCTCGTCGTTGACGGAGAGCAGGCGGCGCGCATTGTTGACCACGATCTCGCCGCGCGGTGTCAGGCTGACGCCGGGCGCGCTTTTGTCGAGGACCTCGTAGCCCAGCAGGTACTGCAGCCGCCTGATCTGCGCGCTCACGGCGGGCTGTGTCACGCCCATCAATTGCGCCGCCTTGGTAAAGCTGCGCGTCTCCACGACGGCCACCAAAGTTCTGAGCAGGTCGGTTGGAATATTCAACATGACGTTCGCCCCCCAACGCGACTGCCGGCCACGATCGGCTAGACGCAAGTATGCGCCGATCGCGGTCCCGTTTCTACAGTGGCACGGTTCGAAACTTTTTTGGTTCTACCTTTGCGAATAGGCTTGCGCGTTTTGGCTCAAAGAGGGGGGCTGTCCTGTGTCATCACGCCCTCTCAATTCGCAGCAGGCCCGGCGTCGCCGGAATCTTGATCTTGAGCCAGATCCTGGGCCTCCCCGGCGCCCGCCGAGGGAGTGGCCGGAAATGGTCTGCGCCAAAAGCCCGGATAATTTCCCCGGAAGGCACGCCGCTGCCCAACCGCGGACAAACGGCCGAGCTTCCGCTCATGACGACGCGGCCTTTGCTCAAGACGTAGCCGAAATGAGAGATGGCCGAGGTCTGGTGGACATTCTGCTCGACAAGAAAGACCGTAATCCCGCGCTGATTGATTTGACGAATGATATTGAAGTTGTCTTTGACCAGGCGGGGGGTGGCTCGAGTGAGGGCTCGTCGATCAAGAGCAGTTTTGGCGCCCGCATGAGGCCGCGCCCGATCGAGACCATGGCCTGGCCCCACCACTATTATTACACTTGAAAAGTCGAGATCAGATTGGCAGCTGCCTTCGGGCGGACGAATCCTCGACTTCCCACTACAAAAGGGCACTCTGCGGGGTGCCCTTTTCGTTTAGGCTGCCTCAAGAGTAGCGTCTGCGTAACTCTCGCTTGAAGACAACACCCTGCGTCACAGCTTGTAAATCACCACCTTATGACGCCCTCACCGCGCCAGCGGGTCGGGCCGCAGCTGGAAATGCACCACCTTGCTGGTCGTGCCCTTGCCGCCTTCGATGTGGTAGGGGGCGCGGCCCGCGTAGGTCGACCAGAGCCCCCTGCCCTTCCAGCCGGCATTTGCGTCGTCGATGCGGCCGTCGAGGCCCTTGGCG
>DASZKX010000060.1:0-5365 GCA_035552735.1 Xanthobacteraceae bacterium
GTACGCCGCGCCGCCGTTCGTCAGGTGGCTCGGGGCCTTCTGGTTCAGATATTGCTGCCACTCACGCGCAGCCTGCGCGGAGCTTGCGCTTTCGTCGATGTCGTTCGCCAGTGCGGCGGTGGCGCCACCGAGCATCAGCGCGGCGGCGAGGGCGATCGTGGTCTTGGTGAGGATCGTCTTGGTCATCTTTGGTCTCCAGCTTTGCTTTTCCTGTTGCAGCGCCCCCCGAGGGAGAGGCGGTGATGACCGAACCGTTCGGTCAGTGGCGTTCATATGGGTCGGCACGGGCCCCGCGTCAATATTGACCGCACCGTTCGGTAACACTCTCACTGGGATGTGATGGTTGATGTAAATAGAAGTAATTTCAATGGCTTAATAAAAGGCACGCCGATCCGCGGGATCCCGTGAGTGCGCGGAGCTAACGGCGAGCGATTGCGTAATCCCGCCTGCTTACGTAGGCCGATAAGCGTCAATTCAAGAAAGAGCTCGGAATATGGATGCCATCGCGTTGCGCGCCATGCAGGCGCCGCTCAAGGAGCGCTACAAGGGCGATCCGCAATCGGCCGTCATCACCTTGAGGGCGCACGGATCGCTCGACGATACGGCGATCGCCTGCAAGGTCGAGACCGGGCGCGCGCTCGCGGTCGCCGGCCTGCATCCCGCCACCGGCGGGTCGGGGCTCGAGCTTTGCTCAGGCGACATGCTGCTCGAGGCGCTGGTCGCCTGTGCGGGCGTGACGCTGAAGGCCGTCGCCACCGCGATTGATATTCCGCTCAAGTCCGGCATCGTGTCGGTGGAGGGCGACCTGGATTTCCGCGGCACGCTCGGGGTCGCCAAGGATGCGCCGGTCGGCTTCAGGCAAATCCGCCTGCGCTTCGAGGTCGACACCGACGCCCCGCAGGACAAGCTCGACCAGTTGCTCAAGCTCACCGAGCGCTATTGCGTGGTCTACCAAACCCTCAAGAGCGGCCCGCCTATCAAGGTCGGGCTGCAGCGGGTGTAGGATGCACAGCGTTCCTCGCCCCGCGTGCCATCAGGGCGTTTACGCCCGTCTGCGCGACGGGCTATGGAGAGGGCCGCACGGCAAGACGGAGAACCCGATCTCGGCCTGGTGAGGAGCGTTACCACTCAGACTCGCGGCGGCGCCCCCTCATCCCAACTTTCTCCACAGCCAGTCGTAGACGGGCGTAAACGCCCTGATGGCGCGCGCGGAGAAGGAGATCGCCGAGTCCGGAACAAGCGCTTCCAGCGATGATCAGACGCAGCTAGCATCTCCTTGGAGGCCGCCATGCCTATCAAACACGTCTACATTCGCGCCCTGTTCGCCGCACTGCTCGTAGCCGCCGCCCCAACCTTTGGCGCCGCGGCCGAGATGCTTCGCGTCGGCAAATCCGTGCCGGAGGCCTTCTCCTTCGTGCCGCTCGATGTCGGCATGCGGGTCGGCCTGTTCCGGAAATACGGCGTCGAGATCGAAGCCTCGTCGCTCTCGGGCGGCGCCCGGCTGCAGCAGGCAATGGCCGCAGACTCGATCGACATCGGGCTCGGCTCCGGACCCGAGATGGCGACGATCCAGAAGGGCTCGCCCGTCAAGGCGGTCGCCGCCATGGCGGGCGCGCCGCGGCTGCTGGCGCTGCTGGTGCGGCCCGACGGCGCGGTCAAATCGGTCGCCGACCTCAAGGGCAAGAAGATCGGGGTCACCACCGTCAACTCGCTCACGGCCTGGCTGGTCAGCGAGCTCTCGCGCCAGCAGGGCTGGGGCCCGAACGGCATCGACGTGACGCCGCTCGGCGCCACATCCGGACAATTTGCGGCGCTCAAGACCGGTCAGATCGACGGCCTGGTGGCCGACATCGCGACCCTGCTGCAGGCCGAGGCCAACCACTCTGGCAAGATCCTGTTCCGGTTCGGCGACCTGGTGAAGGATTTCCACATCCACGTGATCTTCGCCACCGACAAGCTGATCGCGACGCGGCCCGACGCGATCCGCTCGTTCCTGGAAGCCTGGTTCGAGACCATCGCCTTCATGCGCGCCGACAAGGCCCGCACCGTCGACATCGCCAAGGACATCATCAGCGTCGATCCCGCCATCACGGCGCGGACCTACGACGAGCTGATGCCAATGTTCTCCTCCGACGGAAAATTCGATCCGAAGGCCCTGGCGGTGCTCGGCCGATCCTTTGTGGACCTGAAAATTCTCGCCGCCGAGCCCGACATGAGCAAATTCTACACGGAAGAATTCCTGCCGCAGTGATCTCCGGTATCACCAGGCCCGTGATTTCCAATCATGGTGCCCGATCAGAACTCCATCAGGTCATTTGCGATGAGCACCGGACCTGTGAATTGCTTCTTAACCTGCTCGGCAAAGCGCTTGTAATCGTCCTTTGGATCGGAGCTGGCGGGAAGGTGACTCAACACGACGGTCTTGACTCCAGCCCGGGCCGCCATCTTGCCGACCTCCTCCGTGGTGAGGTGCTCTTGCGTCATATGCCGGACCGCACCCGCCTGCTGCTCGGGCGTCATCGACTGCCAGCGACCGGTCTTGATCTGCTGCTCCTTATACTCGTCGATGGAGCTGGTGACTTCCGAGACCAGTAGATCGGCGCCTTTGGCGAGCGTCGCGACCGCGTCGCTCGGACCGGTGTCTCCGGTAAAGACCACCGAACGATCGGGCGTGTCGAATCGATACGCATACGATTTGTATTTTCCATAGCCCGGGCTGCCGGGCTGGAAATTGAAGTGGGTATTCTCGACGGCCGTGACCTTGATGTGGGCGTCCTGGAAGATCTTTCCGGCTCCGGTGTCATGACCGCTGAACACCTTGCTCGAGGGAACGATCTTGGTTCCGTCGCTGATCCTGATTTCCGAATTGACGTTGAGAAATTCGAGCAGTCCCGCGACGCTCGCGACCGTGCCGGGCGGGCCATAGATGTTGACCGGGCTGGCGCGATTGGCGTCATACACGACACTCATCAAGGCCCCGAGCCCGCTGGTGTGGTCGCTATGGGGGTGCGTGATGAAGATATCATCGATGTTGCGGAAGTTGGTTCCGAGCTTGGTCAGACGGCGCGTCACCCCGTCGCCGGCATCGATGACATATTGGGCGCCGTTGACGATCAGCAGGTTCGATGATTGCGCGCGCCCGATCGTCGGCGCCGGCCCGGCGCGCGTGCCGAGCGTGATCAGACGGGTGCCGGATTTCGAAGGAGGTGGTGCTCCGCCTGATTGTCCCCAGCTCATTCCGGTCAGGACGACGACGCCGATCGTGATGAAGCTCGTCGTCAGCAATGTGCATGATCTCTGCATGTTTCCCTCCGGCCGGGCAGGACAAGATCTCGCCGATCGATGCCGCAACGATAGTACACCATAAAATCGAAATCATCGCGGTCGCGCCGGCTCGAGCGGTTTCACATTAACCGGAGAAGGAAACCGCTCGCGCGTTTTTACATTGTCGCATTTTCGGACGGAAAACCGGTGTCCACTTTTCCTGAAAATGCTCTAAACCGCTACGGCCTGCCCTTGCCCGCCGTCGCCTTCAGCGCATAAAGAGCTTCGAGCGCTTCGCGCGGCGACATCTCGTCGGGATGCAGCGCCGCCAAGGCGGCGATGACGGCGGTGAGCGCCGCATCCGGCGCCGCGGCGGCCGTCGGCCGCGGCGCGGCCGCGAACAGCGGCAGGTCCTCGAAGCCGCGCGGGGCGGCGCGATCCACTGCCTCGAGCTTGGCCAGGACCAGCTTCGCCCGCTCGATCACGGCGCCCGGCAGACCGGCGAGCTTCGCCACCTGGATGCCATAGCTGCGATCGGCCGAGCCCGGCACCACCTCGTGCAGAAACACGACCTCGCCCTCCCACTCCTTCACCCGCACGGTGGCGTTGAACAGCCGCGGCAGCGCGGCCGCGAGCGCGGTCAGCTCATGGAAATGGGTCGCGAACAAAGCGCGGCAGCGATTGCTCTCGTGCAGGTGCTCGATCGTGGCCCAGGCGATCGAGAGGCCGTCGAAGGTGGCGGTGCCGCGGCCGATCTCGTCCAGGATGACAAGCGAGCGCTCGCCCGCCTGATTGAGGATCGCGGCGGTCTCCACCATCTCGACCATGAAGGTCGAGCGCCCACGGGCGAGATCGTCGGCCGCGCCCACGCGCGAGAACAGCCGGTCGATGGCGCCGATCTTGGCGCGGCGCGCCGGCACGAAGCTGCCCATTTGGGCCAGGATCGCAATCAGGGCATTCTGGCGCAGGAAGGTCGACTTGCCGCCCATGTTGGGTCCGGTGAGGAGCCAGATGCGCCCGGCCGCGGCGCCCGCCGGGGCCGAGAGATCGCAATCATTGGCCACGAACGGCCCGCCGTCGGCGACGAGCGCCTGCTCCACCACCGGATGGCGGCCACCTTCGATGATGAAATCGAGCGAGCCGTCGGTCTCCGGCCGCACATAGGCGCGCTCGGCCGCGAGCTCCGCCAATCCGGCCGCCACGTCGAGGCTGGCCAGCGCGGCTGCCGCATTCGTTATGGAGCCCTGCGCCGCCGTCACCAGGGCGGTCAACCGCTCGAAGCTCTTGAGCTCGATTGAGAGCGCCCGCTCGGCGGCGCTCGCGATCTTGACCTCGAGCTCGCCGAGCTCAGTGGTGGTGAAGCGCACCTGGCCGGCCAGCGTCTGGCGATGGATGAAGATCGCGTTCAAGGGCGGGCGCAGGAACCTGTCGCCGTTCTGCGCGGTCGCCTCCACGAAATAGCCTAGCACGTTGTTGTGGCGGATCTTGAGCGAGCGCACGCCGCTCTCCTCGGCGTAGCGCGCCTGCAGGGCCGCGGTCACCCGGCGCGACTCGTCGCGTAGCGCGCGGGCGTCGTCGAGCGCGGCCTCATAGCCGGCGCGCAAGAAGCCGCCGTCGCGTTTGATGAGCGGCAGCTCGTCGGCGAGCGCGCGGCTGAGCTCGGCCGCAATGGCTGGATCGGGCTCCGCCATGGCGACCGCCGCCTGCGCGATCTCGGCCGGAAGCGTGGGTGTCTGCGTCAGCGTGCCGGCGAGCCTCGCTGCGGCCGCGATGCCGTCCCGGATAGCTGCGAGGTCGCGCGGGCCGCCGCGGCCGACCACCAGCCGCGCCAACGCGCGCGCCAGGTCGGGCGCCGCCTTGAGCTGGTCGCGGGTCGCGCCGCGCATGCCCGCGTCGGCGACGAAGAAGGCGACCGCGTCATGCCGGCGTCCGATCGTGGCCGGGTCGGTCAGCGGCGCCGCCAGCCGCTGCGCCAGCAGGCGCGAGCCCGGCGGCGTCACGGTGCGGTCGATGGCGGCCAAGAGCGATCCGCGCCGGTCGCCCGAGAGCGCGCGCGTGAGCTCGAGATTGACCCGTGTGGCCTGGTCGATGGCAAGCGTCG
>DASZKX010000061.1:0-14952 GCA_035552735.1 Xanthobacteraceae bacterium
CGCGCGCAGCGGCGATCTCGGCTGGGACGATCGGCTTGAAATCCTTCGGCAGGCGCTTGTCGTTGTCCCAGGCGGTGAGCACGTAGTCGATGGCGGCCGCGATCTCATCATCGCTCAGCGATGACCAGGACGGCATCACTCCATTGTATGGCGTGCCTTCGACCTCGATCGCTCCGCTCATTCCGAACAAGACCAGGCGGGCCATGAAGGCGCTTCCGCCCTTCGCGAGCAGGTCCGGGGCGTGACCGGCGAGCGGCGGGAACCCGCCCGCGATGCCGTGTCCGCTGCGCTGGTGGCAACCGCTGCAGTTGCCGTCATAGGTCCGCGCCCCGAGCGTCTTCCACTGGAAGTCGCCGGCCGGCGCAGCGCTCTGGGCGAGCGAGCGCGAGCCGCCCAAGCCGAGAGGAACCGCCGACCCGGCGAGCGCGGCCAGAAGCACTGCTAGCGCGTGGGACAGACAAACCCGCATGATTACCCCCTTGCCGGCGACGACGCTTGCGATTGACCCATCAAGGCCCGTTTCCGGGCCGGTCCGGCGAAAATGCCTTCAAGAGCTTTGATCGGTCAACTCTTTTGGCCGGCTTTCTTATCGGAAAATCGAGCCGGTGCGGATCAAGCCGCCGCCGGCCGTCGGTCGAAATGCGCTGGCGAAACCTGCCGCGATCTGCCATTCGGTGGATTCCGCCTGCAGCCACGCCCGCCCACGTTCACCCGTGGGGCGGCCGACATCATCCAAAATCTCAAGGTTCCGTCTTGGCCGACCTCTCCGTCCCGCTCCCATCCGTCCCGGTCGACAATCTGTTGCACCGGCGCCTGATCACCGGGGCCTGCATGATGGCCATCTTCATGGCGGCCGTCGAAGGCACCATCGTAGCCACCGCCATGCCGACCATCGTGGCCGAGCTCGGCGGCTTTCGCCTCTTCAGCTGGGTGTTCACCGCCTACTTCCTGGCCCAGGCGGTGACGACCCCGATCTACGGGCGGCTGGCGGACCTGTTCGGCCGCAAGCGGGTGTTCTTCGTCGGCGCCTGCATCTTCCTTCTCGGTTCGACCGCCTGCGGCCTCATGGACAGCATGGTGCCGCTGATCGCGTTCCGCACCCTGCAGGGCGTGGGGGCCGGCGCCATCCAATCGATTGCCACCACGATCATCGGCGACATTTATGCGCCGGCCGACCGGGCGCGGTTGCAGGGCTGGCTGTCGAGCGTATGGGGCCTGGCGGCGCTGATCGGGCCGGTGCTCGGCGGCTTCATCGTGGAGCACCTGCATTGGGCCTTCGTGTTCTGGATCAATCTGCCGATCGGCCTCGGCGCGATCGCGATCCTGGCGATCTTTCTGCATGAGCGGCTCAATCCGCGCCAGCACCATATCGACTACCTCGGATCCGCTTTGCTGATGCTCGGCGTCGGCGCCATCATGATGGTGGTGGTGCAGGCCGAATCGCTCGACCGGCCCCTCATCGCGGCGCTCCTGATCGGCGGCATCGTGGCGTTGATCCTGCTGGTGGTGAACGAGCGGCGCAGCCGGGAGCCGATCGTGCCGTTCCGGCTCTTGCGCAACCGCATCATCGCGGCCGGCAATCTCGGCGGCCTGGCGATCGGAGCCTTGCTGACCTGCGTGGTCGGCTTCCTGCCCACCTATGTGCAAGGCGCCATGGGCCGCAGCCCCACCACGACCGGCGTCGTGATCGCGGTGCTGTCGGTGGTCTGGGCGCTCGCCAGCGTGGTGGCGGGCCGCTTGATGGTGAAAACCTCCTATCGTCTCACCGGTGCCCTCGGGGCGCTGGCCTTGATTTGCGGCTGCGCCATATTGATCGCGCTCGACGAGAGCAATTCCCTTACGCTCGTGAACGCCGGCGCCGTGCTGATCGGCATCGGCATGGGTTTCTGCAACACCACCTTCCTGGTCTCGGTGCAGGCGAGCGTGGGCTGGAGCGAGCGCGGCGCCGTGACCTCCTCGGTATTGTTCATGCGCACGATCGGCCAGGCGCTCGGCGCCGGTATTGCCGGCGCCATCCTCAACTTCAGCCTCGCCCGCGCCGCGCCGGCGGCTGGCGAAATCCTCAACCAGCTGTTGTCGCCGAATCTGCGCGCCAAGCTCGATCCGCAACAGATCGATCGGCTCAGCCACGCCATCGCGAGCTCGCTCCATGACGTCTACGTGATCGCGGGCGTGCTGGCGGCCCTCACCCTCGCCCTCATCGGCCTGCTGCCGGCCGGCGCGAGCCCGACCCGCTCCGGCAAAGCAGGTGACGGTTGAACTCTCCGCTGTCATCGTCCGCGAAAGCGGACGACCCAGTAACCATCGACCTTCCAGAAGAAAGTCGGCGCCTGCGATTACTGGGTGCCCCGCCTTCGCGGGGCATGACAGGTAGGAGACTGTGGCTACCACGCCAAGTCTTAGCTGCGAGCCGGGAAGTCGGATATGATCGGCTCAATAACAAACACGGGAGGAGATCATGACCGTCATGCTCAATCTCAATTTGGCAGCGAGACGCGGGTGCATCACCGCGATAGCGAGTGGCGCGCTCTTGGCACTGTGCTGCGCCCTCGCGTCCGCCGAAACCATCGACGAGATCTATGAAGCCGCAAAGGTCGAAAAAACCCTCGTCCTCTGGGGCGCCGGGCCGAGCGCCGGCTACGAGAGCGCCGTCCGCGCTTTCGAGCAGCAATTCCCCGGCGTCACGGTCACCCTCATGGGCGGCTTCAGCAACGTGCTCAACGCCAAGATCGAGGAGCAGCTCAGCGCCAAGAAGGTCGAGACCGATCTCCTGGTGTTCCAGACCGTGCAGGATTTCGTCAACTGGAACAAACGCGGCCTGCTCTTGCATTTCAAGCCGGAGGGATTCGAGACCATCGGAGCAAATTCCAAAGACCGGGACGGCGCCTGGATCGCGGTCAACGCCAATCCGATCTTCTACGGTTACAGCATCGAGCAGGTCGCCGCCGATGAGGTGCCCAGGTCGGCGCTCGATTTCCTGAAACCGCAATTCCGGGGCAAGCTCATCAGCGCCTATCCGGCCGACGACGACGCCACCCTCTACGCCTTCTATACGATCGTGCGGAAATACGGCTGGAGCTACATGGATCGCTACATGGCCCTTGAGCCGAAATTCATCCAAGGCCATCTCGGGGTCGCCCGCAGCCTCGGCTCCGGCGAGAGTCTCATCAGCTTCGACAATACCATCGGCAGCACCAACACGGCCGAGCGCGAGGGCGGCAAGATCGCGCTGGCGGCACCGGCCAGCGATCGCATGCCGATGTTCTTCACTTCCGAGGCGATCCTCAAGGATGCGCCGCATCCCAATGCGGCCAAGCTCTATGTCAGCTGGTTCCTGTCGAAGGTCCAGCAGAGTCGCATCGGCGTCTACTCCTCGCGCAGCGACGTGCCGCCGCCCGCCGGCCTGATGCCGCTCTCCAGCTATCGCCTGGCCGACGGCTACCTCAAGTTCGTCACCAACGAGAAGCGGCTCATGGCGCTGCGCCAGCGCTTCGAGAAATACACCGGCCCCGTCGCCAATGCGGGCGGGGTGAAGTGACAAAGCCGCGGCCGCGCCATCGATTCCAAGAAATCATGCTATCTTCGACCCGGAGGCTACGCCGGGTCGAGTCGCGAGAATTTCGGCTCGCCCCAGTCGAATTTCCAGCGATCATGCCGATACCCGCACAATATGGTCGCCAGCTGAATCGGGACGTCAAAAACGTAATCGATATCTGCGCTTTCGCCGCCGGCGTCATTTTGTTGTTTGAGCAAGCCGTCGCGCAGACCATGAAACAAGTCGGGCGGATCGCCGTCAACCGAGAGATCGTTGCCTCCCTTATCGGATTCGTGGGTAACGCTCCAGACCTGACGGCCGTCCTTATAAAGGAAGGAGGCGCTTGCCATGACGTGTTCCTCGACCTGGCAGGCAACGACAGTGCAGCCGGCCGAGAACTTCGTCAGCTTCTCGGGCGTGGTGAACGAATAGTCGTTGGAAAAAATCACGTACCAGCCCGTCGGCAAGGTTGCGGCGGAAACTGGTGATTCATTTGCCTCGTTGGCTTCCCCTGTGTCGACGAGCCCCAGCAAGGGCAGCACGTGATGCTTATCCCTATCCTGGATAGGCGATCCAAGATATTGAGTACCCCATAATCGGCATCCCTCGAGAAAGTAGATTGTCTTCGTACGTATACCACAATCCGGCCGCTACCACCCTACCGCCTGACCATCTTTGCGATGGTCCGACCCCGCCCGATAGTTGCCGTGCAACGCCTGCGCCCCGGTGGCGCCCGCGGCCGGCGGCGCCTCCAGGATCGCCTGGAAGCCGCCGACGGCGCCGCCGCTGGTCGGGAGCGCGTTGTGGCCCATGCCGGCGAGCTGCTTGCCGACCACCGCGTAGAGGCTGGATTCCAGATAGAGCCGGTTGGAGAATTGCGAGTGATAGAAGCGCGCCATGTCGGTCGCGGCCTGCAGGTTGGCGCCGAGATCGAGGATGTTGACCAGCACCTCCGCATGGCCCTGCGCCTGCATGTCGCCGCCCATGAGCAGGATCGACATCAAAGGCGCTGAGTCCTTCATGACGAAGCCGGCCGAGAGCGTATTGAACGGCCGTTTGTGCGGCGTGATCAGGTTTGGGCTGTCGGGATCGAGCGAGAACAGCGCGCCGCGATTGTGCAGGATGAAGCCATAGCCGGGCACCGTGATGCCGGAGCCGAAGCCGGAAAAGTTGCTGTTGACCCACGACACCATGTTGCCCTCGTCGTCGGCGGTCGAGAGCACGATGGTATCGCCGTTGCCACTGGCGCTCGCCGGCGGCGCGGTCGGCGCGGCGTGTTCGGGATCGACCTTGCCGCAGAGCGAGGCCGCATAGGCGCTCGAAAGCAGCCGGTCGAGCGGCACTTTCACGAAATCAGGGTCGCCGTTGTAGCGGTAGAGATCCGCATAGGCGAGCTTCTTGGCCTCCACCAGGAAGTGCCAATATTTCGGGCTGCGCGGCCCGAGCTGCGCCAGCGTCTCGCCCTTACCCCATGCGGGCACGCAGGCTTGCAGGATGTTGAGCATGAGATCGGCGGCCCAGGCCTGCGAAGGCGGCGGCAGCTCGTTGATCCCATAGCCGTGATAATCGGTCGCGGCCGGCTCGACCCATTGGCCCTTGTAGGCGGCGAGATCATCGAGCGTCATGGTGCCGCCGAGCGCGGTGGACTTGGCCACGATCGCGCGCGCGATCTCGCCCTTGTAGAAGACGTCGCGGCCCTGCTCCTGCAACAGCCGGAAGCTCTTGGCGAGATCGCGATTGCGGTAGGTCTGGCCGGCGACCGGCGGCTGGCGGTCGATGTACCAGGTGGCGACCGAATCCGGATCGAGCGTCGTGCAGCAGCCGCGCAGCGGCAAAGCGCCGGGCAGCCCCCATTCGAGCGCGATGCGTTGCGAGACCGGGAAACCGTTGTCGGCATAGTCGATGGCCGGCTGCAGCACTTCCTTGAAGGTCAGCTTGCCGAAGCGCGTGAGCACCTCCTCCCAGCCCCAGGCCGAGCCCGGCACCGTCACGGTCAAGATGCCGCCGCCCGGCATGCCCGAGCCCGGGCCCCAATTGCGCGGGTCGGCCCGGTACCCGAGCGAATTGTAGCGCGCCAGCGTCGCGCCGGTGGGCGCCATGCCGCTCGCGTTCAGCACATGCAGCTTCTTCTCCTTCGCCACATAGATGATGGCGAACAGATCGCCGCCCATGCCGGTGTTCATCGGCTCGACCACGTTGAGCACCGCCGCCGCCGCCACCGCGGCGTCGATGGCATTGCCGCCGCGCTGCATGATCTGCAATCCGGCCTGCGCGGCGAGCGGCTGGCTGGTGGTCACCATGCCGTGCGGGGCCATCACCTCGGCGCGGCTCTGCCCGCCCCAGCCCTCCGCGCGGTCGCCCGGCACCGCGCCGCAGGCCGGCGCATCGGGCTGCTCCGCGCAGGTGGAGAGCGGCGGGGTCGCCTGCGCGAACGAAACGCAGGGCAACACGGCGGCGGCGAGCATCGCCGCACCGCCAAAGGCTTTCGGACGCCAAGCTTCGAATAGCATGGTCATGGATTGCTCCGCGGATCGGAGGCGGGAGCTTACACACGTTCTTGATCAGACGGCAGGCCGAGGGCGGCGGAACGCCTGAACCGCGGCTTGCCAGAGCGGGTACTTCAGACTAGTTTTATGACTAGTTAGCTATGAAAGATCGCAAACATGAAGCTGTGGCCGGTCCAGGACGCCAAGGCGCGTTTCAGCGAGCTCTTGGAGACCTGCCTGCGCGAGGGTCCGCAGATCGTCACCAAACGTGGCGCCGAAGCCGCCGTTCTGGTGCCCATGGACGATTGGCGCCGCCTGCAACACTCCGCTCGCCCGACGCTGAAAGAGTTGCTTCTCGCCGACGAGCCGAGGGCGGAGCTGCAACCGCCGGCGCGCGGTCGGCGCCGCCGCCGAGCACCGAACGCCATCGCGTGAGCCGCGGTGTACCTCCTCGATACCAACGTGGTCTCGGAGCTGCGGCACCCGCGCCCGCACGGCGCGCTCTTGGCCTGGTTCCGCGAGATATCGGATGCGGACATTCATCTGTCCGCCGTCACGATTGGCGAGCTCCAGGCCGGGGTCGAAATGTCTCGCGAGCAGGATCCCGCCAAGGCGGCCGAGATCGAGTCGTGGCTGGAGCAGGTCGCCCAGACCTACAACGTCCTGCCCATGGATGCCGGCACGTTCCGCGCCTGGGCTCATCTCATGCATCGTCGGTCGGACGACCTCATCGAGGACGCGATGATCGCCGCAACCGCGATCGTGCACGACTTGACGGTCGTGACCCGCAACATCCGCGACTTCGATCGCCTCGGCGTCAGGACGCTCAATCCTTTTTCCGCGCGCAAGACGTGAGCGTCTACGCGGCGTTACCCGCCTCTGCGACCTATCTTCAAGTACTTTTCGGCCTTGTCGATCTCTCGGCGCAAGCGCCCGCGACGTGACCCGAAGTCATCATGTAAGTTCCTTGGTGATCCTCGAGGGAGCCGGCGCGCCGGCTCCCCTCGACCTGCCCCCCATCACAGCGAGAATACGTACAGCACGGTCGCGTTGCGTTGCTCCTTGAGCTCGGGCGTGTTGACGAGCTTGCTTTTGGCCGCGCTGCTGGGGCCGGCCGCGATCGCCAGATATTGCTTGCCGTTGACCGCGAACGTCATCGGCGGCGCCGCGAAGCCCGAGCCCACGTTGATCTTCCACATTTCCTCGAGCGTGGTGTCGTCATAGGCCGCGACCGTACCGTCGAGCAGCCCGACGAACACCAGCCCGCCGCCGGTCGCCAGCGTTCCGCTGTAGTTGGGATACGGCAGGTGCAGGTTCTTCTTGACCTCGCCGGTCACCGGATCGACGGCGGTCAGGTTGCTCTCGTAGCGCTCGTCGGCCTTGTAGGCGCCGCCGGTGCGGGCGTACCAGCCGGCCTCCTTCTTGGGCATGTCCTTGTCGTTGGTCACGGTCTCGCACGCGGTCAGGACCGGAATGTAGAGCAGCTTGGTGCGCGGGCTGTAGGACGAGGGCCAGTAATTGTTGCCGCCGGTGCGGTTGGGGCAGACCTTCTTGATCGGGTTGTCCGTGGTCGGGTTGGCGAGACCCGAATAGCTCTGGATGTCCTTGCCGGGATCGTAATCGAGCGCCTTGCCGGTCTTCTGGTCGATGCCCTTGGTCCAGTTGATGTTGTCCATATAGGGCTTGGCGACCACGATCTGGCCGTTGCTGCGCTCCATCGTGTAGACGAAGCCGTTGCGCGCCGAATGGGTGACGAGGTTGCGCGGTTGCCCGTCCACGGTGCCGTTGATCAGAATGTGGGTGCCGACCTCGTCGAAATCCCACATGTCGCCGGGCGTGAACTGGAAGTACCAGTTCATCTTGCCGGAATCCGGATCCCACGAGATGGCGCTGTTGGTGTAGAGGTTGTCGCCCGGCCGCACCCGCGCATCCATCATCGGCACCGGATTGCCGGTGCCCCAGATGGTCTGGTTGCTGGCGACGTCGTAGGTGCCGGTCACCCAGACGGCGCCGCCGCCGGTCTGCCAGGCATTGTTCTTGTCCTTCCAGGTCTCGCTGCCGGGCTCGCCGGGCGCCGGGATGGTGTATTGGAGCCAGAGCCGCTTGCCGGTTGCGGCATCGAGCCCGGCGATGAAATCGCGCACGCCACGGTCGCCGCCGGAGGCGCCCACGATGATCTTGTCCTTGACGGCGAGCGGGGCCGCGGTGATCGCCACCTCGGCCTGCTCGGTCGACAGGTTGGTCTCCCAAACAACCTTGCCGCTGTCCTTGTCGGACGCGATGATGCGCGGCGGGTAGCTGGCGCCCGAGATGACGTAATTTCCCCACAGCGCCACGCCGCGATTGGCATTGGCGACCTTCTCCTGCTTGGGATTCATGCGCCAGACGATGCGGCCGGCATCGCCCGAGCGCACGTCGATCTTGTAGACGATGCCCCACAGATCGACCATGTACATAAAGCCGTCCTCGACCAGCGGGGTGGCCTCGAGATTTTCATTGGCCGAGGTCCCGCCGAGCGCCACCGCATAGGCGAGCTTGAGATTCTTGACGCTTCCCTTGTTGATCTGATCGAGCGGCGAGAACCGCTGGCCGTCATAGGTGCGGTGGTTCATCAGCCAGTTCTGCGGTTCCTTGTCGGCATTGATCAGCCGCTGCGAGGTGACCTCGGCGGCGAGCACCGGGGCGGCCGCGAAGAAGATGCCGCCCAGCAGTGCGGCTTTGGACATGAGACGATTGCGGCTTGCGGTCATTGGCTTCCTCCCTGCGGAAAATCGGAAATCGTGTGACGTTACGGCTGTTTGATTTTATGACTCGAACGAACCCTCCACGAGTCGTCCCTGCGAAGGCAGGGACCCATACTCCGTGTCTCATCGATCGGCTGCGGCGTATGGGTCCCGGCTCTTCGGCCGGGACGACAGATAAGTTGCGCGCCGGGACCTTCTATCCATCGGCAATTCCCCCACAGTCTCACCAACCGAAAAGCGCAGATGACGCATTCACGTCTTCCCCGCCGCCAACGCGGCGCGTACGCGCTGCGGCGTCATCGGATATTGCCGCAGCCGCACACCGGTGGCGTCGAAGAAGGCGTTGGCGATGGCGGCCCCGGTCGATCCCATCACCTCCTCGCCGGCGCCGGTCGAGGGCTCGTGGAGGCGCTGGACCACCACCGGGGTCACGTCGGGATGCTCGGCGAAGCGCAGGATCGGGTAGCTCACCCAGTCAAGGCTGGTGACGTTGCTGTCGGAGAACGTCACCTCCTCCTTCAGGATGCGGCTGGTGGCCTGCACCATCATGCCGACGATCTGGTTCTCGACCAGCGCCGGATTGACGGTGAGCCCGGCATCGAGCGCGCCGTAGAGGCTTTTGGCCACGATCGTACCGGTCACCTTGTTGACCTCGATCTCCGCCACCGCCGCCCCGAAGGAGACGTGGTGGGTGCCGATCCCGATCCCGCGGCCGGTGACCACCTCGGCGTCCGAGAGCGAAGCGGCCGCGACCCGCGGCGTCCATCCGGCCGCGGCGGCGGCGGCATCGAGCACGCCGAGCCAGCGCTCGCCCGCGATGTTGCGGCGTCGGAACTCGAGCGGATCGATCCCGGCCGCGTGGGCGAGCTCGTCGATCACCTGCTCGGAGGCGAACGAATAGTGCATGTCCATGGGCGAGCGCAGCGGCGAGCCCTTGAGCAATCCGACCATCGGCACCGCGTGACTGACGACGCGCCGGTTGGGAATCGCATACATGGCGCCGGTGCTCATCCGGTTGACGATGATCGAGTTGGAGCCGCTGGTGCGCTCCTGCGGCGGCGTGCCCAGCGCCAATTCCTGCGAGGTCTCGATCACGTGCCAGCCGTGCTGCCAGCCCTGGTACTCGTAGGCCACGATCTTGCCGTCGGCATCGACGGCGGCGCGCACCTCCGCGATATGCGCCGGCCCGAAATTGTCCCAGCCGTGCTCGTCCCAGCGCATGAATTGCACGCGCACCGGCTTGCCCGCCACCTGCGACATGATGGCGGCGGCTTGCGCCGCATCCTCGTAGCAGCTGTGGCCGAAGGTGCCGGAGCCCTCGTAGTACTGCACCCGTATCTTCTCGGGCGGCAGGCCGAGCACATCGGCGAGCATGCGCCGCGAATTGTAGATGTCCTGGGTGGAGGACATCACGAGCGCGCCGTCCGGCCCGACGTCGGCGAGCGCGCAATTGGGGCCGAACGGCAGATGCGCCTGATACGGCAGCTGGTAGCTGGCCGACGTCACATGGGCGGCCTGCGCGAAGCCCATCGCCAGATCGCCGTCGTCGACCACCAGCGTATCGGTCGCCTTCGCGGCCCGCATGGCATCGTGCAGCTTGGCATTGCGGGGTAGCGAGGAATTGGTCTGCCAGGCGATCTTGAGGTCGCGGGCGGCCTTGACGGCATCCCATTCGCGCTCGGCAACCACGCCGACGAAATCGCCCTTGCGCACCACGCGGGCGGTCGGAATGTGCTTGATCGAGCTCTCGTCGATGCTGAGCGGCTTGGCACCGGTGCCATAGGCGCCCTGCCCGCGCGGCCGCACGACGCGGCCATGCAGCATGTCGGACACCCGCACATGCTGCATGTTGGTGTATTTGGCGCTGACCTTGTCGGGCAGATCGAGCCGCGCCACCCTGGTGCCCACGAGCTTGTATTGGTTGACCGGCTTGCGCGGCGCCGTGCCGGTGAGCTTCACGTTGAGCGGCCTGTCGCCCAGGAGGTCGCCGTATTTGACGGAACGGCCCACGTCGCCGCTGACCGAGACGACGCCGCTCGTCACAGTGAGGGCGGCAACCGGCGCATTCAATCGCGCGGCGGCGAGCCGCAGCAAGGCCTGTCGGGCTTCCGCCGCCGCCGCCCGCAGCTGCGGTCCGCCGCGCTCGATCGAGGAGCTCGAGGTGGTGGCGCCCTGGTCAGGCGTCACGTGGGTGTCGAGCCGCACCGCCGAGAGCTGGCCGATATCGAGGTCGAGCTCCTCGCCGGCGATCTGCAGCATGCCGGTGGTGTTGCCCTGCCCGAGCTCGCACTTGCCAAAAATGATCGTGGCGGTGTTGTCGGGATGCACCGCGATCCAGGAATCGATCAGCTTGGGATCGGGCGGACCGCCCGTCTCCGCGCGCGCGGCCGGCAGCCCGGCAAGGCTGAAGCCGACGATGAGGGCGCCGCCCTTGAGGAGATCGCGGCGCGAAAATCCGGTAGCCGTAAGGGTGTCGGTCATGATGCGGCTCATGGCGTCTCTCCGGCCATGACGCGGGAAGCGAGCCGGATCGCCTGCATGACCCGCGGATAGGTTCCGCAGCGGCAGAGGTGGCCGTTCATGTGCTGCCTGATCTGCGCGTCGGTGGGCCGCGGATTCTGCGACAAGAGCTCGGACGCCTTCACGATCATTCCGTTGATGCAGTAGCCGCAATGGGGCGCCTGCGTGTCGATGAAGGCCTGCTGCAACGGGTGCAGCGCGGGCGGCGTCACCTTTGTCTGTTGCGCATGCCAGGCCGCCAAGCCTTCGAGCGTGGTGATGGATTTGCCCACCACGTTCGCCACCGGCGTCACGCAGGACCGGATCTCGGCCCCGTCGGCCAGCACCGAGCAGGCGCCGCATTGCGCCAGCCCGCAGCCGAACTTCGGTCCGTGCAGCCGAAGCTCGTTCGAGAGCACATAAAGCAAGGGCGTATCGGGGTCGGAGGCGACCGGCCAAGTCTGCCCGTTCACCTTGATGCTCAGCTCATCCGCCATCGGGGTGCTCCTGTAGATAAGGGGACCGGCCTTGGTGGCTCTGATCCCTTGAGCCTAGCACCGCGTTCGACCGGAACAAGCGCGGTCGTGGCAAGCCGAACCCGCCCGCAACCCCTTCGCAGGGGCATCCGCTTGGCGTATCCTGAGGTGAGAAAATCGTCGCTGCGAAGTCGCTGCAAAGACATCGGGGAGAAACGCATGCGCCTGTACCCAAGGGCATCGATTCAGCATGATCGCGCGCGCGGTCCCGCCTGCCTCGCTCTCATCGGCATCGCGCTGCTGAGCTGCGCCTCGGCCGCGAACGCGCGGGTGACCCAGATCGTGATCAAGACCGTGGAATCGCCGGCCTTCGGCGGCCGCGCCTTCGGATCGGTCGGCGCCTATGAGCGGATCAGCGGGCAAGTCATCGGCGAGGTCGATCCCAACGACCGGCGCAACGCCGTCATTGTCGATATCGGGCTCGCGCCCCGGAACCCCAACGGCACCGTTACCTATTCGACCGACTTCCAGATCTTGCGGCCGATCGACCGTACCAAGGGAAACCTCCGGCTGCTCTACGAGATCACCAACCGCGGCCGCACCAATGCGCTCGAGATGCTCAACGACAGCCCGACCGGCAATGACGTCAACACCTCCGGCGATGCCGGCAACGGCTTCCTGATGCGCCAGGGTTACGTGCTGTTGGAGAGCGGCTGGGACGTCCCGCCGCCGGCCGGCAAGTTGTTCTCAGTCGCGGTTCCGGTCGCGAAGAACCCGGACGGCTCGACCATCACAGGTCCGGCGACGGAAGAGTTCGTTATCGACAAAGGGCAAACGCCGGCCAAGCAGCCGCTCAACTACCCGGCCGCGAGCCCCGACAAGTCGAAGGCGAGCCTGACGGTGCGCAAGAACTACGCCGACGCGCCGATCCCGGTGCCCGCATCGGATTGGGACTATGTGGATGCCAAGCTCAATGCGGTCAAGCTGACGTCTGGCAATTTCGGCGGACCGGGCTCGTTCGGGCCGACTGCGCTTTACGAGTTCACCTACATTGCGCGCGACCCGACCGTCGTGGGCCTGGGCTTCGCGGCGATCCGCGATCTCGCGACCTTCCTGCGCAGCGCCAAGGCGGACGAGCAGGGCGTACCCAATCCGCTCGCCGGCGCCGTTCAGTTCATCTACACGTTCTGCTCCTCGCAGCCCTGCCGCACCATGCATGATTTCGTGCAGCTCGGCTTCAACGAGGCCGAGGGTCCGGCGGGCGTCAAGACTTTCGACGGCATCTTGAATTGGAAGGCCGGCGGCAGCGGGATGTTCATGAATTACCGCTTCGGCCAGCCGGTGCGCACCCACCGCCAGCACATCGCGCGCTGGACGCCCGAATATCAGTTCCCGTTCGCGGACCAAAAGCTGACCGATACGGTCACCGGCAAGACCGATTCCCGGCTGCGCCGCTGCGAGAAGAGCAAGACCTGCCCGCGGATTTTCGAGGCCAACTCATCCAACGAATACTGGGCGAAGGCAGGCTCGATGATGCAGACCGACGCCCAAGGCCACGATCTGACCGGCCTCGACAATGTCCGCTACTACCTCATGGCGAGCTTGCCGCACGGGGGCGGCAACGGCCCCGGAATTTGCGCGCAGCCGCGAAATCCGCTGAAACCCAATCAAGCCCTGCGCGCGCTCCTGGTCGATCTCGACGCCTGGGTGACCGAGGGCGAGGCACCGCCTGCCAACCGCCTGCCGCGCGTCGCCGACGGCACGCTGGCGCCGCCGCTGCCGCAATCCGGCATGGGATTTCCGCAGATTCCGGGCGTCGTCTACAACGGCGTGCACCACACCGGCGACCTGCTCGACTTCGGCCCGGACTTCGACAAGGGCATCCTGTCGGTGCTGCCGCCCAAGCTGGTCGGCTCCCCCTACCCGGTCTTCGTTCCCAAGACCGATGCGGACGGCAACGACATCGCCGGCATCCGCATGCCCGAGGTCACGGTGCCGGTCGCGACCTATACGGGCTGGGCCTTGCGGGCGGACGGGCTCGACGGCTGCGACGCCGCCGGCCAGAGGATCGGCTTCGCCAAGACCAAGGCGGCGCGGCTCGCCGCAGGCGATCCGCGGCCCTCGATCGAGGAACGCTACCCGGACCACGTCACCTACGTGAACCAGGTGACCCGCGCCGCCCAGGCGCTCAAGGCGCAGCGGTTGCTGCTCGACGAGGACGTCGCCGCCTATGTGGCGGCCGCGCAGGCGGCCAGCATTCCATAGGGGCGTTACCTTCTGTTCTCGATGACTCTCCGACGTCGTCCCTGCGAACGCAGGGGACCCATACGCCGTGCTCTCTCGATTGGCTGCGGCGTATGGGTCCCGGCTCTGCGGCCGCCATAGCGCGTCAAAGACGCGCATTGACGGCCATGGCCGGGACGACGCCGATGTAAGCACGTCCCAACGCGAGAAATGGGATCCCAGCCAGCAGCTATTCTACACCCTCGTTCGCGGCCCTACCGCCCCTTCGCCATGAATTCCAGAATCTGGTCGCTGAGCTGCGTGTCGGCGGTGTTGATCGCATAGGATTCCGACATGTGGCTGTGGTGCGGCAGGACGATCGCACGGATGCAGCCGCGCTCGCTCTTGCACATGGCCTCCTTGAGCAGATTGAACTGCTGCTCCATGGCGGGCGGATCGAGCTCGGCGGACGAGATCATGAACGGAACGTTGGTGTCGAGGAGACCCGGCAATGCGGAGCGCTCGGCGTAGTGCGATGCGTCGCCGAAATAAGCGGTTCGCTCCGGGGTGGGGTCATCCTTGCCGAGATCATAAGCCCCCGAGGAGAAGATCGCGCCAGCGAGCCCGCTGCCGTTGGGGCCGTGGAATTCCTTGTGCGCCACATAGGTGGCCACATGGGTGGCGCCGGCGGAATGGCCCATCAGGAAAATCCTTCCTGGGTCGCCCCCATAAGACTTTATGTTGTCGCCGGCGAAGCGGACCGCGGCTGCCAGATCCTCAGCCGCCGCGGGCCACGGGTCTTTGGGCGCCAGGCGATACTCAAGGTTGACGCCCACCATGCCGTGGCGCGCCGCCCAGAGCATGACGTTGTCGTAGAACGGGCTGCCGGACCGGTGCTTCTCGCCGCGGATATAGGCGCCGCCGTGCACGAACATCAGGACGGGCCGCGCACCGCTCGCGCCTCCCGCCGCCGCGCCCTCGGCAGAGAA
>DASZKX010000062.1:0-12962 GCA_035552735.1 Xanthobacteraceae bacterium
GAAGGGATACTGGACTACAGCGGCCACATCTCCACCCGTATTCCCGGACGCGATGCCTTCGTGATCCAGATCGGCTCGAGCTCGCGCGCCGAGGTCGGTCCGGAGTCCATGCTGGTGGTGGACTACGACGGCAAGGTGATCGAGGGCGACGGCCAGCCGCCGAGCGAGCTGCCGATCCATCTCGAGATCCTCAAGGCGCGTCCCGACGTGCAGTCCGTGCTCCATTGCCACATGGAGCTCGCCATCGCGTTCACCATGATGGAGGGCGTGAAGCTGATGCCGATGCGGGCGCGGGCTTCGCGCTGGAAGAGCGGCATTCCGACCCATCCGGATCCCAGTCACATCAAGCTGACCGAGCAGGGCCGGGCGTTGGCGAAGACGCTCGGTCCCCATCATGCGGCGCTGATGCGCGCGCACGGCCTGGTGCTGGTGGCCGAATCGGTGCGGGCCCTGTTCATCGATGCGGTGCATTTCAAGGAGAATGCCCGGGCGCAATTGGAGGTGCTGCAGGCGGGCGCCAAGCCGCTGGCGTTGACGGACGACGAGATCGCCCAGATCGAGCGCATGGAGATGCGCGAATGGCACATCAAGAAGCTCTGGAATTACTACATTCGCAAAGGATCGGCCGAGAACGTGCTGCCGCGCGAATGGAAGGATGCGCTGGTCCCGAGCAAGGAAATGCTGCGCCGCTCCTAGAGCCCTCCGATTGGGATCTACCGAACCTTCCGCTTCAGGTCGGCATAGACCTCTTCCACGATCTGGTCGGGGCGGATGGGTCCGTTGCCCCATTTGAGGTCGAGGTCGGCGGTGGGCTTCTGGGCCACCGCCTCCTCCAGGGTCTTGCCGTCCCGGATCAGCTTGCCGACGCGATCGCGCAGCGCCAGCATCACGGCGAGATAGTCCTCCATATCCTTCTTGGTACCCACCCGCCCGCGGCCGGGCACCACCTTCACCTGATCGTCCAGCGCCGGCAGGAGCTTCTGGTAGGCCGCGATCATGCCGTCCAGGCTGCCGCCGCGCAGATCGACGCGCGTGTAGTCGCCATTGTTGAACAGATCGGCGGCGAACAGCACGTCCGCCTGGCGGAAGCGCACGATGACGTCGCCGTCGGTGTGGCCGCTCGGCACATGGACGACATCGATGTCGTCGCCATTGAAGTGGAGCGCGAGCGAATCCGCAAACGTCAGCGTCGGCCAGAACGAGGCCGGGAACGCCCGCTGCTTGCCGCCGAGCGGGTTCACCTGCTCGGTCATAAGCCGCTTGCGCGTATTCTCCTGCGCGATGATGGTGGCGCCCTGCCGGCGGTAGAGCTCGTTGCCGCCCACATGGTCGAAATGCCAATGCGAGTTGACGACGATGCGGACCGTCTTGCCGGACCGTTTGGCGATCTCAGCCTGCAGCCTGGGCACCGCCGGCTCGTCCTGGGCATCGACCAGCAGAATGCCGTCGTCCCCGCTCGACATGCCTACGTTGAGCCCCATGGTACCCCAATTGATGCTGTAGATGCCGTTCCCGAGCGCTTGGCTGTGATCTTCGCCTTCACCCGGCAGCGGCCGCTGTGAGAACGCCGGCGCGACCGTGAGGGCCAGGAGCGTCGCCGCAACGATGAGAGGTTTCATCGCCTTCCCCAATCCTGATCGAAGCCGGCGCACGGGAGCTCTTTGTGCGCGGCCCGTCGTAGATCCAAGTCGTAGATACAAGGTGCCACAAGCGACATCAACCGCCCTCTATCGGGGGTTCAAGAGCCGGCAAAAGAGACTCGTTCCCGGCACCCGCATGAGAGCGCGCCGGGAACGAAAGCGGGGGGTCCGAGCCGACGCGGGCAACCAGCCGCTAGCGCGGCCTGTCGTCCCGCGGCCCCGGCCTGTTTCGCTTCAGCGAAGACTGGCGATCAGAGCCTCACCCCTCGCGCCACGCGATGACGCCCGCCGTGGAGCGGGGGCGTACGCGCACCGCATGGCCGTCGTTGCCGCTGATCGCCAGGACGGTTCCGCGGCCCAGGACTTGGACCACCTTGAAGACATGATGCGGCATCACCCCGATGACGCCGGGCGCCGGTCCGCTCGCCGGTCGGCCCCAATGCGCCCAATTGCGCGCGAGATTGTACTCGGGTCCGGGATTGCCTCCGACCAGTCGACGCATCTCCCATCCGCACCATGCGGACGGGCGTCCATCGGCAACGTTTCGAGATGAATTGTATTGATGAGCAACGTGCAGGCTGTGATGAAGATGATGGCGACCTGTCGATGCACTCGCACCACTCGCTGTCGTCATCAAAACCGCCCCGGCAAGAAAAAATATCGTCCTAACTGACATCACGCTCTCCAACGCTTTGTGCGGCCGTAAGGCCGTCGTGGTTACTCGTTTGTTGTGGGGAAGCGTGGCATTTGATTGATCAATGTGGCGACAAAAGGGCTCCGAAATTAACCAAGCTCGGAGCAGAAGAAATTTCGCCCGATCAACAAATGCTGACAATTTGTCAGGTGCGCCGCCGACGAAATTTGTTTGCTCGTCGAGGAGCGCCGATGCATGACAGGCATGCAATATCGGAACCTCCGGCGGTTCCGTACGCTGTGGAATCGCCACGGCGAGCGCGCGAAAAAGCCGCAAGACTGCCGTTCATGCGATGTTCCGGCGGTGCGCTCAACCAAAACGCGCTAGCATTCTTGCATGGTTGCATTTCCGGACGGAAAGCCGGATTCCAACCCCGCTGGATTTATATCGGGGGGGCCTTCGGCCGGACCCGTTGGCGAGGGCGGGCATTTCCTGAAAATGCTTTAGGGCGCGATATCGCCCGTCCGGCGATAGAACTCATCAAGCAAAGGAATTGCCCGGTCTCCGAGCAGGGCGGCGGCTCGCGCCGCATAGGTTGCCAACACCTGATTTTCCGGATGGGCAGTCGCCATGCTGGCAATCGCGTTCCGCTTTTCATTCAGGTAGTTCTTGCTCTGCGGCAACAACTGCCCATGCATGAGGTTCAGGATGAGAAGCTGATCGGACGCGGATTCCACGTAGACGGAAACAGCCGCCAGCATGAAGACCGTGTTCAGCCGCTCATGCGTGGCCTCCAGGTTGAGCTCCACATAGGCATAGGATTCGATTTGCTCGGCCTCATCGCTCGGCACCTCGTGCAGCGCCGAGCTCACGTCGTCTTCAAATGATTGGATGGCTTCGTTGATGGCGGCCAGCCGGGAGGCGTCGTTTTCATCGAGACCGGCGGCGCGCGCTGGCAGCGTCGCCAGCGCAAGCGCGATGATAAGCGCAAATCGACCTGCCACGCTCGTATCTCCGAATCTCCACCGTGCTCTTTGATTATACGATTTTGCAGTCGCGGTCACGTGGGCGACCGGCGGCGCACGCTCGCCGGAAACGAGAGCACGCTCATTCCGCCGGGCGGCCGGCCCGATCATCACCGAAGCCAAATTCCCTTCATTTGACAAACGCGCGCGCGTCAGTCATCTGCCTTTGATAGTGGAAGACGCCCTTCGCCCGGTGTTCGGAGTAAGATGGCCTTGCCGCCCCCGGAGCGAAGGCCGGGTTCGCCGTTTCGGTCCGGAGTGACAAATCGTCGTGATGGAGAATGCCATGTTTTGTTGGTCCGCGGCCCGTTTCGGGATCGCACGCATTGTCATCCTGGTTCCGCTTTTGGGCCTCCTGCTCTCCGGATGCGGCGTCAATAGCATCCCGACCTATGAGGAGCAGGCCAAGGCCAAATGGTCGGAAGTGCAGAACCAGTATCAGCGGCGAGCCGACCTCATTCCCAATCTGGTCGAGACCGTGAAGGGCTATGCCAAGCAGGAGAGCAGTGTGCTCGAGGCGGTGACAAACGCCCGCGCGAAGGCCACCTCGGTCCAGGTGAACGCCGACACGATCACCGATCCCGAGGCATTCAAGAAATTCCAGGACGCGCAGGCTCAGCTGTCCGGCGCGCTGGGTCGCCTGCTCGCCGTTTCCGAAAGCTATCCGGACCTCAAATCGAACCAGAACTTTCTGGCCCTGCAATCGCAGCTCGAAGGCACTGAAAACCGCATCGCGGTCGCCCGCCGCGACTACATCGAGGCCGTGCGGGTCTACAATACCGAATTGAAGACCTTCCCGGGCGTTGTCTGGGCCTCTACGCTCTACAAGGGCGACAAGCCGATGCAGGAGTTCACGGTCGCCGAGGACCTCAAGCGGCCGCCGCAAGTCAAGTTCTGAGCGATCGGGGCATGTCGCGGCGCGCGGTCCTGGCGAGCATTGCCTGGCTCTGCCTGATCTGCACCTGTGCGGCGCAGAGCCTGACCTTTCCGGCGCTCAGCGGGCGGGTCGTCGATGAGGCCGGTCTCCTGGATGCTCCGGCGCGCGCGGCGCTGACCCAATCGCTGGCCGAGCTCGAGCAGAAGACCACCGATCAGCTCGTGGTCGTGACCTTGAAATCGTTGCAGGGCACGTCGATCGAAGATTACGGCTATCAGCTCGGACGACGTTGGCAGATCGGCCAGAAGGACAAGAACAACGGCGTGCTGCTGATCGTGGCGCCGACCGAGCGGAAGGTACGCATCGAGGTGGGTTATGGCCTCGAGGGCATGCTGACCGACGCCATCTCCAAGCTGATCATCGAGAACTCGATCCTGCCGCGATTCAAGGTCGCGGATTTTGCCGGCGGCATCAAACGCGGCGTCGAGGACATCATCCAAGTGCTCAGCGGCGATGCGCAGGAGTGGCAAGACCGGGCCACCCAGCAGATCTCCACCGACAACGTGCATCCGGCTCCCAACGGCGCGGTCTGGCCGGCCATCGTGACCGTCCTCTTCGGAGTCGGGCTCTTGATCTATTGCGCCGTGAGGGGCAACGCCATCTGCCGAGGGATCGTACAGTTTCTGATCCTGATGCTCTTGTCCGGCGGACGCGGCTCGTCGAGCGGCAGCTCATCGGGAGGCGGCGATTCCTTCAGCGGCGGTGGTGGCTCCTTCGGGGGCGGCGGCGCCTCGGGAAGCTGGTGAGGGCCGATGATCTCGCTATCCGACAAGACCCGAATTGCCGATGCGATCCGCGCCGCCGAGGCGCGCACGGCCGGGGAGATCTTCTGCGTCATCGCGAAGCATTCGAGCGACTACCGGCTCGTGCCCATAGCCTGGGCAGCCGCGCTCGCGCTGCTGGTTCCGCTGCCGCTCGTCGCCCTGACCGGCTGGGCTGCGGCCGTCATCTATCTCTGGCAATTGGTCGCGTTCGTCGTGACGGCGCTCGCTCTCTCGCATCCGAGGATACGGTTTCACGTCGTGCCGCGCCGGGCCAGGCACGACCGGGCTCATTCCGAGGCCATGCGACAGTTCTTTGCGCAAGGGCTGGACAAGACCACGCAGCGCACCGGCGTCCTCATCTTTGCCTCGACGGCTGAGCGCTACGCGGAAATCATCGCCGACGCCGGCATCAACGAAAAGGTCGCGCCGCAGGTCTGGACCGATGCGATCGGTGAGCTCACCACCGCCATCAGGGCCGGTCGGCCCGCCGACGGGTTCGTGGCTGCGATCGAGCGCTGCGGGGCGGTGCTGGCCGCGCATTTTCCGCCGGGAGCGTTGCAGCGCGACGAGCTGCCGGACAAGCTCTTGGAAATTTGATCGACGGGGGCCTTGGGCGGGCGAAAAATGCGAAACATCCTGGTCACCGGCGCGTTTGGTCAGATCGGTTCCGAGCTGATCCCTGCCTTGCAGCAGCGCTACGGCGCCGAGCATGTCATCGTCTCGGACATCCGGATGGCTCCGTTGCAATCGCATGCCGCGACCGAGCCCAACTTCGAGCACGTGGACTGCACGCAACCGCAGCAAATCCTCGAAGCCGTGCGCCGCCACGACATCGACACGATCTATCACTTGGCGGCTTTGCTCTCGGCGGTGGCGGAGGAGAGGCCGCACTTGGCCTGGAGCATCAACATGGGCGGCCTCTACAACGTGCTCGAGGCGGCACGCCAGTATCGCTGCCGCGTCTTCTTCCCGAGCTCGATCGGAGCCTTCGGTCCATCGACGCCGCGCGATCACACCCCGCAGGTGACGGTTCAGCGCCCGATCACGATGTATGGGGTCACCAAGGCGTCGGGCGAGCTGCTATGCGACTACTATGCGGCCCGCTTCGGCCTCGACGTGCGCGGCTTGCGCCTGCCGGGCCTCATTTCCTACGTCGCTCTGCCGGGCGGCGGCACCACCGATTACGCGGTCGAGATGTTCTACCAGGCGCTCCGCTACCAGCACTACCGATGCTTCCTCGGCCCGGCGACCCGGCTCGACATGATGTACATGCCGGACGCGACCCGCGCCATGATCGAGCTGATGGAGGCCGGCGGCGCGGCGCTCAATTATCGCAATGCCTATAACGTGACCGCCATGAGCGTCTCGCCCGAGGATCTGGCCGCGGAAATTCGCAAGCACATTCCCGGCTTCGTCATCGATTATCAGGTGGACCCGGTCCGCCAATCGATCGCCGATTCCTGGCCGCGCTCGCTCGACGACAGCGCCGCCCGGGCGGACTGGGGCTTCGCGCCGCGGTTCGATCTTGCGAGCATGACGGCCGATATGCTGGCGCGGCTGGGCGAAACGGTCACCGGTCCGGAAGGAAGCCGAACGCCGGCTTGAGCGCGTTGCAAGTGTTCCAATCGAAGCGCGGCTCATTCCAGCGCAGGCCCATTAGGCGCTGAATTGAGACGCGCCGGTGCCGCGTATTCCCCCGGGCAGGTCGCCGTGCCGAGATCGCGCGAAAAGAAAAATAAATTCTGGCCGACCTTTCTGCTAGGCTTCGCCAGTAAGACCGCCATGCATTCGATGAGAAGAGGGAAACTACCAATGAAGAGCAAAGGCCGACGAGCCATCGTCGCAGTGGTCCTGTTGGGACTAGGCACCAGTTTCTCGCTGGCGCAAACCGCCGATCAGCACAACGCACCGGGCGGTCCGAAAGACCGGGTCGAGAAGCTGACCGGAGGCTTGCCGCCGCCGCCCCCAACGCCGCCTTCTGCACCGGTATCGACCACCACCGTCCACTCGCCCCCGGCCGCGCCGCCCGCGTCGAAGTAAAGCCCTGAATTATTTTTTGTCGCCCGAGCGCTCGCGGCTTTTAGGCGCTGTGCTCCGGCTAAGCGTTTGCTGACGCGGATGTTCGGCATCGTGTGCCGGTCAGAACGGCCCTATTGGGAGTGCTTCTGCCGGCCTTGTCCCGGCGGCCGGGGCCAGCCGCGCAGCCACGGATCCGGCGTACTTCGCGCGGTATCGACGTCGATCACCTGTTGATTCGTTTCCGCGCGAATGACGATTCGGTGAATCCCGCCGATTGCCGCGCTGGGCACAAGGGCGCTGACGCCGCTCGGCAGACAGGAGGATACGCCTCGGACGCCGTGCCTGCCACCCCATACCGTTGCGAGGTCGTCATGCCGACCAAGGGATTGAACCAGCTGCTCGCCTCGAAACTCGACGAGATGAAGCAAGCCGGGCGGCTCAAAGGCAAGGGAGCGATCATCCGCGGAACCGCTCCACCGGCCCCCGGCAAAGGCCGGCGTTACCTGCTCGAAGGAGAGGGCGAGCAGACCTTCCTGCGGATGAACTCCAACAGCTATCTCGGCCTATCGATGCGCTCGGAGGTCATCGCCGCCGAGGAGGAGGCTGTGCGCAATTTCGGCACCGGTCCGGGTGCGGTTCGCTTCATCAGCGGAAGCTGGTCGCCGCATGTGCTTCTCGAACGGCGGCTGGCGCGATTTCATGGCCGCGAGGCCGCCATGCTGTTCAGCTCCGCCTATGCCACCGTGATGGGCGTGCTGCCGCCGCTGATCACGGACAAGACCGCCGTGATCAGCGACGAGCTCAACCACAACTGCATCATCAATGCAATCGCGTTGGCCCGTCCGGCCGAAAAGCACATCTACCGGCATCTCGACATGGGCGAGCTGGAACGCGGCCTGGCGGCCTCGGCCAAGACGTGCACGCGTGCCATCATCGTGACCGACGGGATTTTCAGCATGCGCGGCGATCATGCGCCGCTCGACCGCATCATGGCGCTGGCGCGCCAATACGATGGCGGCTTCCCGGAAAATGCCGTGGTGGTGGTCGATGATTCTCACGGCGTTGGTGCCTTCGGCCAAACCGGGCGCGGCACCGAGGAATATACGAAGTCCGGTGCGATCGACATTCTGGTGGCGACGCTGGGCAAGGCCTTCGGGGTGAACGGCGGCTATATGGCCGGTGCCGACACGATCGTTCGATATCTGCGCGAGACCTCTCCGTTATACGTCTATTCCAATCCCATCACGCCCGCCGAGGCCGCCGCCGCCCTCAAGGCGGTCGAGCTGGTCGATGGTCCGATCGGGATCGGGCTGTTGACCCGTCTGCGCGCCATGACGGAGCGCTTCAAGGTCGGATTGGTGAAACTGGGATTTGAAACGCTTCCCGGCGAGCACCCGGTGGTGCCGCTGATGCTGCGCGATCCCGCCCGAACCTCGGCGCTGGTCGCCCATCTGCGCCGCCGCGGCATTCTGGCGACCGGCCTCAACTTCCCGGTCGTGCCCAAGGGCGAGGAGGAGATCCGCTTTCAGATCAGCGCCGACCACGTGCCGGCCGACATCGACGAAGCGCTCGATGCGCTACGCGACTTTTCCGGATAGACGGTCAACCGATGGTGGCGTTGTAGGCCTGCTCGTCGAGCAGCGTTGCGAGTTCGCTTGCGTCGGTGATATCTTTGGCTTGAAGAGCCAGCCGTCACCGGCTTTGGCAAATGCGGCCGGATGCAGCTCCGACCGCGCCGTCAACGCAGGGCGTGCTTACCCAGGATATCCACCGTGCTGGCCTGCGGGCCCTTCTCTCCCACCTCCTCGGCAAACAGTACCCGGGCGCCGGGGGCGAGCTGGCGGAATCTTCCTTCGAGAACGCTGTTCTCGTGAAAATAGACTTCACGGCCGTCCTCGGTTTGGAGAAAGCCAAATCCGCGCTCGGGATCGAGCTTGGTCACGGTACCGATTGGCCTCTCCTCGTGGGTCTTTATTTGGCCCTGCAGGCGCCGCACCTGATCCTGCAGACGCCGGCGCGCTCGCTTGAATGCGTCATTGACGGCAAACGAGACGTCGGCCCGCCGCTCGTCGGCGGTGGCGGTCCGGTCGATGGTAACTTCCCGTCCGTTGGGCAGCGCCAGGTGAATGTTGATTTCATAGTGGCCGCCGGTGCGATGATGCCCGCCGGGCGCTTTGAGCACCACGCGGCAGGCCGTCATCCGGCCGAAGCGGGTCTCGAGCTCGGCGACGTGCTTGGCAATGGCGCTGCGCACCGGCTCGACCGGTTCCATTCCCTGAAATTCGATTTGCATCGGGGTTTCCATGGCGTACCTCAGCTATGTCCGAATGCGATGCAGGATATTCTCGGTTCAATGCCGAATCCTGCTGTGATTTGGATCAAATCCGCCGTCGAGACGGAGAGGACCGGTCATGCGGCGAGATGCTTCTCGATCTCGTGCACCGGATGGTGGGTCAGATCCTTGGGGAGCTCGGCGATGATGCATTTTTTCACGTCGGCGTGGAGCGCGTGGCGCAGCTCGGCCAGGGTCCGCGGCGGGCTCGCGATCACCAGCGCCTTGATCTTGCTGTCGCGCACCAGCTTTTCGAGCGCCGTGGCAACGTCGCGGGCGAACCTGTGCTCCTCGAGGTCGTGCCAGTCGGTGCCCTCGACGCCGCTGCGGCGGCCGCCGCCGGCACTCGCATAGACGCGCCCCGGTCGGTCGGTGCCTTGTTCGTGCGTCACCGGATTGACGTCGGCGAAGACCCGCTCGACCCTGAGATCCGGAAACTTTTCATCGCCGTGATTGCGCAGGAAGAGCGCCTTGCGGCCATCGCCGATCAGCACCAAGGCGTCGTGCGGCATTTGAATCTCGCCCATGAACGTAGCTCCTCGTTGACCGCGGGACTCGATTCGCCGCCCAGGATTCTCGCGGTTGAATTTGTGGATGGAATTTAAGTGTTCCGGTATGTGATTGTTGACGCGGAGCCCAGCTGAACCTACGGTAACGCGGTGCCGGCTCGATCGTTCCTCATCGGGCTCCTCATGGATTTCAGCTTGCGATCGGGAGCGTAGGCAATTGTAGACGCCAAAAACACGATGGCGCCCGGGCATCCGAGGCCGGATCGACGCCGTGGTTATTGATCCTGATCAAGGGTGCCCCATCGAGCTTTAACGCAGGATCATCCATCCGCGGTGAGCTCCGATTGATCTCGATCAATCCTGGCTCAAAATTCGGCCTGCTGTCGTCGGGCGCCCCGCCGAGTTCGACGGCGCCTCCCGATCCGGGGTTGCCGCCGGCCCGGGAGTTACTATTTAAGCCGCCGGGGCTGGCTCGCGCCCAGCGCGTGAGCAAGCCCGCCGATTCAGCGCGGAATGCACTCGAAATCGCGGTCCTTATGCAGACCCCGCGGGCGGCGAGGTTGCTGTTTGGCGATGCCGGCGGAGACGCGAAGTCCGCCGATCGAGAGAAAGCTGGAGCGCAGAATGGGTTCGGATTTCCAACGCGATTGGATGTGGTCGGAGGCCTGCGCGATGTTGGCGCGCGCCGAGGGCTTGCATCGTGGGCTGTTCCGGCCGACGGGGCCGAGCGCGCCGCCGGCCTGGGAGCCGCCGGTCGATGTCCTGGAGACCGACCACGAGGTGCTGGTCTTGGTGGCTTTGCCGGGGGTCGATCCGGACCGGGTCGAGGCCGCCATCGACGGCAGCGATCTGGTGTTCGCCGGAACCCGTGTCTATCCGAGCGAGCTGCGCACGGCCACCATCCATCGCCTGGAGCTTCCGCAGGGCCGGTTCGAGCGCCGCGTGCGCCTTCCGGGCGGCCGATACAGCGCGGTCCGACGTTCCGCCGCCGACGGCTGCCTGCTGATCAGGTTGCAAAAATTGGAGGCCTTCCGTGGTTGAGACCAAGTCGCCAGGCGTCTCCGACACGAGCGGAATCGGCGGCTCAGGCCCGCTGCCGCCCTTGCCGCCGGACGCGCTGATCATCGTTCCGGTGCGCAGCACCGTCCTGTTTCCCGGCATCATGCTGCCGATCACCATCGGTCGCCAAGGCTCGATCGCCGCCGCCCAGCAGGCGGTGCGCGACCAGCGCCCGGTCGGAATTCTAATGCAGCGGAATTCCGAGACGGCGGATCCGGCGCCGATCGACATGCATCGGATGGGGACGGTCGCGAACGTGGCGCGCTACCTCACGGCTCCCGACGGCTCCCATCACCTGGTATGCCAGGGCGAGCAGCGGGTTCAGATCGTGGAATTTCTGAACGGCTGGCCGTTCTTCGTCGCCAGGGTGTTGCGGATTCCCGAGCCGCAGACGCAGTCGTCCGAAATCGAGGCGCGGATGCTGCACCTCAAGGAGCAAGCCGCCGAGGCCGTGCAGCTCCTGCCGCAGGCGCTGCCGGAATTGCTGGCAGCGGTGCAAGGTGCCGATTCGCCGGGCGCGCTCGCCGATCTGTTGGCGACCTATATGGACGTGACGCCCGAGGAAAAGCAGGAAATCCTGGAGACGATAGATCTCGCGGCCCGGATGGACAAGGTTGCCCGCCTGCTCGCCCACCGCATCGAGGTCATGCGCCTGTCGCGCGAGATCGGCCTTCAGACCAAGGCGTCGCTCGACGAGCGCCAGCGCGAGGTGCTGTTGCGCGAGCAGATGGCGTCGATCCAACGCCAGCTCGGCGAAGGCGACGAGGGCAAGGCTGCGGAAATCGCCGAGCTCGGCGCGGCCATCACCAAGGCGCAGATGCCCAAGGAGGTCGACGAGCAGGCCCGCAAGGAGCTGCGACGCCTGCAACGGATGCCGGAAGCAGCCGCCGAATACGGCATGGTGCGGACCTATCTGGATTGGCTGATCGAGATGCCCTGGGCGCTGCCCGAGGAAAGCGCGATCGACATCGACGAGGCGCGACGCATCCTCGACGAGGATCACTACGGACTGCAGAAAATCAAGCGGCGGATCATCGAATATCTCGCCGTGCGCAAGCTCGCGCCGCACGGCAAGGCGCCGATCCTCTGCTTCGTCGGACCGCCCGGGGTCGGCAAGACCTCGCTCGGCCAGTCGATCGCGCGCGCTATGAATCGCAAATTCGTACGGGTGAGCCTGGGCGGCGTGCATGACGAGGCGGAGATCCGCGGGCACCGACGCACCTATATCGGGGCGCTACCCGGCAACATCGTCCAGGCCATCCGCAAGTCGGGCACTCGCAATTGCGTCATGATGCTCGATGAGATCGACAAGCTCGGCGCCGGCATCCACGGCGATCCGGGCTCGGCGCTGCTGGAGGTGCTCGATCCCGAGCAGAACAGCACGTTCCGCGACAATTATCTCGCGGTCCCGTTCGATCTCAGCCGCGTGGTCTTCATCACCACCGCGAACATGCTCGACACCATACCGGGCCCGCTGCGCGATCGGATGGAGATCATCGGCCTCACCGGCTACACCGCCGAGGAGAAGCTGCAGATCGCCCGTCGCTACCTGGTGCGTCGGCAGCTGGAGGCGAACGGCGTGCAACCAGACCAGGTCGAGATCACCGAGGAGGCGCTGCGCGCCATCATCCAAGCCTATACCCGCGAGGCGGGGGTGCGTAACCTCGAGCGCGAGATCGGAAAGACCCTGCGTCACGCGGCCGTTCGCATCGCCGAAGGACAGGGCGGACCGATCCGCATTACCGGCGATGATCTCGCCGCCATCCTGGGGGCGCCGCAATTCGAGAACGAGGTCGCCATGCGCACGAGCGTGCCCGGCGTGGCGACCGGGCTCGCCTGGACTCCGGTCGGCGGCGACATCCTGTTCATCGAGGCGACCCGGATTCCCGGCAACGGCAAATTCATTCTCACCGGCCAGCTCGGCGAGGTGATGCGGGAAAGCGCCCAGGCCGCGCTCAGTATCGTCAAGAACCGCGCCGGCGCGATCGGCATCGATGAAGGCCGGCTGGGCAGGACCGACATCCACATCCATATCCCGGCCGG
>DASZKX010000063.1:0-4465 GCA_035552735.1 Xanthobacteraceae bacterium
CGGGCTTGCGGCTCGCCGGCCGTGGTCTATCCGGATCGGCTCAGCGATGATGCGCCGGTCAAATGCCAGCGCTGTCGGACCGTCCTTTGCACGCTGGGCGAATTCAGGCTCGCGGCCGAGCCGGGAATGGGCGGCATATAGGTTCGCGCCCGGAGCCCGGGACCGGCCCGCGAGCCGCCACCATCAAAGCGGCGCCGGGAAGCCGCCTCAATATTTCTCCCGGATCCAATGTTGACCGGACTTGCGTGGGCTAGCGCATCGCCAGCACCAGATCGAACCGCGCCCGCAACGCATCGTCGGAGGCGGCGACCTGCATGGTCAGCTCGGGACGAAACAAATCGTCCTCCTGGTTTCGCGGCTCGTCGGGAAAATAAAGCTGGGTGGTGAGCACCGGGCTCTCGGCCGCAGCCTGCACCTTGATGTGAAAATGTCGCGTGCGGCCCGGGTAGAGGCCCGGCATAACGGTTTTGAACGCGTAGTGTCCCTTGGCATCGGCGAACAGGTGGCCGCGCAGGCGGAACCCGGTATTGTCGTATTCGCCCTGATCGTCGGCATGCCACAGCTCGATCAACGCGCCCGCTACCGGCCGGCACGAGCGCGTCAGCACGAAGCCGGCGAGCTCGGCCGGTCGGCCCGCCATGCCGGGCTCGCGCAAGTCGCCGCGCAGCGGCGACGCCGGCTTGAAGAACGGCCCCTCGATCTGCGGTCGTGTCGGCATCTCGCCGGCGTGGCAGGCAGGCGTCGGGGCGAGCGCCTGCTGCGCGAATCCGTCTTCCGTATCCAGCACGAGACCCATGGCGGCGGAGGCGCCGCCCGCCAGGATCTGTCGCCGCGATGCAAGCCGGTGGTCATCGAACATGGTCCTCTCCCTGCCTGTGCTGCAGCTTAGAGCGATTTCATATCGGCTGGAAACCGAGCCTCGGCGGAGAGGCCGTCCATCCCAATGGCGCCGTCACCTTCGGCGCGGATCATCCGCGCCACGATCTCGGGAAACGCGACCGTGGGCCGCCAGCCGAGCAGCTTTGCGGCCTTGGTGGGATCGCCGAGCGAGCACATGATATCGCTGGGCCGGGTGAGGGCCGGGTCGTGCTCGACGTGGTCGCGCCAATTTAGGCCGACTTGGCCGAACGCGGCCGCCACGAACTCTTCGAGCGAATGGGCGGTGCCGGACGCGATGACGAAATCGTCGGGCTCGTTGCGCTGGAGCATCCTCCACATCGCTTCGACGAAATCGGGAGCCCAGCCCCAGTCGCGGCGGATCGCGAGATTGCCGAGCGCGAGCCGCTCCGGGCTGCCGCGCGCGATGCGGGCCGCCGCCTGGGTGACCTTGCGGGTCACGAAGCGGTTGGGCCGCAGCGGTGATTCATGGTTGAACAGCAGTCCGGAGGAGGCGAAAAGTCCGTACGACTCGCGGTAGTTCGTCACCAGCGAGGTGGCGGCCGCCTTGGCGACCCCGTAAGGGCTCTTCGGCCGGGCGATCGTGCTTTCATCGGCGGCGCGCGTCCCGGTGTCGCCGAAGCTCTCGGACGAGCCGGCGTTGTAGAAGCGCACTTGCGAACCGACATGGCGCAGCACCTCGAGCATGTTGAGGGTGCCGAGCACGATGCTTTCCAGCGTTTCAGCCGGCTGGGAGAAGGAGAGTGCGACCGAGGACGGGCCGGCGAGATTGTAGATCTCGCGCGGCGCGACCGCCTCGATGACTTGCGCCACCGAGTGACAATCGATCGGCGACATCGAATGCACCGTGACCTGGTCGCGGATGCCGAGCGCGTCCAAGCCATCGAGCCGCGCCAGCGCCGCGTCGCGCGACGTGGCATGGACCCGGTAGCCCTTGCCCAGAAGGAAGTGCGCCAGATAGGCGCCGTCCTGTCCGGTGCCGCCGATGATCAATGCGACGCGTTCGCTCATGAAATTCCCCCGAACCCCATGATAGCGCAGAACCCCATGATAGCGCAGCAGCCGCGCGGGCGGAGGCGCGGGTGCGGGTCGCCGCAAAATGGGAGGCGGCGTTCGACCACCGTTCCCAAAAACGCCTGCAATAGATTGATTTATAACAGAAATGCGTCCCCTGCGGCCGGTATGCGCGCTCACGTCATTCGGCGTCGGCGGGGCGGGTGGAGCAGCCCGGGTGCAGGCCCAAACCCGAAGGTCGGGGGAGGACGGCCAAGACCTCCCCCGCGACATCGACCTCGATGGCTCTACATGAAGACCGACGCCGAAGGAGGCAGCCTCCGACTTGGAGGACGTGATCCAGGCTTACGCCGCAACCGAAGCGCTGACGCCGGTCGGGACGGATGAGATGGTCTTCAGGATTTGCGAAGCGATCTGGTAGGGGTCGCCTTGCGAATTCGGCCGGCGGTCCTCGAGATAGCCCTTGTAGGCGTTGTTGACGAAGCTGTGCGGGACCCGGATCGATGCGCCGCGATCAGCCACGCCGTAGCTGAACTGATGGATCGACTGGGTCTCGTGCTTGCCGGTGAGGCGCAGGTGATTGTCCGGCCCGTAGACCGCGATGTGGTCTTCGCGCGCGTCCTCGAACGCTTTCATCAGGGCCTCGAAATATTCCTTTCCGCCCTTCTCGCGCATATAGGTGGTCGAGAAATTGGCGTGCATGCCGGAGCCATTCCAGTCGGTATCGCCGAGCGGCTTGCAGTGGTACTCGATGTCGATGCCGTATTTCTCGGTAAGGCGCTGCATCAGATAGCGCGCCATCCACATCTCGTCGGCCGCCCGCTTGGAGCCCTTGCCGAAGATCTGGAACTCCCATTGGCCCTTCGCCACCTCGGCGTTGATGCCTTCATGGTTGATGCCGGCGGCGAGGCAGAGGTCGAGATGCTCCTCGACGATTTGGCGGGCGACCGGACCGACGTTCTTGAAGCCGACGCCGGTGTAGTAGGGCCCCTGCGGGGCCGGATAGCCGCTTTCCGGGAAGCCGAGCGGGCGACCGTCCTTGTAGAAGAAATACTCCTGCTCGAAACCGAACCAGGCGCCCTCGTCGTCCAGGATGGTGGCGCGCTTGTTGGAAGCGTGCGGGGTCTTGCCGTCCGGCATCATGACTTCGCACATCACCAGCGCGCCGTTCTTGCGCGCCGCGTCCGGGAAGACCCGGATGGGCTTGAGCACGCAATCCGAGCTGCGGCCTTCGGCCTGCATGGTCGAGCTGCCGTCGAAGCCCCACAGCGGCAACTGCTCCAGCGCCGGGAAGCTGTCGAACTCCTTGATCTGCGTTTTGCCGCGCAAATTGGGAATCGGGGTGTAGCCGTCGAGCCATATGTATTCGAGCTTATATTTTGTCATTGCGGGTCTCTCATAAGCTGGTGACGTGAAGTGTGAGCAAGACTTGAGGTGGAATCTTCATTTCAAGTGGAATCTCGATGCGTGCGCGGTAGTCGACGGCGCACGGGCCGCCAACTGATGCAGCCTTGCAAGCATCTCCCATGCCAAGCGGCACGGCTGTTCTCCGCTCCGCCCAATAACGGAAAAGGGCTTGCTGCTTGAGGTCCGGCAGGGTTCCACGCCGAGAATGCTACCGAAAGAAGCAAATAACAGCATGCCCATAATGTAGTCATGTGCTGGTTTTATCTGATGCAGCCTGCGTAAACCGGATGCAAAGCATTATATGGGGATTATGAGTGACGCGCTGAGGCGCGGACCAAAGGAGTCGACACAGAAAGTGTCGAATACCAAAGGAGCTAACAATGACGACGGATCTTCAACGCGGCCCGGCCAAAATCTATCAATTCCCGACACAGCCTCGCCCCGCTCTCGACGGCTCCAGGCCCGGCGAGAATCCTGCCGCGGCAATCCTGACGCCGCGCGCCGCGGTCGCGGCCTGCGGTAGCGCCTGGTATCACGAAGAGGCGCTGCAGGACGCCGGGCTGCCCAGCAAGAATTAGCTTTCGCCGGCGGCGCGCCGAAGTGTCGAGTCAGGCGCCCAAGCGTCGGGTCAGGCGCCAAAGCGCCGGGTCAGGCGCCAAAGCGCCGGGTCAGGCGCCAAATGGTCGGATCAGGCGCCGAAGCGCCGGGTCAGGCGCCGAAGCGCCGGGTCAGGCGCCGAGATCGACCAGTCCATCCGTTGCCGCGCTCGTGCTCGAGCTGCACGATGGAGTTGAACGCGCTGCCCCACGGCTCGCGCCCACGCGCCGCCACAGCCGGTCGCCGGCCTTGCCTCATCCAAACCAGGCTTCGGGCTATGCGGGTGAGGCCGAGGCTGACGCGTTCAACTATACGAGTGCTTTTATACGAGTGCTTTCCGCAATCCGGAACGTACCGTCGACGACAGTAGGCGAGGCGGTCACACGGCGCGTGCTCGCTGGCTGCTCCCCCCCTGAGATGGCACCCGCCTGAACCGCGATCGGTAAAAATACGCACAAGCCGCTTTAACGATCTATAACGGCTTCGACCTATCGTGCGCGTAGTCGTCAGAATTGATTTTAGGGCGGGGCGCCGGCATGTCGCTTCGCTG
>DASZKX010000064.1:0-3776 GCA_035552735.1 Xanthobacteraceae bacterium
TGCCGACGATCTTCTGTCATTCTTCGCCGACCGCCTGAAAGTCCAACTACGCGAGCAGGGCGCGCGGCATGATCTCGTCGACGCCGTCTTCGCCCTCGAAGGTCAGGACGATCTCTTGCTGATCGTCCGCCGCGTCGAGGCGCTCGGCAAATTCCTCGATACCGATGACGGCAAGAACCTGCTGGCCGGCGTCAAGCGCGCATCGAACATCCTCGGCATCGAGGAGAAGAAGGAGAAGGACAAGCGCGCCTTCGCCGGCGCGCCGGACGCCGCGCTGTTGACACTGCCGGAGGAGAAGGCGCTGGCCGGAGCGGTCGCCGCCGCCAAGTCCGAAGCTTCTGCGGCCGTCGCGAAGGAAGACTTCGCCGGCGCGATGACGGCAATCGCCAAGCTGCGCCCGACGGTCGACGCCTTCTTCGACAAGGTGAAGGTCAACGACGACGACAAGGCCGTGCGCGAGAACCGGCTCAAGCTCCTCAATGAAATCCGCGAGGCGACCCGGGCGGTGGCGGACTTCTCCAAGATCGAGGGGTAGGGGGCCCTTATCCCTCCCCCGCTGGCGGGGGAGGGTGGCGAGCGCAGCGAGCCGGGTGGGGGCTTTGCAATCGAGTGCAAACCCCACCCCCGGCGCTGCGCGCCGGACCCTCCCCTTTCAGGAGAGGGATAGAACGCGTGGAACTCCTCCGCCGCGCGACCGTTCTGACCCCTGACCCCGCCGTGCCAAGGACCCTCCTATGATCGCTTTCGCGCATCTGCAGCCCGTTGTCGCGCTGATCGCCGGCATCTTGATTCTGATCATTCCACGGCTGCTGAACTTCATCGTCGCGGCTTATCTCATCATCGTCGGCCTGATCGGCCTCGGCATCCTCCACTGAGTTCATCCCAGAGGGCTTGCGCCTCCCGGTTCCGCGGTGCTTTTAGACGCAGCACAGGCCCTCCAACGCATTTCGAGCCATGGCCAAACGAAAAACATCGCGCTCCGCGTCCAAGTCGAAAAAAACCGCCTCCCGAAAGGCGGCCAACAAGGTCGCGCCGAAGGCCGTGAAGTCCACGGTCAAGAAGGCGGCCAAGAAGAGTTCGGCGCGAAAGACCGCCATGCTCGTGGGCGGCGGCCTCGCCGGAGTCGTGGCGGGGACATTGGCGCGCTCGGCATTGCGTTCGGCCGCGCGCTCGCTCGCCAAGAAGGTCACGAAGTCTCTTCCGCAGCCGGCCAAGACCGCATCGGCGCCGCAGAAGGGCAAGTGGGTCTATTCGTTCGGCGACGGCCGCGCCGAGGGCAAGTCCAACATGCGCGACCTGCTCGGCGGCAAGGGCGCGGGCCTCGCCGAAATGGCCAATCTCGGCCTGCCGGTGCCGCCCGGCTTCACCATCACCACCGAGGTCTGCACCGCCTATTACGCCGGCGCCAAGACCTATCCGAAGGATCTGGAGCGGCAGGTCGACGCTGCGCTCGCCGAGATCGGACGCATCACCGGCCGGACCTTCGGCGACATGACCAATCCGCTCCTGGTGTCGGTGCGCTCCGGCGCGCGCGCCTCCATGCCCGGCATGATGGATACGGTGCTCAATCTCGGTCTCAACGACGTGACTGTCGAGGCGCTGGCGAAGCAGTCCGGCGACCGCCGCTTCGCCTACGACAGCTATCGGCGCTTCATCACCATGTATTCCGACGTCGTCCTCGGCGTCGAGCATCATCACTTCGAGGAGCTTCTCGACGACCACAAGGACCGGGCCGGCTACACGCTCGATACCGATCTCGATGCCGACGATTGGGTGGCGCTGGTCGCCCGCTACAAGGAGCGTCTCGCGCAGGAGCACGGCGAGCCGTTCCCGCTAGATCCGCATGCGCAATTGTGGGGCGCCATCGGGGCGGTGTTCGGCTCCTGGATGAACCAGCGCGCCAACACGTATCGCCGCCTGCACGGCATTCCGGAGCATTGGGGCACGGCCGTCAACGTCCAGGCCATGGTGTTCGGCAACATGGGCGAAACCTCGGCCACCGGGGTGGCGTTCACCCGCAACCCGTCGACCGGCGAGAAGCGCCTCTATGGCGAGTTCCTCATCAATGCTCAGGGCGAGGACGTGGTGGCCGGCATCCGCACCCCGCAGGAAATATCGGAAGGCGCGCGCAAGGCGGCCGGCTCCGACAAGCCGTCCATGGAAAAGCTGCTGCCCGACGCGTTCAAGGAGCTGACGCGCATCTACGGCGTGCTCGAGCGTCACTATCGCGACATGCAGGATCTCGAATTCACCGTCGAGCGCGGCAAGCTCTGGATGCTGCAGACGCGCTCCGGCAAGCGCACCGCCCGGGCGGCGCTCAGGATCGCGGTCGAGCTCGCCAACGAGGGCCTGATCACGCGCCGGGAGGCGGTGACGCGGGTCGAGCCCGGCGCGCTCGACCAGCTCCTGCATCCGACCATCGATCCCAAGGCCGAGCGCAAGGTGGTGGCGACCGGGCTGCCAGCCTCGCCGGGCGCGGCGGCGGGCGAGATCGTGTTCTCCGCCGACGATGCCGAAGCCCTCAAGGCGCAGGGCCGCAACGTGATCCTGGTGCGTATCGAGACGTCGCCCGAGGACATCCATGGCATGCACGCCGCGCAGGGCATTCTCACCACCCGGGGCGGCATGACCTCGCATGCGGCGGTGGTGGCGCGCGGCATGGGCAAGCCTTGCGTTTCGGGCGCCGGGGCGCTGCGGATCGATTACGCGGCCGCCACCATGATGATCCCGGGGCATCTGTTGAAGAAGGGCGACATCATCACGATCGACGGCTCGACCGGCCAGGTGCTGCTCGGCCGCGTCCCGATGGTCGAGCCGGCTCTGTCGGGCGAGTTCGCCATCCTCATGGGCTGGGCCGATCAAGTGCGCCGGCTGGGCGTGCGCGCCAATGCGGATACCCCCAATGACGCGCGCATCGCGCTCAAGTTCGGCGCGCAAGGCATCGGGCTCTGCCGCACCGAGCACATGTTCTTCGATGAAGATCGCATCCGCGCGGTGCGCGAGATGATCCTCGCCGATGACGAGAAGTCGCGCCGCGGCGCGCTCGCCAAGCTGTTGCCGATGCAGCGCGCCGATTTCACCGAGCTGTTCGCGATCATGGCGGGCCTGCCGGTGACCATCCGTCTGCTCGATCCGCCGCTGCACGAATTCCTGCCGCACGGGGCGGCGGAGATCGCCGAGGTCGCCGCCGCCATGGGGGCCGATCCCCGAAAGCTTTCCGACCGGGTTCGCGAGCTCGCCGAGTTCAACCCCATGCTCGGCTTTCGCGGCTGCCGGCTCGCCATCGTGTATCCGGAGATCGCCGAGATGCAGGCGCGCGCCATCTTCGAGGCCGCGGTCGAGGCCGCCAAGCGCTCCGGCAAGCCGGTCGCGCCGGAGATCATGGTGCCGCTGATCGCCGGAAGGGCTGAGCTCGACCTGGTCAAGAGCCACATCGATGCCATCGCGCAGGCGGTCATGCGCGAAACCGGCGCCAAGATCGCCTATCAGGTCGGCACCATGATCGAGTTGCCGCGCGCCGTGCTGCTCGCGGCCGACATCGCGCAGACCGCGGAGTTCTTCTCCTTCGGCACCAACGACCTGACGCAGACGACTTTCGGCATCAGCCGCGATGACGCGGCGAGCTTCCTTGGCGCCTATATGGCGCGCGGGATTCTGGCGGCCGATCCGTTCGTGTCGATCGACCGCGAGGGCGTCGGCGCGCTCATCCGCATGGGGGTCGAGCGCGGTAGGGCGACCCGCCGCAAGCTCAAGGTCGGCATCTGCGGCGAGCATGG
>DASZKX010000065.1:0-10593 GCA_035552735.1 Xanthobacteraceae bacterium
GGGCGCAACGGCATCGGCAAGACCACGTTGTTCAAGCTGATCCTAGGCGAGCTGGTGCCGGACGGGGGCGAGATCGGGCTGCCGAAAGCCGCCCGGATCGCTTCGGTCGATCAGGAGCATCCGGCGACGCCGGTCAGCCTCCTGGACACGGTTCTGGCCGCCGATGTGCAGCGCGAGGCCTTGAACGCCGAGCTCGAGACCGCCGAGCCCGAGCACTTGGGCGACATCTACCAGCGCCTGATCGAGATTGACGCGGATCGCGCGCCGGCGCGGGCAGCCGAGATTCTGAGCGGGCTCGGCTTCTCCACCGCCGACCTCAAGCGTCCGATGGCGGAATTCTCCGGCGGCTGGCGCATGCGGGTGGCGCTCGCGGCCGCCCTGTTCGCGCAGCCCGAGCTCCTGCTGCTGGACGAGCCCACCAACTATCTCGATCTCGAGGGCGCGCTCTGGCTCGAGGCGCGGCTCAAGAAATATCCGCATACCGCGCTGATTATCAGCCATGACCGCGAGCTCCTGAACAATTCGGTTGATGCCATCCTGCATCTGAGCGAAGGCAAGCTCACGCTCTATACAGGCGGCTACGATGCCTTCGAGCGGCGGCGCGCCGAGATGAGCCGTCTGCAATCGGCGACGCGCGCCAAGCAGGAGGCCGAGCGCGCCCATCTGCAGAGCTTCATCGATCGCTTCAAGGCCAAGGCCAGCAAGGCCGCGCAGGCGCAGTCGCGGATGAAGCGCCTGGCCAAGCTGGAGCCGGTCGCGGCGGTGATCGAGGAGCGGGTGGCGCCGTTCACCCTGCCCTCGCCGGCGCGGCCGCTCGCCCCGCCCCTGCTGCAGCTCGAAGCCGCGACGGTCGGCTACGGCGGGGTCCCGGTTCTGCGCGACCTCGACCTGCGGCTGGATGTGGACGATCGCATTGGGCTTCTGGGCGTGAATGGAGCCGGCAAATCGACCTTCGCCAAGATGGTGGCTGGCGCGCTCGCGCTGCAATCGGGCCAGATGAAGCGGGACAACCGCATTCGGGTCGGCTGGTTTCACCAGCATCAGATCGAAGCGCTCGACCCGACCGACTCGCCGCTGGACATCATCCGGCGCGAGCGGCCCGAAGATAGCGAATCCGCCCGCCGCTCGCGGCTGGCGCAATTCGGGCTCTCGTTCGACAAGCAGGAAACCACGGTCGCCGACCTTTCCGGCGGCGAGCGCGCGCGGCTGCTCCTCAACCTCGTAGCGATGGCGGCGCCGCACCTGTTGATCCTCGACGAGCCGACCAATCATCTCGACATCGACAGCCGCCGCGCCCTCCTCGATGCGCTCAACGACTACGAGGGCGCCGTCATCCTCATCACCCACGACCGATCCTTGATCGAGCTGGTGGCGGACCGGCTGTGGCTCGCCGCCGACGGCCACATCAAGCCGTTCGCGGGCGACATCGAGGACTACGCCCGCTTCGTCCTCGATCGCGCCAAGGCCGGGATACGGGCGCCGGCGCAGGGTCGCCAACGTGGCATCACCGCGGCACAGCGGCCGGCCCGTGAGCCGGTGCGTCGCAAGCAGAAGGGATACGCCTGAGGACGGGTCCGCGCCGGCATGGCGGAACGACCCTTCCGCGCCTCTCGTGCCACCCGCCCGCACGCCCGAACGTTCTGCAATCCGGGCGAAACGCAGTAAGGTCGGCCGCATCAAGGCGGGCGGCCATCGCGAATTGAGCCTGTATGTCTAGTACTCCAATCAGTCCCCTGGTCAGTCCCCCGACCAAAGCTCGTGCGCCGCGCCTCTTCCTCGGCTTTGAAGTCCCCCGGCCGCTGCGCACCCTGGTGCGGGCGCGGGAGTCGAGCCTCGCCATCCTGGGCGCCATAGTGGGTGCGCTGGCCGGCCTGGTGGTCGCCGGCATGAGCTTTGGCGTCACGCTGCTGCATACGCTCCTGTTCGGGGTGCCGCCCGGCCAACGCTTGTCCTCGCTGAGCGCGCTCGACCCCACTATCGCCCTGTTGGTGCCGAGCCTCGGGGGGTTGGGGTTCGGGCTTGCGGTCTACGCGCTGGGGCGCTGGCGGCCGCTGCGCGAGGTCGACCCGATCGAGGCCAATGCGCTCCATGGCGGGCGCATGTCGCTGTTCGGAAGCCTCAGCGTGGCACTGCAGACCGTTTGGTCGAGCGGCGTGGGCGCCTCGGTGGGGCTGGAAGCCGGCTATACGCAATTCGCCAGCGGGATCGCGTCGCGGATCGGCTATGCGTTCCGGCTGCGGCGGCGGGATTTGCGCCTGCTCGTGGGCTGTGGGGCGGCGGGCGCGATCGCCGGCGCATTCGGGGCCCCGCTGGCGGGCGCCTTCTATGCCTTCGAGCTCATCATCGGAAGCTATTCGGTCGCGAGCCTGGCGCCGGTCGGAATTGCCGCCCTGGTCGGCTACATGGTGGCCAACGTGTTCGATCCGAGCTCGCTCGGAATTGGCGCGCTCTACGTCTCCCATGTCGACACCCGCGATCTCGCGATCGCGAGCGCGGTCGGGCTGGTGGCGGCGGGCGCCGGCATCGCGCTCATGTACGGGGTCTCCCAGTGCGAGGCGGTGCTGATCTGGTTGCGCCTGCCGACCTATCTGCGGCCGGCGGTCGGCGGCCTGGTGGTCGGAGCGCTGGCGCTCGTCAGTCCGCAGGTTCTCTCCTCCGGCCATGGCGCCATCCACATGGCCGCCATGATCGACAGTCCGCTGCGCGACGTGCTGCTGCTGTTCCTGCTCAAGGCCGCAGCCTCCATGGTGTCGCTCGGCTGCGGCTTCCGGGGCGGATTGTTCTTCGCCTCGTTGCTGCTCGGCGCGCTGGGAGGGCGCTTGTTTGCGGAGGCCCTCTCGATCCTTTGGCCCGCGCTCGACCTCGATCCCCACGTCTATGCCATCATCGGCATGGGGGCGTTCTCGGTGTCCGTTATCGGCGGACCGCTCACCATGACGTTCATCGCGCTCGAGACCACCGGCGATCTTTGGCTCACGACCGCCGTTCTGGTGGCCGTCATCGTGTCGGCGCAGGTGACGCGCGAGGCGTTCGGCTATTCGTTCGCGACCTGGCGCTTCCACCTGCGCGGCGAGAGCATCCGTAGCGCCGCCGACGTCGGCTGGCTGCGCGACCTGACGGTGCGGCGCATGATGCGCCCGGACGTGCGCACGGCGCCGGCCAACACGACCCTGTCGCGGTTCCGCACCGCCTTTCCGCTCGGCTCCAACACCCATGTGGTGGCGGTCGACGAGAACAAGGACTACGCCGGCATCGTCGCGGTGGCGGAAGCGCACGCCTCCGACCTCGACGAGGCGAACGCCATCAAGGACATTCTCCACTTCACCGACGCGATCCTTTTACCCACCATGACGGTCAAGGAGGCGGTGGCCGCGTTCGACACGGCCGAGGCGGAGGCTCTGGCGGTCATCCAGTCGCGCGAGAGCCGCCATGTGATCGGGCTCTTGTCGGAAGCGCACGCGCTGCGGCGATATACGGAAGAGCTCGAATTGCGGCGGCGGGAATTGATCGGCGAATAGATCGCGGCGATCAGGTCGCGGCCCCGAACGCTCAGACCCAATTCAGTCGCTGTCGGTGAAGACCAGGGATTGCTGGAACCGGATAGCATCGGCCGTGCTGTTGCCGGCCACCTTGCCCTCGATCTGGTAGAGGCGCTGCTTGTAATAGAACACTGCGACCGAGGAATGGCTGCCGTCTGCGCCCTGGATGCTCAGCTGACGGCCGAACACCCGGCTGATGCGGTGGGGAATGTCGAGCTTGATCTGGCCTGCCTGCGACAGCGTCTTGACCGCATGGTCGATCACGGCGCTTTCCTCGAGCGCCGCATGGGTCAGATCGACGACCGTCATCTTGAACACGCCGCCGCCCTGGGTGGCGGTATAGACCCGCGCCGGCGCCGAGCGGCCGTCGGCTGATTGATAGGTCGTGGTTTCGACCTTGGGCTCGGCCGGAAACGAGACCGTGAAGGCATAGTCCGGATAGCTGTATTCCGTCCAGCTCTGGGCAGCGGCCGGGCTGCCGGTGGCGAACATCGCAAGAACGAGGGCAATAAAGCGCATTATTGGTTCCATCACTTCTGCATTGCCGCACTTTGGGACGGACAAACCGGGAGCCACCCCGCCGGAGTCTATCATCGGGCCGGCCTCCCGCCGGACCCGTTGGCGAGGCCGGGCAGTTTCCTGAAAAATGCTCCGAGGCGAAATGGCCCGGACGGATCCTGGACGCACCGCCATCCTACGCCATTCTTGCAGCGCCGCGTAGGATTTCAACGGACGCTCCACGCAACGAAGAAACCCCGGGCCTTTGCCCGGGGCTCTGCTTTTGAATCCGCATTCCGCGACCGGGATTACGGAGCCACGCCCTGGGCCTGCGCCTTCAGTTCGTTCGGGGTGGCCATTGCCTGCTCCTTCGAGCAGAGGTCGCTGAACAAGACGCTGCCGTCGTCGAGGTAGCGCTTGGTCAGGCAGTTGCATGGAGCGGCGGCCTGCGTGGTGCCGACCGACGCGCTGACGGCGTTATACTCGACCACGCCGTAATGCGGGTGATGCCAGTTCACGAACCACCATGAATGGTCGTGGTCGTGGTCGTGATCGTGGTCATGATCGTGATCGTGGTCATGGTCGTGGTCGTGGTCGTGGTCGCAGTCCTTGAAGCTCACGCAATCGATATCGATCGGCTTCTTGAACTTGATCGCAGGCGAAAGCGTGGGATTGAAGTGGTTGATGAGGCCCGGATTGTGGAAGACGACTTTTCCAGCGCCGCTGCCCCCGCCGCCGCTGACGATTGGGGTGGTGTGATTGAGGACCGGGGTGAAATGATTTGTCCCGACCGCGGTGTTGACGGTGGCCACACGGGCCACACCCATGGGACGCATGGCGGAAGCGCCGGTGGACATCAGCGCGGTGCTGCCGAAGGCGGCGGTCGCCGCCAAGGCGAGTATCGAGGAACGGTTCAACATGGAACTCTCCGTAGGGCTCGCTTGCGAGCTTTGCTGGTTTGGCTCCATCCGCTCATTGGTCGGATCGCCGCGGGATGAGGTTCACGCCGGTTCCCACATCGGCGCGAGGATCGGACAATCCGCCTCGATCCTATCTTCCGCCGCCGCGCCCCGGGCCGGCCGCCCCTGCGGGCGATCATGCCCGGCTGTCATCGCACATTCGATTCCACGGGGCGGTCGGACCACCGCTGCTGCAATCGCCGACAAGGTCGCCCGCCGCGCCAGGACAAGCCTTGGCCGCGGAAAGTCTTGGTCTCGGAAAGTCTTGGTCTCGGGAAGTCTTGGCCGCGGGAAGATCTTGACCACGGAAATCGGCGGCCGGGCTCGCCCGAGGGTTAACAATGGCATAATTCCTCGTGAGCCGCCCGCCTCCACAAAACAAATCTGCCCGCAGTGCGGGGCGAATTCGGTCTCCCGATCGATCCGGCCCCTGGCCCGCCCGTCTTGCGCCGACCGGCCCTGACTCCGGCCTTAAAGGGGTAGGTAATCAATTGCACGTAGAAACACGGACCAACCCCGGGTAGTGGAGCGACCCTTTGACGTCGGCGATGTCCCAATGGATCCGCGCATTCGCACAGACCACGACCTATCTGGGCGTGGCGATGATCGTCGCCATCTGGGGCGGAGTCTACTTTCTCACCAAAGAAGCCTACGATCGCGCCTATGACGACGGGTTGCGGCAAGGAAGCAACCTGACGCGCGTTTTCGACGAGTACATCTCGCGCGCGATCAGCGGGATCGACGGCGAGCTTCTGGTCCTGCGAAAATTGTACGCTCAGGATCCCGCACACTTCGACTTCGACAATTGGGTCGACAGCTCGGCGGCGCGCGGCAATTTGACCGTGCATATGTCGATCGTCGGTCCGGATGGCATCCTCAGGCTGTCGACCATCGGACCGGTACGCTCCACGATCGACATCGCCGATCGCGAGCCCTTTCGGGTTCACGTGGCCTCGACGGCGGACGAACTCTACATCAGCAAGCCGTCTATCGGCCAACTGTCCGGCAAGCCGTCGATCCAGCTGACCCGGCGCCTGTTGACGGACGACGGATCCTTCGGCGGCATCATCGGGGCCTCGCTCGACATCGTCGAGCTCGAAAAATTCTACAACTCCATCGACATCGGCCGCCAAGGGATCATCGCTCTGGTGGGGTTCGACGGAATTATCCGCGCCCGCAGCGGACGTGACACCTCGGCAAAAGGATATGTAGGTCAATCCGTATCCGGCCGCACGATGTTCGGGCTCTTTCGGCAAAATCCCGTCGGGAGCTTCTGGAACTCGCGCAACACCGAGACTTTCGAGCAGATCAAACGGCTGATCTCCTACCGGGTGGTCGATGGATTGCCGTTGATCGCCACCGTGGGTTTGGCCGAAGGCGACATCTTTCAGGAAGCCGTTCTGACTGCGCGGAAATACAATCAGATCGGCCTGTTCCTGACCGCCATCGTGCTTTTCGCGATCACCATCGGGATGCTGCGTCAACGCAAGCTCGCGGCCGCCACCGCCGAGCTCGAGACATCCAAGCGCTCGCTGGAGCAGACGAACGTGCTGTTCGATACGGCGCTCAAGAACATGGCCCATGGTCTGTGCATGTTCGAGCGCGATCAGCGTCTGGTGGTGTGCAACGCTCGTTATGGTGAAATGTACGGGCTCCCGCCGGAGATAACCAAGGCCGGCACGACGCTGCGCGCCATTCTGCAGGCGCGCGTCGCACTGGGCTGTTGTCCGCACGAGCCCGAGCACTATGTCGAGGAGCGATTGGAGCAGGTCGCCAAGTCGCAGCCATACTATGCGGTGAACGAGCTGCGTGACGGGCGGATCTTCGCGGTCAGCCATCAGCCCATGCAGGATGGCGGCTGGGTCTCGATCCACCAGGATATCACAGCGCAAAAGCGCGCCGAGACGCAGATCGCCTACCTGGCGCGCCACGATGTCCTCACCGACCTCTCCAACCGCGCGGTCCTGCGCGAGAAGATGCTGGAGAGCCTGGCGCGCCTGCGCCGCGGCGGCAAAGCCTTCAACCTGTTCATGCTGGACCTGGACATCTTCAAATCCGTCAACGATTTGCTCGGGCATCCGGTCGGCGACGAGCTCCTCAAGGTAGTGGCGCGTCGTCTGGTGGCGTGTCTGCGCGAGACCGATACGGTCGCGCGGCTCGGCGGCGATGAATTTGCGATCCTGGCCGCGGTGGAGGGGGATCAGCGCGAGGCCGCGAGCGCGACCGCCGAGCGGCTGCTCGATGCGGTCTCCGCTCCCTATGCGTTCGACGACCATCGCGTCGACATCTCGACCAGCATCGGCATCGCGCTGGCGCCGGAACACGGCACCGATGTCGATCAGCTCGTCAAGAGCGCCGATCTGGCCCTCTACAAAGCCAAGGTCGGTGGACGCAACACCTATCGGCTGTTTGAAGCCGCGATGGGGGCCGATGCGGACGCGCGCCACGCCCTCGAGATCGATCTGCGCAACGCCCTCGCGGCCGGCGAGTTCGAGCTGCACTATCATCCCATCGTCGACATCAGGACGAACGAGATCGCCAATGTGGAGGCGCTCATCCGCTGGCGTCACCCGCAGCGGGGGCCGATCGCACCGGCCGATTTCATCCCGCTCGCCGAAGAAAGCGGCCTGATCAACCCGATCGGAGAATGGGTCTTGCGCCGGGCATGCGCCGACGCCGCCGCCTGGCCGCCGCAGTACAAGGTCGCCGCCAATCTTTCGCCGGTGCAGTTCCGGCGCGGCAACCTGGTCGGCACCATCTCGTCCATTCTGACCGAAACGGGCCTGGCGCCCGAGCGCCTGATGCTGGAGATCACCGAATCGGTCCTGATGCAGGGCAACAGCGAGAACTTCGAGACATTGCATCAGCTGCGAAAGCTCGGAATTGCCGTCGTTCTCGACGATTTCGGCACGGGCTATTCCTCGCTCAGCTACCTGCGCCTGTTCCCGTTCGACCAGATCAAGATCGATCGTTCGTTCGTGAGCGAGCTGTCGAGCAATGCGGATTGCGCCGCGATCGTGTCCGCGGTCGCAAGCCTGGGCCGCAGCCTCCGCGTCGACACCGTCGCAGAGGGCGTCGAGACCGAGGACCAGCTCATGCTCGCGCGTACGGCCGGCTGCACCCATGCGCAAGGCTTTCTGTTCGGCCGGCCTTGCAACCTATCCGAGCTCGACTTCACCCGCCTGGCAGCGCGAAAGCAGGAGGGTGCAGCGGCCTGAGCCGGCACGCACCAAATATGCCGGCCCGTGGCCTCACGCTGCACTTTGCTCGTGCGATCGGGTTAAGCGTATTCGATGATCCCGCCTGCCCGCTGGCGGCGTGTTCGCGGCACTCTCGGTCGCGCGTGCGCGCTCGGTTGCGATGCAGCAATTGGTCGAAACAGCTGTCTTTACCGGGCCGTAGGCGGGTGACACCGAGAAAGCGGTTTACGGCCTGTTTTCCGGTAGAATACATTTTTGTAATGTTCGCTTGACGCGAATTTTACAAGACGTGTTGATGGTAACCTCCCGCCAGATCGGCCGTGGAGGGGATCAGATGCGAACCATGATCGTCTATTTCATTGCGCTGCTGGCGATCCCGGTCGTGCAGGTCGCCATGGGTCCACGGCTCGATCGCGCCGGCGTCCCGGTCGTCATCGATCGCAGCAGCCAGATCATCATTGCGGTGAGCAGGCATCTGCGGACTCCCGGGATTGAATACCCGTTGGGCCTATGGTCGGAGCGGCGACCGCGAGCGAGCTGACTTGATCAACACAGCCCGTCGGGCACAGGCCCGATAGCGGCCTCACGATGGCCCAGCCGATGCCCCAGGTCCGCGGTCACGATCGCTTACCCGAGCATACCGGCGGCCTCACCATGCCGGCGACCGAGCCGCTTTTGATCCAAGCGGCCGCCTGCGCGCAGCGCGGCGAGACCGGACGAGCCGAGACGTTGATCCGACAGGTTCTCGCCCGCGACCCGCGGCATCCCGGTGCCCTGTTCGAGCTCGGACGGATCGCCAACCTGAAGGGCGACAAGCGGGCCGCCGCGGACTGCCTGCAGAAGGCGATCGCCAGCCAGCCGGACAATGGCAAATTTCACAGCGAACTCGGATTCGTGTGGATCGGGCTCGGGGACCGCCAACAGGCGCTTCGCGCTTTCCAGCGCGCGCTCGAGATCGACCCCGCGGATGCTGATGCCATCAGCAATATGGGTACGTTTCATCTTGGAGACGGCCGGCTCCAGGAGGCGCTGGCGGCGTATCGGCGCGCGCTCGCGATCGATCCGCTGCATCTGAATGCTCGCCTCAATCTCGGGCTTGCGCTCAAGAACGCGGTGCCGCCTTGGCATTTTCCGATGATGAACGATGGGCCGCGCAACGCGGTCTATGACGAGGCGATCCGGCGGGTCGCGCCGGGACGCTCCGTGCTGGATATCGGCACCGGCGCCGGCCTTCTCGCCATGATGGCTGCGCGCGCCGGCGCCAGATCGGTGGCGAGCTGCGAAGCGGTACCCTGGATCGCCGCCAAGGCCAGAGAGGTGGTGGCCGCAAACGGTCTCACCGACCGGATCAAGCTGATCGCCAAGCGCTCCACCGAGCTGCGCATCGGCCCGGACCTGCCGGAGCGGGCCGAGGTGCTGGTCACCGAGGTGTTCTCGACCTCGGGGATCAACGAGCATGTGATCCCGACGGTCACGCACGCGCACGCGCAGCTGTTGCAACCCGGAGCGACTGTGGTGCCCAATGCGGCAAGTGCGCGGGCCTATCTGGCCGGCGGTCCGGCGCTGGAAGGCTATTTCTTCGTCGGCCGCGCGGCCGGCTTCACGCTTGCGGCATTCAACGACTTCGCCCAAACCGATATGGGCTTGGACATCCATTATGTGCCGCACGATGTCCTTTCCGACGATTTCGAGGTCTTCCGGTTCGATCTCACGCGGCCTCCGCCGCAACCGGAGAAACGGGTGATCGATGTCGTTGCGACCCGCCCGGGCCGATGCTTCGGAGTCGTGCAATGGCTCCGGCTCGATCTCGCCGAGGGCCTGGTTTACGAGAATCGTCCCGACCCGGGCGCAACGATCGACAGTTGGGGTCACCTCCTCTACCGCTTCTCGCAGCCGGTCGAGGTCAAACCCGGCGACCATGTCCGGCTGTTGGCGCAGCACAATCGCCGTGTGCTGTTGATCGCGGATCTCCCGCCTGCCGGCGTCGGTGCGGCACCGACGTAGGTCCCAGGACCAATGCGCCTCCTCGCGGCCGGCCGCGCCAACCGCGAAGTCCCGTCAAATCAAGCGTTTCTCGATCGTCCGCCCCGGCTCGGCGATCGATCCGGCGATACGTCCGGCTGATTTACAGTCTGCGCCGCTCGCGCAAAGCTGAGCGCGATCGGTCGGCAGGCAGGTACAGCCGATCGGTCATGCACCCCTCAGGCGACGTGGAGCTGGAGATAGCCATGCCCCCACCATTGACGCCCGACGATCATCGATTGATCCGCAATTGGACCATCGCGATTGCGATCATCTATCCGTTGCTGATGCTCGTTTTCTTCGCGTCGGTCACATTGAAGATCAGCGCCGTCCCCGTAGGCGCGAGCACGGCCGCGAACGGACCGCAAACCATGC
>DASZKX010000066.1:0-4260 GCA_035552735.1 Xanthobacteraceae bacterium
CAAGCTCATTGCCAAGCGGCTGGGCGTGACCGAGCAGGACGTGGTCGACATGAACCGGCGCCTGGGCGGCGACGTGTCGCTCAACTCGCCGATCCGCGAGGAAGGCGATTCCGGCGAGTGGCAGGACTGGCTGGTCGACGACAGCGTCAGCCAGGAGACCCGGCTGGCGGAGAGCGAAGAGGCCGCCAACCGCCGCAAGGCGCTGGGCGAGGCGCTCACCGTGCTGAACGAGCGCGAGCGCCGCATTTTCGAGGCGCGCCGGCTTGCGGACGAGCCGATCACGCTCGAGGAGCTGGCGGACGAGTTCCGCGTGTCACGCGAGCGCGTACGTCAGATCGAGGTGCGCGCCTTCGAGAAGGTGCAAAAGGCGGTGAAGAACCGCATCGCCGCCATGGAAGTTCCGCACGCGGCCGCGATGCAATAGAGCATTTTCAGGAAAAGCATGCCCTCGCGAATGCGGGGATGGAATCCGGTTTTTCCTCCGAAAATGCGACCAAGCAAAAATGCTGGAGCGGTTTCTGTCTCCGGCTAAGATGAACCGCTCTTCCTGCGCAATCCAAGCACGTGCTCCGGCTCGTCCGGGGGCACGCTGCTAATTCTTATCCCAAGCCGCAAACGCGTCCGCAAAGGCGCGCTCGCCGGGCGTGCCTTTCTCCATGGCGAGAATTGCGCGGCGGTTGTTGGTGTAGACGATCGGAATGTCGAACCAGGGCCGCTCCTTCAGGAGCTGGATATTGCGCTCCTTGTCGGCGGGGGCGGAAGACAGCCCGATCAGGAAATAGCCGGTCGTCACCTTGACGGCGAGGCCCGCGAGCGCGGTGCCCTGGGTCTGCTCGGCCTGCTTCATCCAAATTCCCGGGACGTTGAAGATGCCGCCGGACGGAAAGTCGGGCGGCAGCTTGAACATGATCTCGATCGTGTGGCTGGTGGAACGGCTCGGGTCGGTGTCGCGGCGCAGCGTCCAAGTCATGCTGATCTTGCGCTCGGGAATTTCGATATCGGCGCGCACCGCGAGCTCGGGCGGCTTGCCGGTGCCGGGCGATATCGCCTCGGTGCGCCAGATCGCCGAGCCGACCGACCGCTTGCCCTGGGGATCGTTCGGATCCTCCTCATACAGCACCACGCGCTGGGCCACGGTGGCACCGTCCGGCGCGGTCTGCGGCTGGCTCGGCTTGCCGCCCGGCTCGATCCGGTCGGCGATCTTGGGCTTTGAGGTCGGCTGGTTGACCGGCGCCACCTCGACCGGGGGCGCCCACAGCATGGTGTAGATCGCGGCCATGTTCGGCCACTGCCAGATCAACAGGCTGCCGATCCCGCCGACGATCACGACCGCGATGGCGATCCTGATCATATCCCCATATGAGCGCGCCGGGGTCGACGGGCGCTCGATCTCGGGCGGCGGGGCTTGGCGCGCTCGCGGCGGCACCGGGCGCGATTCGTCCACGATGAAGGACGGCTCGAGCATCACCGGCTCGGTAATATCATCGAGCGTCAGATAGGCTTCGTCCGAATCCAGGACGCGCCGCTGGGAACGATTGGCCTCCGGCGCCGCCGGCGGGACGGCCGCATAGGATTCACGCGCGGACCGGCTGGCCCGCGCCGCTGCGCCGCCGAGCTCGTTGGCTGCGGAGACCACCGAACCGAGCAGAGAGCGCCGCTCGCCGGCTGGCCGCGGACGGGCCGCGGGGCGGGGCGGCGGCTCTTGCGGTTCGGTCTCCGGCTGGTCCGGCTCCTCATAGCTCGAATCGACGTAGCGGGGCTCCGCCTTGGCACGAAGGGCGGAAGCCGCCCGCGCATCCGGCCGCGGTCCCGCCTGCGTCCGGCGCGGCGGCTCCGGCCGTGCCGGCTCGGGCCGTACCGGCTCGGGCCGTACCGGCTCCGGCCGTGCCGGCTCTGGCCGCACCGGATCGGGCGGGATCGATGGGTCATAATCCGGATCCGCGTAGCGGGTCTCCCCGCCGGGACGGACGGACGCCACCGGGCCGGCCGCGCGTCCATCCGGTCGCGGGACCTGCGTCCGGCGCGGCGGTGACCGCGCAGGTGGTTCGGGTTCGGGTTCCGGCTCGGGTGCGGGCTCGTCCCAGCGCGGGAATTCAGGCGCCTTCACCCTGGCGCTCTCGCTCCGGCTGGTCGACTGGCGGGCCGATTCCCCCTCGACCTTGCGGATCGCCTCCTCGAGCGAAAGTCGCTCGCGGGTGACATCCGATTCGTCGAGCGCCGGCGTCACGCCGCGCAGCTGCGCCACCAGCGCCGCCCGCGCGCGTTCATAGAGCGCACGTCTGGCGTCGCCGGTATTCTTGTCGAGACCGGCAACTGCACGGGCAATGAGCGGGTAGTAGTCGGCCATGGGTCTCCAGCTTACGCCTTCGGCGCGGCGATGGCGTTTGTGATCTCCAATGTGCTCAGATTTCGAACGGATTGTGCATCAGAATCGTGTCCTCGCGTTCGGGGCTAGTCGACAGCAAAGCGACCGTGCAACCAACCAATTCCTCAATGCGACGCACATATTTGATCGCCGGGGCCGGCAGCTCCGCCCAGGAGCGCGCCCGCGCCGTCGGCTCCCGCCAGCCCGCGACCGTCTCGTAGATCGGCTCGACCCCGGCCTGGGCGCCCTCGCCGGCCGGCAGGTAATCGATCTCCCGTCCGTCCAGACGATATCCTACGCAAACTTGGATGTCGCCCAGTCCGTCGAGGATGTCGAGCTTGGTGAGCGCCAGGCCGTTGATGCCGCTGGTGCGCACCGTCTGCCGCACCAGGACGGCATCGAACCAGCCGCAGCGCCGCGGCCGGCCGGTCACGGTCCCGAATTCGCGCCCGCGCTCGCCGATCAGCCGGCCGATCTCGGTGTCCTGCTCGGTCGGAAACGGCCCCTCCCCGACCCGGGTCGTATAGGCCTTGCAGATGCCGAGCACGTAGCCGATCGCGGCCGGGCCGAGGCCCGAGCCGATCGCCGCCTGCCCCGACACCGTGTTGGAGGAGGTCACGAACGGATAGGTGCCGTGGTCGATGTCGAGCAACGCGCCCTGCGCGCCCTCGAACAGGATGCGCTTGCCCTCGCGGCGCTTCTGATCGAGCAGCGACCACACGGAATCCATGTAGGGCAGGACCTTCGGGGCCACGCTCTCGAGCTGATCCTGCACTGTCTTCCTCTTCACCTCCTCGAGCCCGAGCCCGCGGCGCAGCGCATTATGATGGGCCAGCAGCCGATCGATCTTGGGGCCGAGCGCCGCAAGATCGGCGAGATCCATCAGCCGAATGGCGCGGCGGCCGACCTTGTCCTCGTAAGCGGGGCCGATGCCGCGTCGCGTGGTTCCGATTCGGGTCAGCATGTTCGAGGATTCGCGAATGGCATCGAGCTCCTGATGCAGCGGCAGGATGAGCGGGACGTTCTCCGCGATACGCAAGCTTTGCGGCGTGACCTTGACCCCCTGCTCGGCCAGCCGGCCGATCTCGTCGAGGAGCGCCCGCGGATCGAGCACCACGCCATTGCCGATCACCGACAGCTTGCCCTGCCGCACCACGCCGGAGGGCAGCAGCGAGAGCTTGTAGGTGACCCCGTCGATGACCAGCGTATGGCCCGCATTGTGTCCGCCCTGGAAGCGGACCACGATGTCGGCCTGCTCGGACAGCCAGTCGACGACCTTTCCCTTGCCCTCGTCGCCCCACTGGGAGCCGACCACGACCACGTTGGCCATGAGTTACCTTTTCTAAAGCGGGCCGAAGCCGGGATTATCGCGAATCAACAGAAACTTGCCCGCCGTTCGCCCCGGTTCCCGGGATAACGGAAGCGACCCGATCAAGCAAGGCGGCAGCGCCGATGCGGGCGCCGTTTTGACTCCGGGTTAAGCGTTTGGTTTTTCAGGCATATCGTCGCACTGCACCATGGGCCGCCGCCCGGCGGGCCGCATGCGCTGTCCTGTGGCCTTTCCGCGGCGCCCGGGCGGCAATCCCGCGGCAGGGCGGTTGGGGCTTGGCCCCGGATCAAAACCGCAGCGGTTTAGCCTGCTGGACCTGCGGCAGCGCGCGCACCGCCGCCAGCACCTGCGGCGACAGCACGCCGTCGATCTCGATCAGCGCGATGGCGTTGCCGCCCGGCGCGTCGCGACCGACGTGGAAGGTCGCGATGTTGATGCCGGCCTCGCCCAGCGTGGACGAGAAACGCCCGATGAAGCCTGGTCGGTCCAAATTGGTGATGTAGATCATCGAGGGACCGAACTCGGCATCCATGCGGATGCCCTTGATGTTGACGATGCGCGGGCG
>DASZKX010000067.1:0-3664 GCA_035552735.1 Xanthobacteraceae bacterium
CGCCTGCGGCCAGTCGCGGCCGTCGGTATAGATGCGGCGATGCGAATCGTGGGCATGGTCGATGCGCACATAGGTGGTTTCGGGCAGCACGATGATCTCCATGGCCTGAAACGCCGTCATCATGGAAGGCATGCCGGGCGGTAGGCAGTCGGCGCCGGTATGCCAATTGCCCTGGCCGCCGCCGGCCTGGTCGGCGACGCTCGCCTCCAGGACCTTCTGATATTCAGGCGTCAGCGGCGCCTCTTGGCCGAGGCCCCAGGGCTTGGCCGGATCGAAGGCGGGCTGGCCGCCGACCGGAAGCCGCACCGCCAGCCACTCGCCCGAGAGATCCGGATACTGGGCGTCGTCGAAGGCGCGCGCGGCGCTCAGGCTCGCCACCAGGGCGGCCACAAGGGCCAGCGTGCCGATGCGGATCGTGCTGCGGTCGAGCATGGTCTCCCCCTTTGCGATCGGTGCCATCGCGGGCCGCACGCGTTCGAAGCGGGCCGCCGGTGTGGAGCGCTGGATGTCTTGCGGCGCCGAAAAAAGAACCGGCCAAGGAGGCGGTGCCTGCCGACGGCGATCCTGCCGCCCATTTGCGCTTGAAGAGGTAGCGCTTGAAGATGTGGCGCTTGGAACTCCGGCACGTTCCAATGCGGGCGGCTGAAGCTGAAGGTAATGCAAATGCGGAAGGTATGGAAGGTGGGTTGGCGGTGCGCCGATAGTACACCTCTGTCGTCCCGGCCGAAGAGCCGGGACCCATACTCCGCAGCCAATCGAGAGGGAACGGCGTATGGGTCCCTGCCTTCGCAGGGACGACGACGAGGAGAGGTGTTCGCACACCGATAACGTGCCGTACCGCGGCTCTAGCAGGGAGACCGAGCAACGCATGCGGCAAAAATGAAAGAGCCCCGGCCCGAGTTGGTCTTGGGGCCGAGGCTCCTTCGCGCTGTAGTGTCATCACTATCGGCTCGCCCCATTACCAAACTCTAAACGGCGCATGCGATTGCGCGGTCTATATTCCGCGGGCATTGCCGACTACCCTGCGCTGAGGGACGGACTCAACCGGGAATGCGGGGCCATGCGAACGCAAGTCGCGATCATCGGCGCCGGGCCGGCCGGCCTCTTGCTCGGTCAGCTCCTCCACAAGCACGGCATCCACAACATCATCCTGGAGCGCCATACGGGCGATTACGTGCTCGGCCGCATCCGCGCCGGCGTCATCGAGCAGGCGGCGGTCGATCTCCTGGACGAGGCCGGTGCGGGGACACGCATGCACCGCGAAGGCCTGATCCACGATGGTACCCAGATCTGCGTCGACGGCGTCCGCCATCGCCTCGACTTCAAGGAGTTGACCGGCCGGACCGTCATGGTCTACGGCCAGACCGAGATCACCAAAGACCTGATGGACGGCCGCGCCGCCGCCGGCGCCCCGACCGTCTATGAGGCACAGGACGTGGCGCTGCACGATTTTTCCGGAGAGCAGCCGCGGGTGACCTACCGGACCGGCAGCGAGAGCCACGAGATCGCATGCGATTTCATCGCCGGCTGCGACGGCTTTCACGGCATCAGCCGCCAGAGCGTGCCGCCCGACGCGATCACGAGCTATGAGCGCGTCTATCCGTTCGGCTGGCTCGGGCTGTTGTGCGACACGCCGCCGGTCTCCGACGAGCTCATCTATGTGCGCCACCAGCGCGGCTTCGCGCTCTGCTCGATGCGCTCGCCCAGCCGCAGCCGCTATTACATCCAATGCAGCCTCGCCGAGGACGTCTATGCCTGGCCGGACGTGCGCTTCTGGGGCGAGCTCAAGCTGCGGTTGGACGAGGAGGCGCGCGAGCGCATCGTCACGGGGCCCTCGATCGAAAAAAGCATCGCGCCGCTGCGCAGCTTCGTGGCCGAGCCGATGCGGTTCGGCCGCCTGTTGCTGGCCGGCGACGCCTCCCACATCGTGCCGCCGACGGGCGCCAAGGGGCTCAACCTGGCGGCCAGCGACGTGCGCTACCTCTCGCAGGCGCTTCTGGAGCACTATCATGAGAAGTCGGCCGCCGGTCTCGATCACTATTCCGCGCGCGCGCTTGCGCGGGTATGGAAGGCCGAGCGCTTCTCCTGGTGGATGACCACGCTGCTGCACGCATTGCCGGGCAGCGCGTTCGATCGCAAGATGCAACTCGCCGAGCTTGATTACCTGTTTGGCTCGCGGGCGGCCGCGACCGCGTTCGCGGAAAACTATGTGGGCCTGCCGTTTTGAAGTGCCGAGCCTGGACCTTCCGCGACGCGCCGGCGCTGTTCATACGGAGATAGCTTCATGGTGACCGCTCATACGGGTTCCGCCGCGCCGGTCGGCGAGACGTCGCTCGAGGACCCGAACGCACCCATCGTCATCATCGGCCAGGTTCTCTGCCTCCTGGTGCCGTTGGCGGTCTGGTTCAGCCCCTCGCCGCTCGAGCCGGTGACGCAGCATGCCTTCGCGATCGTGGGCTTCATGGTGGTGGCCTGGATCACGCGCGCCATGGACTACGCGCTGGCGGGATTCGTGGGCTGCTTCCTGTTCTGGGCGCTCAACATCGTCAAGTTTCCGGTGGCCTTCAGCGGCTTCGCCAACGACACCGCCTGGTTCCTGTTCGGCGCCCTGCTCTTGGGCGTGATCGCCACCCGCTCCGGGGTCGCGCGCCGGATCGCCTACTTCGTCATGATGCGCATCGGCGTCACCTATCCGCGCATCCTGCTCGGCCTCATCGTCACCGATTTCCTGCTCACCTTCATCGTGCCCTCCGGCATCGCGCGGGTCGTCATCATGGCGTCGATCGCGCTTGGCTTGGCGGAGGCGTTCAAATCGCCGCCGGGAAACAACGTGTCGCGCGGCATGTTCCTGATCCTGAGCTACACCGCCAACATCTTCGACAAGATGATCATCGCCGGCGCCGGCTCGATCACCGCGCGCGGATTGATCGAGAAGGGCGGCGGGGTGGAGGTGCTGTGGAGCTACTGGTTCATCGCCTTCCTGCCCTGCAGCATCATCACGCTCCTGGCCGCCTGGCTGCTGACGCTCTGGCTCTACCCGCCCGAGAAGGTCGCGCTCGAGGGCGGCTACGACTACCTGCGCGAGGAGATCCGCAAGATGGGCTCCTGGTCGCCGCTGCAGATCAGGGCGGCCGCCCTGATGGCGGTGACCATCCTGCTCTGGCTCACGGATTTCGCCCATCACATCCCTTCGTCGGTGATCGGCATCGGGGTCGGGCTGTTCGCGCTGCTGCCGCGCGTCGGCATCCTCGAGATCGAGGACATGAAGCGGCTGAACTACCTGCCGGTCTTCTTCGTCGCCGCCGCCGTCAGCATGGGCACGGTGCTGGAGCAGACCAAAGGCCTCGACGTCCTCACCAATTACGTGTTCGTGTGGATGCAGCCCTACATGACCAACATATTCAGCACGACCATCGTCATGTATTGGACGGCTTTCTTCTACCACTTCCTGCTGGCGAGCGAGATCTCGATGCTCGGCACCTCGATTCCGCTGGTGATGGAGTTCGCCAAGTCCCACCACATGAACCCGCTGCTGCTGGGGATGATCTGGACCTTCGCGGCCGGCGGCAAGCTGTTCGCCTATCAGTCCGGCGTGCTCATCGTGGGCTATTCGTACGGATATTTCGCGGCCCGCGACCTGATGATCATGGGGGCCTGGCTCACC
>DASZKX010000068.1:0-11861 GCA_035552735.1 Xanthobacteraceae bacterium
TGCATCGCATTCCCGGCGGGCACTGGCGATGGTCACCACTTTCTGAATGCGACCGACAACGATGCCACCTTTCTGGTCGTGGGAGACCGCACGCCAGGCGACGAACTCACCTATCCGGACATCGACTTGGAGTTGAAGGTAGGCCCCGATGGAGTAAAGACGTTTCGTCATAAGGACGGTTCGCCGTATCCGAAACTTGAGCGCACTTAACCACTCGGCGCGCCACCGGCCACTCCGCGGGCGAGCGCAGCGCTTCCGGATCCCAACCGCATGTCGCTCCCCGGCGGATGCTCTCTCGCAATCGTACCGCGAGAGCTGACGGTGAAACGGGTCATTCGCGTCAATATTGGGAATTACGGTGACGGTGCACTTAATCGTCATCGCATTTCAGCGGAATCGAGAGGCGGCCCGCGGATATAACCGGACCGGCCGGATGGCCACGGCCGATGACGATGGGCACTACGCGTTCGCCGTGGCGCTATGATGTCGCAGCAAATTCGCTGATGGTGTGCGCTGTTGCGCGCCGGCGGCTTGCCTCTACTCGCTTCAGCGCGGCACGAAAGGCGCCGCCAGAACCGCGAGCATGCCAAAGGCGGCGATGTTCCAGAACAGCGAGCGGATGAGCGGTATTCCGGATATGTAAAGCGCAGTGTAAGTGATGCGCCCGCCGACATAGGCAATCGATCCCCAATGGGTCAGCTCGTTGTGAACGCCTGCCGCCTGAGCAGTTAGAACCGCCGCGGCAAAGAACGGAAACGTCTCCATATAATTGCGAAAGTTACGGTTGATGCGCCCGAGGATGGGCTTGAGCGGCGGCATCTCGACGTCGCGCGGGCTCGCAGCCCATTTGAGGCCGTACTGCGCGTTTGCGGCCTGCGCCGCAGCGACGAGCTGCAGGAAGCCCCAAAGACTTGCGGCTGCCAGGGCTATTAGCTCGAAGCTCATGTCCTGAGTCCTCTTCCAAAAAAGGAGCGGCCGGCTTCAGCACACCGCGTTAAGTTAACCCGCATTTCTCACGCGATTAAGCGCATCGGGGCTCCGAATAACTCGAAAGTTGTTGTGCGCCGGTCGCCATGCGGTCGTCGAGGATGCCCGCTTCCGTTCGCAACCTCTGCGGTTGCCGTGAATTCGCAGAATCGGCGAGATTGGGCACCAATAGCGTGGACCGAAGTGGCGCGCCACGGCCGATGAAGATGGGCACTATTGTTTTGCTGTGGCGCTATGATGCCGGGGCCCGTTGCGCGCTTCAATCGACAAGTCTGCGACCGGCTGCGATCTTGCTCGATGCCGGATACGTGGCCGCCTTCCCGAATATGGGATCAATGCCCTTGCTCCCGTTTTGGGAACATGCTAGGTTGAGGCATGCGGGTCATCGCTCGAAACGTGCTTGTCAGCTTCTGGGGCAAGCATCCGGAAGCAAAGGTCTCGGTTGAACGCTGGCACACGATCGCGAGAGCCGCGCAATGGACATCCACTGATGAGGTCCAGAAGGCGGCTCCGAAAGCCAAGGTGCTGAACCGCGAGCGTGTGAGGTTTGAGGTCGCCGGAGGAAACTATCGCTTGGTGGCCGCCTTCGATTTCCGTCGGCAGATCGCCTTCGTGAAGTTCATCGGCACCCACGCGGAATATGATCGCATCGATGCATTGAAAGTGTCGCAGTTCTAAGGAGACGACATGGACATCCGGCCCGTTCGCACAGACCAGGATCACCGCACAGCGCTCGCAGCGATCGAGGCCTGTTGGGGCGCACCGGAGGGTACGGAGGAGGGCGATAAGCTTGATGTGCTCCTGGCGCTCGTCGAAATCTACGAGGCAAAGCGATGGCCGATCGAGATCGACGAGACCTTCGATCCTATCGACGTGCTCCGGTATGCCATAGACGAGTTCGGCCATACCCAGGCCGAACTGGCAGAGCTTCTGGGCTCGCGCTCGCGTGCGTCGGAGGTTCTTTCGCGTCGGCGAGCGCTCACGGTCGAGATGATTCACAAGGTCGGCGAAGCGTGGAAAATTCCGGCTGACCTTCTGGTTCGTCCCTACAAGATCGAACGAGCCGCCTGACCGGCGGGGCGGTTGTTCAATGGCACACGCGCGAGACGAAGTACGCGAGCAACGAATCGTCATGGAGGCCGTCGTCGATGCTTACGGTTCCGGCGAACGTGCGATGGGTTGGTACTACTACCTGGACGGCAAAATGAAGGTCCCATTCGAGGCGCGCTGTCGATTCGCGCGGCCCATCTCCGTTCTCAAGGTCAAAGAAGAGGTGGAAGTCCTCGGTATGGCACCGGAAGAGGAATGCGAGAGCGAAATGTTTGTTTGGGTGGGGCGGGCCGGCGAACGAATTGCCGTCCCTTTGGCGCAATTGCGACCATTGTCGAAAGATCAAGAGACCCAGGAGGCCGTCGGCGATTGGCTCTACTGGGTGGATCGCGGGTACGAGCTATGAGCGCCGCAAAGCACGCTATCCGCCCTCGTGTGGCTCTGAACTATCCGGCCGTCGAAGACTACGCGCGTCATGCGAGCGCCGTCGGCTTCGTGAGCCCGGCGTCCGATCAAGCGTGAAAACGGCGACGTTTGGCGCCGATAGCGTATACCGAAGTGACGCGCCTCGAGAGATTCGCACTCTCTAACTTCCACTTCCCTCACCGTTCCCGCACCGGCGCCAGGCCCAGCTCCGCCGCCAGCCGGTCGAGCTGCACGATCAATTCCTGCGCCATCGGCACGCCGTTCGTCACCCGGTCGGCGCGGCGGCGGCGGCGCTCCTCGCCGGGGAGCCGGACGGCATCGAAGCCGGGCAGCTTGGCGGAGCCGCGCAAGTCGCGTAAGTGCCGGTCGACCTCGGCGGTGAAGCTCGCGAGCGGCGTGAAGCGGGCGATGTCGAGCGCGATGATGAAATGGCCGGTGTCGCCGAAGCTTTGTTCGTCGGCGTTAAAATCCACCACGTCGCGGCCGAACGAAGCCCCGTTGAGGGTTCCGGCCAGGAGGCCGAGCACCAGCGCGAGTCCGCTGCCCTTGTAGCCGCCGATCGGCAACAGCAACCCTTCGGCGCTGCGCTGCGGGTCGGTGATCGGTCCGCCATCGCGGCTGCTCACCATCCAGCCTTCGGGCATCTGCTTACCCTGCAGCCGATAGTTCTTCACCGTCCCGTAGGACGCGACCGTGGTGGCGATATCGAGCACCACCGGCGCCTCTTCGCCGGCCGGTATGGCGACGGCGAGCGGATTGGTGCCCAGCAGCGTCTCGGCGCCGCCCCACGCCGCCATGTGATTGGCGCTGGCCACCACCGAATAGATGCCGACCATGTCGTGGGCCAGCGTCATGGCGGCATAGACCCCGGCGGCGCCCGCATGGTTGGAGCGGCGCGCCCCCACCCAGGCGACCCCGCAGGCGCGCGCGAGCTCGACTGCGGTCGCGGCCGCCCGCGCCATGACCAGATGTCCCATGCCGTTGTCGCCGTCGACCAAAGCGGTCGCCGGCGCGGTCTTGCTCACCGTGATGGCGGGCCGCGGATTGACCCCGCCGGCGCGCAGCCGCCGCACATATTGCGGCAGCCGGAACACCCCATGGGCATCGGCGCCGGTCAGGTCGGCCTCGGTCATCAGCTGCGCCACCTTGGCGGCGTCATCGTCCGGCAAGCCCATCTTGGCGAGCGCATCCCGGATGAAGCCCGCGATGGCGAAAGCCGGAACCCTGATGGCACTGACGATTTGGTCCATGGCGATCCTGATCGAAGCGCACGGGCTCGTCCTTCCGCTGGGGGAATCGGGCGGGCGCCTGCAGGGCGGAGAGCCGGGCGCGAGACGGGAGCTCGCGCCGGCTCGTTGGGGAGGGCGGACATTAACGGAGCGAGGGCCTTGACGCCAGCGCCTGCGCAGAACCCACTTGAACGGCGCCCAGAAGTGTCCTCGAATCCCCTTGAGCTTTCACCGGAGGCCGTCATGACGAAATATTTGCTGGTCAGCTTCAAGACCTGCCCATGGGTGCAGCGTGCGGCGATCGTGTTGCGCGAAAAGAAGGTCGACTTTGAATTCCGCCACATCGAGTCCGACAACCGCCCCGATTGGTTCCTGGCCATCTCGCCGCACAAGAAAGTGCCGGTGCTGCGCCTCGACGACCGCATCTCGTTGTTCGAATCGAGCGCGATCGCCGAGTTCCTGGACGAAACCGCTCCGCCACGGCTGCATCCGCAGGATCCGATCGCGCGCGCCGTGAACCGGGCCTGGACCGACTACGTGCCGACCTTCGCCGGAACCGTGACGGCTTGCGCCTATGCGGACACCCAGGCCGACTACGACAAGGCGACGGCACGAATCCCCGAGCCGTTCGAGCGGCTCGAGAAGGCGCTCGAGAAGCAGGACGGCGGCCCCTTCTTCAATGGCGCCGGATACGCGCTGGTCGATGCCGCTTACGCGCCCTTCCTGCAGCGCTACTTCTTCCTCGACCGGGTGCGCAAGCTCGGCCATATCGAGAATTTTCCGCGGCTCAAGGCGTGGGCCGAGGCCCTGGTGGCGCGCCCATCGACCCACAGCTTCCCGCCCGCCGCGTTCGAGCAGATCTATCGCCAGGCCCTGAAGCGCCGCAACAAATGGCTATCGCAATTCGTCGAGGCTTCCCCGGTCGCGGCTGAATGATCGGCCGGAGAGCTCGTTATCGCGCGCCGACTGCCAAGCCGGCGGGCGACACCTCGCCAGAGCGGCGGAGTCATCACCGTGATGGCCGCCATCGCTTCCGCCGCAAGACACGCGCGGAGCGCCCCGGCGTAGTCGCCTTGCGCCTGTCGCAGATAACCGATCAGGCCAGGCCCAAACGCGAAGGTAAACTGATTGATGGCGACGATCAGGCTCACGATCCGCGCAAAGTGCTCCTTGGGAAATTCCCGTTGAACGATGACCCCCGGCAGCGTGATGAGATTACCGAGGCCGAGCCCGAACAGAACGCACCCCAGGAGGAGACCGGTGATCGATGCGTTTGCGGAGAGCAGGGACATGCCGGCGACCTGAACGCAGAAGTTACCTGCAGCCGCCATCCGGCAGTCGACCTTCTCGATGAATGATCCGATCACGACGCGGCCGATGATCGCCGAGAAGGTCGTCAGGCTGACGGCCCATCCCGCCGCAACTGTGCCCAACCGCGGCGACAAGTAGGCGACCTGGTGGGTCAGGAATCCGACCTGCACCATCAACCCGAGCGAGAACGATACCGCGATGGTCAGGAAGTCGGCGGAGCGCAAGACCTCCGACGGCCGCCAACGGGACGCCGGCTCGATGGCGGCGCCTCTCGGCATTCGAACCGGCGCATCGTTTGATTGATCCGCGCGGTCGCGCTCGTTTGGGCGCTTGCGCCGCAGGAGGAGCGCGGCCGGCAAGACGATTGCGAGCATCAAACCGGCGATGCGAGGCAAGGCGGCGGCGAAGCCAGCGTGGCTGATCAGGAAGGTGAGAAGCGGGGCGATGAGGACGCCGCCGGCGCTGGCGCCGTTGAGGGCGAGGCTCACCGCTAAGCCGCGGCGCTTGTCGAACCAAGGCGCGATGATGATGTTGACCGCGGCACCGCTCATGGCCGCCCAGCCCAGCGCCATTACGGCAAAGACCCCGTAGATCTGCCAAGGGCACGCGATGAGCGTGAGCAGCACGACGCCGCAGGCCATCGCAATCGCACCGACAGCGACCACGGCGCGCGCACCCCAGCGCTCAAAGACGCCGCCGAGGAGCAGAATCAATGTTGCCCCCGTGAGATAGTAGGCCGTGATGGCGGAAGAGATTTCGCTGGCGGACCAGCCGTGCTGCTGTTGAAGCGCAACCAGATAGATGCCGGGGCCGTAGAATCCGAGCCCCCAGCCGAACAGGGCAATCAAGAACGCCGCCGCGACCACGCACCATCCGTGGTACAGACGCTCCGGGCAGAGGGTGGCGGTTACCGCAATGGCACGCTCGGCGTTCATGGGCCTGAGGTTGGTTGCGGGCCTTCGGGATGCTGGCTGCTTTCGGACCTCGTCCCCGGACCGAGTCCGATTTCGGCTGCCTTGCCGGCCGCTCCGGCAGTATCGTTGCCCAATGACAGCGATCCAGATGCCGACAGGGCTTGACCGCAAAACCTGCGATCGCGCGCGACTTGCGCGCGATCCCGCCTATGACGGCCTGTTCTTCGTCGGCGTTCGCACGACCCGCATCTACTGTCGGCCGATCTGCCCGGCGCGGCCCGCAAAATCCGAAAACGTCGCGTTCTATCCCACTGCGGCAGCCGCGGAACGCGACGGATTCCGCCCCTGCCTGCGCTGCCGTCCCGAAACCGCACCCGGAAGCCCGGCCTGGAGCGGGACCGCCGCAACGGCTGCGCGCGGGCTACGCCTCATTGAGCAGGGATTTCTGGACCGCGCATCAGTCGGCGACCTCGCCGACAAACTCGGGATCGGGCCGCGCCATCTGCTGCGGCTCTTTCTCCGGCATGCCGGAGCCACGCCGGGCGAGGTGGCCGCCACCCGGCGCGTGCAAATGGCCAAGCGCTTGCTGAATGAGAGCTCGAAGCCGCTGTCGGATATCGCCTTTGCGGCGGGCTTCCGCAGCATCAGGCGATTTAACGACGCATTCCGCGCCACCTACGGTCGGCCTCCCTCGTCATTCCGACCCGGCAACGTGCGACCGGCGAAGCGTGGTGCTCGAGATCGAGGTCCGAGATCCCACGCGCCCGCCCCTTGATTCACCCGCACCGTCTGCGACAAACCGGTAGCGGCCGCGGGCCTGAACGCGCCGGCCGGTATGTGCCGGAAACAGGCTCCGGCCCTCGCTCGGTTCTTTAATCAACCCCGGCGCCTCATCGGCCAGCCTCGGATGCCCGACATGGACTCAAAGACCGCTGCCAGCCACGCCGACCATCATCCGCGCGTGGAGGACGACGCGCTGGTGCGCGGCGCCGGCCATTTCGTGGCCGACCGCCACGAGCCCAAGCAAGCCTTCGGCTGGTTCGTGCGCTCGCCACATGCCTTCGCCCGCATCAGCGCCATCGACACGCAGCGCGCGCGCGGCGCGCCCGGCGTGCTCGCCGTCCTGACCGCAGCCGACATGGAGGCGGCCGGCGTGGGCAATGTCGGGCGCCACCCGCCGCTCGCCGGCCGCGGCGACCAGAAGCTCATCATCCCGCACCGGCCGGCGCTCGCGCGCGAGCGGGTGATGCATGTGGGCGAGCCACTCGCCATGGTGGTGGCCGAGACCTCGCTGGCGGCGCAGGATGCCGCCGAGCTGGTGCAGGTGACCTACGAAGAGCTCGCGCCGGTGACCGACCTCATCGCTGCCACGCGCCCGGACGCCCCGCAATTGTGGCTGGAGGCGCCCGGCAACCTGGCGGTGGATTGGCCCGGGCTCGCAGCCGATCCGGACGCCAATGCGCGCGAGGTCGAGCGCATCATCACGGCGGCGCCCCAGGTGGCGCGGGTCAAGGTCGCCAACCAGCGCCTGATCGTCGCCACCATGGAGCCGCGCGGCGCGACCGCGATCTACGACTCCGCAGCCGACCTCACCACGTTGCGCGCCTGCTCGCAGAGCGCGGGCTCGCTGCGCGACAACGTCCTGGCGATCATGAATTGGCCGAAGGCGCGCCTGCGCGTGATCACCGAGGACGTCGGCGGGGCGTTCGGGCTCAAGACCGGCGCCTATCCGGAATATCTCGCCACCATGGTGGCGGCGCGCCTGACCGGCCGGCCGGTGCATTGGATGTCGAGCCGCTCCGAGGCATTTCTCAGCGACAACCAGGGACGCGACACCTTCACGGAGGCGGAGCTCGCGCTCGACGCCAAGGGCCGGTTCCTGGCGCTGCGCATCCGCCACCGCGCCAATATGGGGGCCTATATCGGCTCGGTCGGGGCCAACATCCAGACGCAGAATTTCACCCGCTGCTTCCCCGGCATGTACGACATCAAGCATCTGGACGTGAGCGTGCGCTGCATCTTCACCAACACCACGCCGACCGCGCCCTATCGCGGCGCCGGGCGTCCCGAGGCGAACTACGCGCTCGAGCGCGTGGTCGAGGAGGCGGCGCGGGTGACCGGCATTGATCCGATCAGGCTGCGCCGGCGCAACTTCATCCGGCCGAGCGAGATGCCGTACCGCACCGCGCTCGGCACCACCTTCGACAGCGGCGAATTCGAGGCGGTGCTCGACAAGGCGCTCGCGCTCGCCGACGTGGACGGCTTCAAGCGGCGCCGGCGCGAAGCCGACAAGCGTGGCAAGTATCGCGGGCTCGGCGTGTCCTGCATGCTCGAGCATGCCGGCGGCGCCCCGATCGAAGGCGCCGCGATCGGGTTCACGGGAGATGCGGGCGGCGAGCCGCACATGGTGCTCGGCCTCAACGTCCAATCGACCGGCCAGGGACATGCCTCGGTGTTTCCGCGCCTGGCTGCCGAAAGGTTGGGCATTGCGGTCGAGAAGATCCGCCACCAGCACGGCGATTCGGCGCTCGAAATCCCCGGCTTCGCCTCGGTCGCGTCGCGCTCGGCGATGACGGCCGGCAGCGCCGTGGTCAAGACGCTCGACGCCATGCTGGCGAAGGGCAAGACCATCGCGGCGAGCGTGCTGGAGGCGGCGGAGGGCGATATCGCCTACCGGGCCGGCGCATTCGAGGTGGTGGGCACCGACCGGCGCATCGCGCTGTTCGATCTCGCGGCCCGCGCCGCCCAGATGAAGGCACGCGGCGAAATTCCCGAAAACCTCGACACCAGGGCCAAATCCGACACCCCCACCACCTATCCCAACGGTTGCCACATCGCGGAGGTCGAGATCGATCCGCAGACCGGCCACGTCACGGTCGTGGCCTACGCGGCGGTCGACGATTGCGGGAACGTGCTTGACCATATGATTGTGGAAGGGCAGTTGCACGGCGCGCTGGCGCAGGGGCTCGGGCAGGCCATGATGGAGACGGCGCTGTACGACCCCGACGGCGGCCAACTCGTCACCGGCTCGTTTATGGACTACGCCATGCCGCGCGCCACCGACATGCCCCCCATCCGGGACGCCCTCCATATCGTGCCGGCCACCACCAATCCGCTCGGCGTCAAGGGCGCGGGCGAAGCCGCCACCACGGCCGCCATCGCGGCGGTCATGAACGCGATCGCGGACGCGGTCCCGGGCGGCGGCGCCGACCGGCTCGCCATGCCGGCGACCCCGGAGCGGGTGTGGGCCGCCTGCCGCGAGGACGGCTGACCGGCGCCCTTGGGTGCAAGACTGTTGGTTTCAGAGTGTTGGTCTCAGACTGTTGGTTTCAGGGGTTTGGCGGATCGTCCGGAACGCCGGAAGCCGCCGTTAAGGCTGACCTGAGGGACAGGCCGATTATGCCGATTTTGCTTGCCGGACGGGGGTTTCGCGCCGATACTACAGGCGGCATTTTGGCAGGTTCGACGCAGTCCAAAACCGAGCGCTAAGACATCCGGACAGTGCTGGACGGAGCGCGCTGCGGGCCGCTGTGCACAGCGCTGAACGAAGCAATGTGTGCAGCACACCATGTCCCCGTGCGAGATGTCCCCATGCGAGATCATGCACCCACACATTCTCGGGAGAGAACAATGCGACTGAAGCAAGTTTCGCTTTTGGCCAGCGCCAGCCTGTTCGGCATGCTGGTCCATGCCGGACTGTCCACTGGCGCGCTGGCGCAGGCGGCCGCGGCGCTGAGCGGACAGGTGACCTCGGCCGAGGAAGGCCCGATGGAAGGCGTCCTGGTCAGCGCCAAGAAGGACGGCTCAACCATCACGGTCACGGTCGTGACCGACGCCAAGGGCGAATACAGCTTCCCGGCCGACCGGCTCGCGGCCGGCCACTATGCGATCGCCACCCGGGCGATCGGCTACGATCTCGACGGCCCCAAGACGGCCGACGTCGCGGCCGGCGGATCGAAGGCCGACATCAAGCTTCTCAAGACCAAGAATCTGGTCAACCAGCTGTCCAATGCCGAGTGGCTGCAGAGCGCGCCCGGTCCCGACAACCTCAAGACCAACATGGGCGCCTGCGTGAGCTGCCACACGCTGCAGCGCGTTTTTGCCTCGACCCACGATGCCGCGGAGTTCACGGCGCTTTTCAAGCGCATGGGTTCCTACTCGCCGGGCAGCACGCCGACTCATCCGCAGCCGCTCCTGCCGGGCCCGCGCGCGGATCGCGCCCCGATCCCGGCGGGGCAGTTCGACGCTCAGTCGAACTGGCTCGCCAGCGTCAATTTGAGCACGCGGGACAAGTGGGACTTCGATTTGAAGACGCTGCCACGGCCCAAGGGCGCGTCCACCAAGGTGATCTACACGGAATACGATCTGCCGCGCAAAGTGGCGCAGCCCCATGACGTGATCGTCGATAAGGACGGCATGGTCTGGTATTCGGACTTCAGCAACATGTTCGCCGGCGAGCTCGACCCCAAGACCGGCAAGGCGACCGAAATCCCGATCCCGGTGCTCAAGCCCGAGGAGCCGAAAGGCAGCCTGGAGATCGAGCTCGATCCGAGCCAAAAATACGTATGGCTTGCCCTGATGTACCAGGCGGGTGTCGCGCGCATCGACCGCATGACCCACGAGGTCGCGACCTACCCGTTCCCGAAGGAATGGGATTCGACGACCTCGCAGGCCTCCATGGTGTCGCCGCAGCATGACGACATCGACGGCAAGGTGTGGACCAACAATCAAGAAGCCCACGATATGTACCGGATCGACGTGAAGACGGGCGAGTACGAGAATCTGGGCCCGTCCAAGAATCCGGCCGGCAAGCAGATCTCGGCTTACGGAATGCCGACCGATCAGTACAACAACGTCTATCAGCTCGAATTCGGCGGCACCAGCATCGGGGTCCGCGATGCCAAGACCGGCATCGCCACAATCTACCAGACGCCGATCAAGAACTCGCGACCGCGCCGCGGCCGCGTCGACGCCCAGAACCGGCTGTGGTTCGCCGAGTTCGGCGGCAACGCGATCGGCTTGTTCGATCCCAAGACGGCGGAGATCAAGGAATACCCGCTGCCGACCAAGTTCAGCCTTCCGTACGACGTGGTGCCCAACAAGGACGCCTCGCAGGTCTGGACCGGATCGATGCTGGACGACAAAGTGACGCGCCTCGACACCAAGACCGGGCAGCTCACCGATTATCTGCTGCCGCGGACCACAAATATTCGGCGCGTGTTCGTGCAGGACGACGGGCCGCGCACGGTGCTCTGGGTCGGCAGCAACCACGGGGCTTCGATAGTCAAGGTCGAGCCGTTGGACTGACGCCTCCGGTCCCCGTAGGGGCGCCCCGTGTGGGCGCCCGCCGCGGCCCGGGCGGCAGGGCGGCCACCAGGGCCGCCCTGTTTAGTAGATAAGATTTGCGATGGCCGGGCCATAGCCCGCGAAGACGGGCGTAAACGCCCTTACGTCCCGGCCATTTCTTTTCGGGCCGCAGGGACCTGTCGCCCATCCCCGGAATATGCAAATATGGCGGCAATTCATTTCGGAATAAAATAATCCAACGAGGGAGATGAACATGCGCTTCAACGCTCTGCTTGCGTCGACGAGTCTGGTAAGTGCGCTGGCGTGGCTGACTCCGGCTCAGGCGCAGACCGCGGCGGCGCTCAGTGGCCAAGTTTCTTCAGCCGAGGAAGGCGCCATGGAAGGCGTGCTGGTCAGCGCCAAGAAGGACGGCTCGACCATCACCACCACGGTGGTGAGCAACGACAAGGGACAGTTCAGCTTTCCGGCCGACCGGCTCGAGCCTGGCCACTACAACATCGCGATCCGGGCCGCCGGCTACGACCTGACCGGCCCCAAGAGCCTCGATATCGGGGCCGGCGCGGCCGCGACCGCCGACATCAAGCTGCAGAAAGCCAAGAACGTGGCCGCCCAGCTCTCCAATGCCGAATGGCTGCTG
>DASZKX010000069.1:0-17370 GCA_035552735.1 Xanthobacteraceae bacterium
TGTCAACCAAAACGGCGGCCGCTCGCCGTCGTCCCGACGCGTCAGTGAGAGCAGGTACAATCGCCCGGGCGTCATGTCGTCTCGCCGATTCCTGCTTGCAAAGATTGATTGCAGATCCTGCTTGGAATGAACCGCTATTCATGCCAATTGGCGGCACCATCAGGTGCGGCTTAGATGCGGCCGGCATATGTCGTATTGCTGTTCCAAGCATCAAAGTCCGGCCGTAATATGCGGCTAATCGCCTACCCATGCGATTCATCGCGCGCGTCCGGTGGAATGGCGCCGCAACGCCAGGAGGGGAACTTGCCTAAGGTCTTCAAGATAGAAACATCTCGAAAGAACGCCTTGCTCACCGTCGCCGCGGTCTCCGCGCTGGCCATGGCGCAATGGTTCCTGGCCTCCGATAGTGCCCCGGCCGCGTCCGCGCCTGGCAGCTTCATGGTTGCCCAGAATCCGCCCAAATGCGGTCAAGACCCGCAGCATCCCTGCCCCAAGGAGGCGCCAAAGCAGCCGGCCCCGAAGGGACCGGCCCAGCAGGCGCCACAGCCGAAACAGGCGCAGCCGCAGCAGCCGCCGCCTCCCCCACCGCCAAGGCAGGCGCAGCCGACGCCGGCCCAGCCGCAGCTCAAGCAGCAGGCGCAGCCGAAGCAGGAGCCCCAGATCGAGCGCAAGCCCGCGATCGTTCAGCAGCCGCCCACCGGGCAGCCGCAGCTCAAGCAGGCGCAGCCAAAGGAGCTCGAGCGCAAGCCCGCGATCGTTCAGCAGCCCCCCTCGGGGCAGCCGCAGCTCAAGCAGGCGGAACCAAAGGAGCTCGAGCGCAAGCCCGCGGTGGGGCAACAGCCACCCACGGGTCAACCGCAGCTCAAGCAGCAGGCGCAGCCGAAGCAGGAGCCCCAGTTCGAGCGCAAGCCCGCGATCGTTCAGCAGCCCGGACAGCCCCAGCCGAAGCAGACCTTCCAGCGTGTCGGCCCGCAGCCCGGACAGCCGGCCGCGGCGGGCGCGCCCAGCTTCGCAAACGTCCAGGATCTGCGCGCCCAGCGGAAGGAGCACACGGAAGCGGGCGGCCGGGTCGTCATCGAGGAACCCGATCACCGGCAGATCATTCGCCAGGGCGGACAGGCCTTCGTGCGCCATGACGAGAACGAGCGTCTCTTCCAGTTCGGGCCAGGGCGCCGCGAACGGCGCGGCGACGGGAACTATGCGATCATCGATCGGCCGGATGGCGATGAGATCATCACCGTGACGGACGACGACGGCCGCCTCATCCGCCGCTTCCGCCGCGAGCGCGACGGTCGCGAGTTCGTCCTCATCGACAACCGCCGCCCGCGCGATGAGCCGATCTTCCTCAACCTGCCGGTTCCGATCATCGGCATCCCACAGGACCAATACATCGTCGACACCGCGGTGGCGCCCGAGCCGTTCATCTATCAAACCCTCGAGGCACCGCCGCTGGTGCCGATCGAGCGCCCCTACTCGCTCGACGAGATCCGCTACAACGTGGCGCTGCGCGACCGCATGCGGCGGATCGACGTCGACACCATCACCTTCGATCTCGGCTCATGGGAGGTCACCCCCGATCAAATCGGGCGGCTGCAGCTCGTGGCTCAGGCGGTGCAGGCCATCGTCGCCCGCAATCCCAACGAGGTCTTCCTGATCGAGGGCCACACCGACGCGGTCGGCAACGACGTGGACAATCTGTCGCTGTCCGACCGGCGCGCCGAGACGGTCGCCAGCGTCCTCACCGAGAGCTTCCAGATTCCGCCCGAGAACCTTACGACCCAGGGCTACGGCTCTCACTTCCTCAAGATTCAGACACCGGACGCCAATCGGCAGAACCGGCGGGTGACGGTACGGCGGATCACGCCGCTGCTGGTCGGCCAAAACGGATAAATCGGGCGGATCGCCCACATCTCGTCGTGATGGCCGGGACAATGTCCCGGCCATTTACGTTTTGGGTCGCGGCATTTTTGTATTGCCGCATTTTCGGACGGAAAACCGGATTCCAACCCCGCTGGAGTTTATCATCGGGCCGGTCTTCGGCCGGACCCGTTGGCAGGGGCGGGCATTTTCCTGAAAATGCTCAGTGACCCGCCTCGCCCGAATAGTAGCGCGTGCTGTAAGGCTTGGGCGAAAACTCCGGATGATAGCTGCAGCGGCCCTCGAAGGTTCCGCGCCAGCGCTCGCAGGCGGCGGCAACCGTTTGCGGTGTCGGCTTGACGCCTTTGTCGATCCACTGCATTAGCGCTTCCACCGCCGCGGCAAGCTCCGGCGGGCTCTGTCCGGTATGCTGGTTCTCGTCCGTGAAGGCTTGCACCAGCCGGTCGCCGCTGCCGGCGCGATCGACCGCGTCGCGATAGGCCGACTGGACCTCGACCACGACCTGCGGATCGTTGATCGAATGGATCGACAGCACCGGCACCGGCAACGAGCCGGTCGGCTCGCCGTCCGCCGCGAGCGCAGCGACGGCCGCCGGATCGGAGGAGAAGCGCGCCACGTTCCGGTTCAAGTCGGCATCGTCGCGCGATCCGCTGTAGCGCACGTCCGTGTTGGAGAACGCGCTGCGGCCCTGCGTGACGCGCTCGGCGATCTCGCGGAACAGAAAGGTCGCGGCCTGCATGTGACGAATCAGCATGCGCTCCGGAAACCGCATCACGCCGAGGATATTGGCGAGATTCTGCTTCTGGGATTCGCTCCGCTCCGCCGCCGCATGGGCGACACCGGTGCAGGCGTCGACGGCCGCTTGCAAATCCTCCAGCGTCATCTTGGATTGGGCCTGAAGGCCGCTCCAGAGCGGATATCGCGGCTCATCCGGACCAGGCAAGTTCTTGCAGTAATATTGGTAGACCGCGCGCAGATCGGCGCGGAATTGATGACCGACGGGCGCCCCCACCACAAACCCGCTGTTGAAGAATGCCCCGTCGTAGGCCGGGCTGCCGTCCGCATTCTTCGCATGCGCCTCGATCAGCTTGGCGCCGACCAGGCCCCCGTAGGACGCGCCGTGATAGATCGTGCGCCGGGGCTTGGCGATGCGTTCGATGAAAAACTTGCGCGCCTGATCGGAATCCTCCACCGCCATCTGCACCCCATAGCCTTCGCGCCGGTAGCTCGAGGCGATCCAGGCGTAGCCGCTTTTGACCGCGAAGGAGTATTTGGCGAGGTCGTTTTGGCTGGTGGTCGCGGTCGGCGGAACCACTGCGGGACCGCCATGGCCGAACACGATCAGGTTTCCATTCCAGTCCTTCGGCATGGCGGCCAGCACATAGGCGCCGCTGCCCAGCCGTTCGGAATAGCAGGTCGCGATCTCGGTCACCGCCGGCGGACACGCCGTGACTGCCGGCAGCGCGGCCTTCGGGGCTTCCGCCGATTCCTGGGCAGCGGCCGCGACGGGGCTCATCGCCAAGGCGATCAGACAAACGCGCGCCGGCCGCCGGAATGGCATTCCGGATCGCAGGCTGCGTTGCACGCCGTGTCGCCCGATGTGTGGCATTGCGCTTCCCCCTTTTCGTTTCGATTTTGATTGGACCGCGATCACAGGCCTTACATGACGTCGCCCATGACCTCCTCGCCCTCGCCGGGCGGACGCTGGTAGAATTCCGGATTCATCCGGCTCGCGACGCCTTCGCGCGCAAGCGTCTCCCCGAATTCCCGGCGGATCGCCGGATCCTCCTGGTGGTACGGAATGGCACTGCCGCCCTTGCCGAGATCAATGGCGCCGAAATCCATGAGCTGCTCGCCCGGCCGGCCGGGCTTGCGGGCGCGCTGATTGTTGGGGCCGTGCCAGGCGGTGATGCGCAGCCCCTCCTTGGAGGTGCCGAAATGCTGATGGAACCAGTCGCCGCTCATGGGCGCGGCGGAGACCATGCCGACCGGCTCATAATCCTGGCGCAATATCTTGTCGGCCTTGCCGTTCTTCCAGGGCGTGGTGCCGAGCGATTCCGGCCACGTATAGGTGTAGCCCTTGCCCTTGACGCAGATGAGCACCGCCGCGGAGGCGTGCTTGTGCGCCTTCGAATAGCGTCCGGTCTCGTGCTGGCCGATCCAGAGATAGAACCGGTTGCCCGCCATCGACGGCTCGACGCGCCGGTAGCCGGGCGAGCGGCGGTTGTCGAGCGGCAGCTCGGTATTGACGATGTCCGGAATGAGGTTGGTGCGGCGCATGGCGAGGCCGCGGATCGGATCGGGCTCGACGTCGTCGCTTGGCTTGAAGAAATCGTCGGCGCCGGAAAACCGCTCGGAGAAATTGTGCGGACAATCGAAGATGAATCCCGGATTGTCGATCAGGTTCATCACATTGGGCGCGGTGGTTCCGCACAGCAACAAAGCCGGTGCGCTCCCCGCATTGATGAAGCGGTGAAACGCATTGAGCGGGATGGTGAACAACGAGCCCTTCTGCCATTCGAACACGTGCCGCTTGCTCTGGCCTTCTAGCCAGACCTCGGTGGAGCCGCGACCTTCGACCACCAGCACTACCTTCTCGTAGAGATGGCGCTCCACATTGAGGGCGCCCGCCCCCGGAATCTCGACCACATAGGAGCCCCACAGGCCTTCGGTACCGTAGAGCTGGATATAGCTGCCGCGTCCTCCCAGCCGCTTCCACGGCGTCATCGGCAAATCCTGCACCCGGCGCACCCCGATGCCGCGATAGACCGGCACGCCCTCGGCTTCCATGAAGACGTCATAGGGCAGCGGCTTGCGCTTGAAGGTGCCGAACCCGGCATTCTCGCCGGCCTTGGGCTCGTGCCAATGGGACTGATCCGTGGTGTCGTGCATGGGAGACCTCCTGGCGGCGACGTTTCGGGCATTGCGCCCGGGCCCGCTTATCCGCCACCTGCGTTGGTAAGCAGTTTCTTCATGTAATCAAGAGTGTCCGGCGACGCACCGCCGATGCGCCCGATGGCGCGCGCCACCTCGCCGGCGTCGATCGGGCTCAGATCGAGCCTGAGCCTTGCGGCATCATCGCGATATTGCGCATCGTTCTGAACCGCCGCAAAGGCCTCCTGCAGGACTTGCGCCCGCTCGGGCGGAAGACCCGGCGGCGCCATGAACGGACGGTCCATGAGATAGGGCAGCTCGGCGAGCTCGATCAGCGCACGGTCGCGGTCGTCGCGCGCGAGCTGCCGCGCGGTCGGCACGTCGGGAAACTGCGGATGGCGGACCGCGCGCGCGAACTGGACGATCACGTGCATGCCCGACTGCGACGTCAACCATTGCGGCCGCGTCAATTGCAGGACCGAGATGGCGGTGAAGCGCGCGTCGATCTCGCCACGATCGATGGCGAGGAACATCGCATTGCTGTCCGGATAGCCCGGGATCAGCTTGAGATTGAAGCCCAGTATATCGCGCATCAGGGTAGCGATGTCGCTGGTGCCGCCGCCCTGCGCCGAAGCGCCGACCAGGAGGGGCGGCCCCTGCGGCGCCCGCGCCGCTGCGGCGCTCTTCACCGGGGCGTCGGGCCGCGCAATCAAGAGATAAGCGTCATTGGCGAAGCTCGAAACGGATCCCAGCCAGATGAACTTGCGGGAATCGAATTGGATGTTGGGGTCGCGGCCGAGGAGACCGACCAGCACCAGATCATGGGCGAACGTGCCGATCGACGTGCCGTCCTTCGGCGCCACATTGTAGAGATAGTTGGCGGCGCGCAGCCCCCCGGCGCCCGGCATGTTCTGCACCACGATGGTCGGATGGCCCGGCAGATAGCGCGCCAGATGCCGCGCGAGCAGGCGCGCATAGGTGTCGTAGCCGCCGCCCGACCCGGATCCGACGATCAGCTCGATCTGCTTTCCGGCGTAGAAGTCTGCCGCCGCTTGCGCGTTTGCGGCCGCGAGCCCCGGCGCCAGAACCAGGGCGAGCAGCAACACAATTCGCGGGATGCGCATCGGCCTTCTCACGATTTGTCGTCTCGATCGGTCGCGCCACGCGGGTTTGCCCGATGGTTCCCCTGCCCTCAGCCGTTCTTGCCGTCGGAGAGGAGCTTCTTCATGTAGTCGAGCAGCTCGGGCGGCGCGCCGGCGATGCCCTCGATCGCATGCAGCACCTCCTCGCCGCCGATCGGGCTCACGTCCACCTTGAGCTTGCCGGCCTGATCCAAATATTCCGGGTCTTGGTGCACCGCCAGGAACGCGGCCTCCAGCGCCTTGGCGCGATCCTCCGGCAGGCCGGGCGGCGCCGCGAACGGGCGCGACAGCCGGTACGGCAGCTCGGCGAGCTCGATCAGGGCACGCGCATGCGCGTCGGGGGCGAGCTCGCGCGCGGTCGGCACGTCGGGAAATTGCGCATGCCGCGTCACGCGTGCGAACTGAAGCAGAACCTGCATGCCGCTGTCCGGCTTGAGCCACTCGGGATGCGAGGAGGACACCGCCGACAGGCCGACGAAACGGCCGTCCGTCTCCTTGCGGTCGGCCGCCAGAAACAGCGCATTGCTGTCCGGATAGCCCGCGATGAGCCGGATGTTGAGTGCGAGCGCGTCGCGCAGCACCGTCGATATGTCGTTGCCGGTCGCGCCCTCGGCGGTGCCGCCGAGCACGAGCGGGGGACCGCCGGGCGCCCGCGCATCCGCGATCGATTTCACCGCCGCATCCTTGCGGGTCATCAGCAGATAGGCATCGTTGCCGTAGCTCGACGACGAGCCGAGCCAGGTGAACTTGCGCGGATCGAACCGCACATTGGGATTGTTGCCGATGATCCCCAGGAGCGGCATGTCGCGCGCGAAGGTGGCGATGATGGTGCCGTCCTTGGGGGCGGTGTTGTAGAGATAATTGACCGAGCGCAGGCTGCCGGCGCCCGGCATGTTCTGAACCACGACGGTCGGATTGCCCGGGATGTGCTTGCCGAGGTGGCCCGCCACCAGACGCCCATAGACGTCATAACCGCCGCCCGACCCGTACCCGACCACCAGCGTGACCACCTTGCCTTTGTAGAAATCCGCCACCGCGTCGGCGCGCGCGGACACTCCCGCCAGCGCGAGGAGGAACGTGGCCGCCACCGTCTTGAGCACACCCATCCTTGCCTCCGCACCAAGTGCCGCCCGGGCCGCGTCCGTCCCGCTTTCGATCGGCGCCGGGATTGTCCTCCAACGCCGCCGGCTTGTATACTTTTTGCATAATTCGAGCGGCCTCACATCGGCTGGAGATCGCCACCGACGCGACATTTTCCATTCTCGCGCAGTCGCGTTTTCGGACCGAAAACCGGATTCCACTTTTCCCGGAAATGCTCTAGGGTGGGGCATCGAAGACAAAACACTAGGGAGGATCCCATGAAACCATGGCTCGTCGGAGCGCTCATGCTGTTGAGTCCGTCCGCGTTCGCGCAACAGCAGCCACCCGAAATTCCCTACGACTCGGTGCCCAACCTGCTCAAGCTTCCGCCCGACATGAATCTCGGCGAGGCGTCCGGCGTGGCCGTCAACTCCAAGGGCCATATCTTCGTCTACAACCGCGGCGGCAGCAGCCAGGGCCCGGCCTTCGCGAACACTGCCTCGCAGCTCCTTGAGTTCGACCGCGACGGCCAGTACCTGCGCGAGATCGGCAAGGGCCTCTATGCCTGGTCGTTCGCCCATACGGTGCGCATCGACAAGGACGACAACATCTGGGCCACCGACAAAGGCTCGGACATGATCATCAAGTTCAATCCCGAAGGCCGCGTGCAGATGGTGATCGGCCGCAAGCAGGAAGCCTCGGAAAAGACCGAGCCGCACGAGCGCGTCAATCCGCCCAAGCCCCATGAGGACGGCCGCTTCCGCCAGCCCACCGACGTGACCTGGGATTCGGACGGCAACACCTACATCAGCGACGGCTACATCAATGCGCGCGTCGCCAAGCTCAGCAAGGACGGCGATTGGATCAAGTCCTGGGGCAAGCACGGCAACGGTCCGGGCGAATTCAACCTGCTCCACACCATCGCGGCCGACGCCCAGAACAACATCTATGTGGGCGATCGCAACAACCGGCGCATCCAGGTGTTCGACACCGACGGCAACTTCAAGCGCGAGATCAGGATCGACGTTCCGCCGCCGCCGGACGCGCGCCCCGCGATCGGCAACATGCCCAACCTGACCGACTACCTCAAGACCGGCGGCACCATGACGCCGGGCGCGCCGTGGGCGATCTGCATCACGCCGCCACCCAATCAGGTGCTCTACAGCGCGGATGCATTTCCAGGCCGCATCTACAAGCTCAGCCTCGACGGCAAGGTGCTGGGCATGCTCGGCAAGTCGGGCAAGCAGCCCAAGCAGTTCGGGTGGGTTCACGAAATGGCTTGCCCATCCGAGAACGAGCTCTACGTGGCCGAAATCCTGAATTGGCGCGTTCAGAAGCTGCTGCTCCATCCCGACCAGCAGCGTGCGGCGGTCGAAGCCCACTGAGCGCTTTGGACGCCCGCGGTCGCCGGGCCGCGGGCGTCCCTTTACTCCAACCATCGGCTTGACCGGGGCGCGCTTCGCCGGCGCCCGTGGCGATCGCGACAGGCGGCCTCAAGGGCCACATGATCGGGTGCCGACAGGGCGGACAAGGCAATGGGCAATCCATTCAGGCCGTACCGAGCCGCAGCGGTTTCGATCGCGCTGATGGCGGCGCTCCTCGCGACGGATGCGCGGGCGCAGGATCTTTCAAAATACCCCGATTGGTCGGGCCAGTGGCTGCGGATCGGCGGCATCCAATGGGATCCGAGCAAGCCCTTGGGACGCGGCCAGCAGCCTCCCCTGACGGCCGAATATCAGGCCATCTTCGACGCCAGCCTCGCCGATCAGTCCGGTGGCGGGCAGGGCAATAACGCACGCTTCACCTGCATCCCGCACGGCATGCCGCGGGCGATGACCGCCACGTTCCCGTTCGAGATCATCATCATGCCGAAGACCACCTACATTCTGTTCGAGAACCAGCCGGACCGGCGCATCTACACCGACGGGCGCGAATGGCCGCAAAATCTCGAGCCCGCCTTCGCGGGCTACGCCATCGGTCATTGGGACGAAAGCGCCGACGGCCGCCTCGATCTGCTCGAGGTCGAGACCCGCAACATGAAAGGGCCGCGCGATTTCGAGACCAGCGGGCTGCCGGTGCACGCGGACAACCAGACCGTCGTCAAGGAGAAAATCTATCTCGACGGGGCCAACAAGGACGTGCTGCACGACGAGGTGACCACCATCGATCATGCGCTGACGCGCCCGTGGACGGTGACCAAAAGCTACCGGCGCGAACGCAATCCGATCTGGTTCGACAACAATTGCTCCGGGAACAACAACCACGTCGTGATCGGCAAGGAAAATTATTTTCTCAGCGCCGACGGCCTGCTGATGCCCGCCAAGAAGGACCAGCCGCCGCCGGACCTGCGCTATTTCAAGCGCCCGTAGCGGCGGCCCTCGTGGCCCCGCCCCTGTCAGGATCGAGATTGCGTGCATAGGGGCGGCCCCTGTGGCCGCCCTGTCAGGTCCCGGCCGACACCCACAAGGGGCGCCCCTACGGATCCATCACCCCGCAAGCGGCTCCAAATCCAGCTCGAGCGCCTGCAGCACGCGCGCATTCATGTTGTAGGTGCCGATCAGCACGGTGAGCTCGACGATCTGGCGGGTGTCGAAATGACGCTTGACCTCGGCGAAGACGTCGTCCGGCACCACGATGTGCTGCGTCATGACGTCCGCATAGGCGAGCGCCGCACGCTCGCGGGCGCTGAAGAGTTGCGTGCCCCGCCAATCGGCAAGCGCATCGCATTCCGGCAGTGACAACCCGTCGGCCAGCGCCAGGGCGGGAACGTGCTGGCGCAGCACATATTGGGCATGCGTCAGATGGCCCATGCGGATGATGATGATCTCGCGCAGCCGTCCGTCGAGCGCGGTCTTCCAGCGCACCGCATTGGAATGGTTGAACCAGCTCTCGGCCAGCGCCGGGCTATTGAGCAGCATGCGATAGATGTTGATCAGCCGGCCGCGGCGGCCGGCGCTGAATTTTTCCACGAGCGCGGCGAATTCGGGGTGGTCTTTCGCGTCGATGAGAGGGATGCGAGCCATAGATGTGTTTATTCCATCTTGAAGTCGGTTGCGCGCATGATCGGGGTCCAGCGGGCGATCTCGTCGGCGACCAGGCGTTCGGCCTCGAGCGGACCGGACTGCGCGGTGGGCTCGAAGCCGGAGGCCACCAGGAGCTGGTCGAAAGCAGGATCGGCCATCAGCTTGCGGGTCGCGCCCGCGAGCCGATCGATGATCGCTGGCGCCAAGCCAGCCGGCGCGAACAAGCCGTTGAAGTTGGCGGCCACCATGCCGGGCAGCCCGGCCTCGCGCGCGGTCGGGATGTCGGGCGCCACGCGCAGGCGCGTCTCGGCCGCCACCGCCAGGATGCGCACCTTGCCGGTGCGGTGAAAGTCGAGCAGCGCGCCGCCGATATTGGGCGTCATCATCGGGATATGGCCGCTCGCCAGATCGGTGAGGCCGGGCGCGGAGCCCTTGTAGGGAATGTGCACGATGTCGGGGGCGTGGATCAGCTGCTTGAACAGCTCGCCCGCCAGGTTGGTCAAGGTGCCGGCGCCCGCCGAGCCGTAGGACAGCTTGCCCGGATTGGCCTTGGCGTAGGCAATCAGCTCGAGCAAGGTCCTGGCCGGCACGGATTCGTGCACCACGATGACGGTCGGGGAATTGCAGAGGATGTAGATCGACGCGAAGTCCCTGAGCGGATCGTAGGGCGGCCGGCTCATCAGCACCGGCAGCAGCACTTGCGTGCTGGTATTACCGAACAGGAACGTGTAGCCATCCGGCTGCGCGCGCGCCACCTCGCTGGCGCCGAGCGCCCCACCCCCGCTCGCCTTGTTCTCGATCACGACGGTGCCGAGATCGGGCCCGATCTTCTGGGCCCACAGCCGGCCCACCACATCGGTCGCGCCGCCGGGCGCGAACGGAACAATGAGCCGGATCGGCCGCTCCGGATAGCGTTGGGCGAAAGCCCGTTGCGGTACCAGCCCCGTGGCCGCAGCCGACAACGAAAGGGAAGCCAATCCGCCCATCAGCACGTCACGTCGCTTCATCGCGCGTCCTCGTCCATCGGTTCGTCAGCCCGGAAGACCCATAGCACGCGGGAGCGATCAGCGTCCCCTTCCGGCGCCGCCTTCGCGACCACGTCCGGGGGGGTCGCGTAGACCTGCCGGATGAGGGCCTGCACCCGCTCGCCGCTGGTGCCCGCCACCGCGAGCTGCATGCGGGCCACTTCCGCCAGCAGCGCGGGATCCTGCAGGGCGGCGTCGAACGGCCGGCGCAGCACACGGCGTAGCGTCACAGCTTCAGCAGCTTCTTGGCATTCTCGTAATACACCTTGTTCTTCTCCGCCGCCGACAAGCCGATCTTGTTGATCAGGTCGACGCCTTCCCGCTTCAATACGAAGAGCGGTGGCGAATCGGTGCCGAACACGAAATGGTCGATCCCGACGGTGTCGATGGCGCAGCGCGCCGCCGGCGGATGGTAGCAGGTGGATTCCAGATACATCATCTTGAGGTAGTGACTGGGCGGATGCTTGATCAGCATCGGCTCGTAGGAGCCCAGGAAATAGGCCTCGTCCTGCAGCCGATACGCATAGTCCATGCGGCCGATCATCTCGCAGATGCCGCCGCCCAGATGAGTGCCGACCAGCTTGAGGTCGGGAAGCTTCTCGAAAATGCCGCGCACGATCAGCCGCGCCAGCGCCAGCGCATTGTCCATTGGACGGCCGACGCTGGAGGCCAGCCGGTAATCGCGCATCCGCTCCTCGCCGAAGCCGACCGAAGGCGGATGGATCACCACCGGCACGTCGAGTTCGCACGCCAATTGAAAAAACGGCATGGCATCGTCGTCGTCCGGATAGCTGCCCTTGAGGCTCGACGTGATCCAGGCGCCCTTGAGCCCATCCTGCTTGATGGCGCGCTCGAACTCGCGCAGGAACACGTCGCCCCCGTACGGAACCGTCGACGCCATGCCGACGATCGAGGGATGCTTGGCCTGCTGGGCGGCATTGAAGCGATTCTGCCGCTGGCAGCGCTCCAGCTGCTGCTGGCGATCCATGTCGCGCAGATTGTGCAGCGGATTGGAGATGACGGTAATGTCCACCCCGCCGATCTTGGCGGCCTCGAGCGCGTTCTCGATCGTGGTCGGCACGCTGCCGCCCTTGGGGGCGCGAATGTTGCGGTGGAATCCGGTGCCGGTGAAGGCCGGCATGTCCTCCGGCGGCAGCACATGCACGTGAAAATCGATGATCATCGGCTTCTCCCCCGGCGCCGACCGTCATCTGGGCCGGCGTGGCGGCACGCTAAAGCAATTTTCGATTGGATGAAATCGAGCGGACGTCATTTTCGGGGTCGCAAGCCCGCACGCGCCGGAGGGCGTGAAGCGTCGCCCGAGACGTGTCACCATGCGGTAGCTAGCGCGGCATCGCCGAGAGAGCGCGCTCGAGAGGGGCCCCATGAAGATCGCGAAATTCGAGGACTTCCATGTCGACGGTGGTTGGGACACGTATTCATTCCTCAAGGTCACCACCGATCAGGGCCTCTTCGGCTGGGCGGAGTTCAAGGAAAGCCGGCGCCGCGGCCTCGCCGCCTTGATCCATGGCCTGGGCGCGGGCCTGATCGGGGAGGATCCGCGCGCCATCGGCCGCATCGATGCGGCGCTCTATTCGCAGATCCGCACCACCACCGGCGGGCTGCAATCCAACGCCGCCGGCGCCATCCTCAATGCCTGCCTCGATCTCAAGGGCAAGGCGCTGGGCGTGCCGGTGCACGAGCTGTTCGGCGGCGCGTTGCGTGACCGCATCCCGCTCTACTGGTCGCGCTGTGGCGTGATGCGCGCGCGCTGCGCCTCGTTTTTCGATGGCAAGGTGATCGATCGACCAGCGGTGCGCTCGCTTGCCGATCTTAAGGCCGCCGGCCGCGAGGCGTTCGAGCGCGGCTTCCGCGCCCTCAAGACCAATGTGCTGGTCTTCGATGAGGGCGGCGGCGGCCAGTACACCCCGGGCTCGGCGCGCGGCGACGGCCATCCCGAGCTCAATCTTCCGGAGCACATCGTCGAGGCCTTGATCGCGCAACTGACGGCGCTGCGCCAAGGTGCCGGGCCGCAGGTCCGCCTCATCGTCGACCTCAACTTCAACTACAAGCCGGAAGGCTTCCGGCGGCTCGCCAAGAAGCTCGAGCCGTTCGAGCTGATGTGGCTCGAGATGGACCTCTACGAGCCCAGGGCCTTGAGCCTGATCCGGCAGTCGACCACGACCCCGATCGGATCGCTGGAAACGATCCTCGGCCGCCGCGCGCTCAAATCCTATCTCGACCACCATTGCGTCGACGTCGCCATCATCGATCCGCAATACAACGGCGTTCCGGAAGCGCTCCGCATGGCTGCGATGGCGGACGCCTACGAGGTCAATATCGCGTCGCACAATTTCAGCGGCCCACTCTCGGCGGTGATCTCGGCGCATTTCGCGTCCGTGGTGCCGAATTTTCGCATCATGGAATTCGATGTCGACGAGGTGCCGTGGAAGCCCAAGCTGCTCACCAATCCGCCCACCATCGTAAACGGCGCGTTCGTGCTGCCGGCAGGTCCCGGCTGGGGAACCGACATCGACGAAGCCGTGTTGCGCGCACACCCGGCGAAGATGTGATACAAGTCGAGGAAATGTTTTCGTGTCCCCGGACTCGAGCGGTCTGTATCGTCCGCTCCCCGCACGCAGGGCGAGGAAAGCTGCGGCGCTCGGCAATCGCGGACCAATCATGATCAGGTCACGACTTTTGCGCTTCATGATTGCCGCAACGCTCGCGGCACCCGCGACCGCCGTGGCGGATCCGGTCGCCGATTTCTATCACGGCAAGACCGTCAGTCTCTATGTCAGCTTTCCGCCCGGCGGCGGCTACGACATCTATGCGCGGGTGCTGTTGCCGTATTTCAGCCGCCACATTCCGGGCAATCCCTCGATCGTGGTCAAGAACATGGAGGGCGGCAGCGGCGTCAGGGCCGCCGGTTATATCTCGACCATCACGCCACAGGACGGGACGTCGCTCGGCCTGTTCCTGGACACCTTGACGCTCGGCAAGGCGCTGGGCGGACCCGGCGAGTTCGACCCGGTCAAGCTCGTCTGGATCGGGCGCATCGTGTCGACCGCAACGCTCGCCATGGTCTGGCATACCTCCGCGGTCCAATCGATCGCGGAGGCCAAGCAGCGGCAGATTATCATCGCGGCCAGCGTTCCCTCCAACAGCTCCTCGTTCATTCCGACCGCCCTCAACGATCTCATCGGCACCAAATTCAAGATCGTGCGCGGCTTCCCGGGCTCGCCCCCGATGGCGTTGGCGATGGAACGCGGCGAGGTCGATGCCATCGGGGGCATGAGCTGGGAGGCGATCCAATTGACCAAGCAGGACTGGCTCGCCGAGAAGAAGGCCAAGGGCCTCTACACCCACGGGGCGCTACGGATCAAGGGTCTGCCCGATGTTCCGGGCCTGCTCGATCTCGCGGTCGACGACAAGTCGCGGCGCATTCTCGGCCTCATGGGCGGTGGTCCGGATATCGGCCGTTCGCTCGTCGCCGAGCCCGGCATCCCGGGCGAGCGCGCCGCGGCCTTACGCAAGGCCTTCATGGATACGATGCAGGACCCCGAATTCGTCGCCGACATGCACAAGCGCAATCTCGGCGTCGAGCCGTTGAGCGGCGACGCGGTGCAGAAGATCGTCGCCGGCGCGGTCGCGACCCCCAGAGAGCTGGTGGAGCAAGCCGCCCATTACGCCGGGCAGTAAATTGTCGAAGTCGCAGGACAAGAAGTCGCGGGACAAGAAGTGCCAGGAGAAACCGAGATGCGCCGTCGCGCAAGAACCTTCGCAAAGACCATCGTTACGAGCGTCGTCGTGGCGACTATGGCCATCGGGAGTGCCGGATTGATCGGCGCCGCGCGGGCGCAGGACAAGATCACGCTGCGCTATGGCCAAATCGCCAATTCGGCGCGCAGCATCTCCTCGGTCGCCCTCGCGGTGGCGCAGCGCAAGGGCTTCCTCGAGCGCGAGGGCATCGACCTCAAGGTGGTCGGGCTGCGCGGCACCCAGTATCAGATCGAGGAGCTCGACAAGGGCAATGTCGATGTCAGCCACACGGCGACGCCCTATCTGATCCAGGCGGTGCTGGGCGGCTCCAATTCGGTCGGCATCGTGGGCGCGGCCGCCAATACGATCTACAGCCTGGTCGCCCAACCACAGATCAAGTCGTTCGACGATCTGCGCGGCAAGCTCGTCGGATTGTCGCTGCCGATCGACACCATCTCCATCGCCACCCGCATGCTGCTCGCCCGGCACGGGCTGCCGGAGTCTTCCTATCGCACCAAGGAGCTGGTGGGCACGCCGGTGCGCGCCGACTGCCTGACCGGCGGCGACTGCGCCGCCGTTCCGCTCGGCCAGCCCGATGACATCGTCTTTTCGCAGAAAGGCTTCAGCAAGCTCGGTGACTCGCTCGAGGTCATCCCGGCCCTGCAGTTCAGCGTCATCGCGGCACGCCGCGACTGGGCGCAGTCCCACAAGGACGCCGTGCTGCGGTTCACCAGGGCGTTCGGGGCCGCCTATCGATTCATGCGCGAGCCCGCCAATCGGGACGAGATGACGCGCATCGCCGCCGAATCGACCGGCGCCCCGCCGGCGGTGGCGCGGGCGGTGCTCGCCTTCTTCTACGAACCCGACCGCGGCGTGATGCCCAAGCAGGCCGAGATCGACATGGCGGGCCTGACCGCCGTGATCGAGCTCCTGGGCCGCACCGGCGAGCTCAAAGCACCGCTTCCCGCCGCCGAGCGCTTCGTCGACCTGCAGTATTTGAAGGCAGCCGGGCTGCAGTAGGGGCGGCCCTCGTGGCCGCCCTTTCGCAGGAGCGGGCGCCCACGAGGGGCGCCCCTACGATCGCGGTCGGTGAATATCCGCCATCCTCACAAATTCACCGGTGTTCCCATGAAATCCCGCTTGCCGAGCTCGACCCCGCAGTGGCGCAGGATGTCGTAGGCGGTGGTGCAGTGAAAATAGAAATTCGGCAGGATATGATTGAGCAGCAGCCCCTGCCCGCTGAATTTGCGCTCGTTGCTGCCGAGCTTGAGAACGATCTCCTTGTCCTCGCTGCCGTCGATCTGGGCGGGCTTGAAACCTTTGATGTATTCGATCGTGTTGGCGAGCCGGCTCTCGAGCTCCGCGAAGCTCGTCTCGGTGTTGGGCAGGTGGAGCGGCTCTGAGCCGGCGAGCGCGCTGCAGGCCCGGATCGGGTGGGCGGTCGCCTGCTGCACCTGGCGCACCAGCGGATACATGTCGGGATAAAGCCGCATGCCGAGCAGGAAGGCGGGATCGATCTGCTTGGCCTCCGCATGCGCGGCGGCCTTGCCGAGCACGGCCGAGAGCGCGGTCAGGAGCTGCACGAAGATCGGCACCGACACTTTGTACATTGAGATGGTCATGGAACGGGGTCCCCGGTCTGAGTGTGAATGGTAAGGCCCGGCGCTGAGTCTAGCGTGCCGCGCGCTCGGCTCAAGGCATCGAGCGGCGATATCTGCACGCGGGCGCATGCATTGACTTGCCAAAACATTCAAGCGAGTGATGGCCGCAATCAGCGTTGTAGGGAGACAGGTTTCGGATGAAGGCGATCGTGATCCACAATTTCGGGCCGCCCGAGGTTCTCAAATACGAGGATGTTCCGGATCCCGTTCCCCGGCTGGGCGAGATCCGCGTCAGGATTCACGCCGCGACCGTCAACCGCGTGCTCGACGTGAGCCTGCGCGCCGGCAAGGAGCCGCGCCGCGCGCCGGTGCTGCCGCTCATCCCGGGCGTCGATTGCGCCGGCGTCGTGGATGCGGTGGGAGCCGGGGTCACGCGCTGGAAAATCGGCGCCCGGGTCGCGGTCGCCGGAACCATGCCGCTCAACCCCTGCCCGGAGGACTGCGACGACTATGCCGGGCCGACCGGCATGATGGGCATCAAGCGGCCCGGCGGCTTCGCCCAATTGGTGGCTGTGCCGGCCTGCATGGTGGTCGCGGTTCCGGCCGGCCTGGATTTCCACGACGCGGCCGTGATCATGCGGCACGCGCCGACCGCCTGGAACCTGCTGGTCAACACTGCCAAGCTCGAGCGCGGCGAGACCGCTCTCATCATGGGGGCCGGCGGCAATCTCGGGCTGACCGGCATCCAGATCGCCAAGAACGTGGTCGGCGCCAAGGTCATCGCAGCCGCCGGCTCGGATGACCGGGTCCAACAGGGGCTCGCGCTCGGCGCCGATTTCGGCATCAACTACAACACCCACGATATTCGCGCGGAGGTGATGCGTTTGACCGATGGCCGCGGCGTCGACGTGCTCTACGACAATATCGCCAACCCCAAGGTGCTGCCGCAGGCGTTCACCGCCATCGGCTTCGGCGGCCGCCTGGT
>DASZKX010000070.1:0-10761 GCA_035552735.1 Xanthobacteraceae bacterium
CGCGTGATTGCCAAGCGCCACCATGCGTGACAAGAGCGGGCATGACCAAGCGCGAATGGAAACCCGATTGGAAGCAGCGGCGAGCGGCCGGCAAGCCGGAGCGCGGCGCACGCCCGCAGCGGACGTCGGGCCAGCACGTCACCCGGGATGCCGGCCACGCCGCGAGTGATCCCGACGCCCCCGTGATTATTTACGGATGGCATCCGGTGAAGACGGCGCTCGAAAATCCGGCGCGCCACATTCGCCGCCTGCTCGCCACCGAGAATGCGGTGCGCCGCCTCGCCGAGGAGCATGTTCCGCTGCGGGTCGAGCCCGAGCTGGTGCGCCCGCAGACCATCGCCCAGCGGCTGTCGCCCGACGCTCTCCATCAGGGTCTGCTGGTGGAAGCCGATCCCCTGCCCTCGCCCGGGCTCGAGGACATCGCGCCTGCCGGCATCGTTCTGGTGCTCGACCAGATCACCGATCCGCACAATGTGGGCGCCATCTCGCGCTCCGCCGCCGCCTTCGCGGTGTCGGCCATCGTCACCACCGCCCGCCACAGTCCCGAGGCGACCGGCGTCCTGGCCAAGTCCGCCTCGGGGGCGCTCGAATACGTGCCGCTGGTGACCGTGACCAACCTCGCCCGCGCGCTTGCCGCCCTCAAGGAGCGCGGCTTCCTCGTCGTCGGGCTCGACAGCTCGGGCGCGGTGGACTTCGCCGAGGCGGCGATCCGTTCGCCGCTCGCTTTGGTGCTCGGCGCCGAGGGCAAGGGCCTGCGGCACCTCACGCTCGCGACCTGCGATCAGGTCGCCCGGTTGGACGTGCCCGGCAAGATCAAGAGCCTCAACGTCTCGAACGCGGCAGCGCTTGCTCTCTATCTCGCGAGCAAGCGCCTCGCGGCGGCCTGATCGTCCTCGGCTCGCGCCAAGGCGCGGACAGGGCGCGGGTCCCGCTGTGCCGCTTTAATCGCGAAGGTTCCGGTGACCGCGCGATTCCCAACGCACGGTGTTCGACATCGTGATGGCGCGCCGCCCGAAGCCGCGACGATAGATCACGCCGGCCTCATGACGATGCAGCATCTCGAAATGGTGCGGCCGCTCCGGCAACGCGCCCTGCCAGTACGGATGATAGAGGCGCCGCCGGAACGGTTCGGTGTAGCCACCTCCGTCATAGGGCCGATAGTAGCCCGGATAGCCGCCGGGGCCGACATAGGGGTAGTCGACCGTCAGCGTGTCTCCTTCAAAGGTCGGCGACGTGTAGTAGTCCGGCCCGGTAAAGACCGGACCTTGATTCACCGCATAGGTCGGCGACTGCCCCCAGATCTGGACCTGAGCAGGCGGAGCGCAGGTGTAAGCGCAGCCGCAGCATGCCATCGCCTGCGTGGCGGCGCTCGCCGACACGACGGCCGCCAAGGCGAGCAGAGAAAGCGTTCGCGTGATCATGTTCACTCCCCATAGTATTGGCCTCCGCTGCCGAGGCCGGGTTGCTGGGTCATCAGGACTTGTGTCGACCTGGTTTCATCGCCGTTTCGGCGCCGCGTTGCCGCTACGACGCCCGCCCGGATAGATCTGCGGCGACACGATCAAAGGCGACTGGACCGGCGGATCGAGGCTCGCCGGCAGCGGATCGGACTGGCTGGTCCATGAACGGTGGAAGCGCGGCGCCGGCGGCGGCAAGCGCCGATCGGGGGGCGGCTCGATCTCGTGGCGGCCGTAGCCGGGCTCGTGCCCGAAGGCCGGGTAATAGCCGCCGTCGACATACCGGCCCTGATAATAGCTGCCTTGATAGCTGCGCCCCGGAATCCACGTCGGGATGATGGTGGGTCCTACCATGTCGGGCTTGTAGAGGCCCCAGTCGCCCTCGAGCACCGCGCCCGTGACGTCGACCCCGTTGATGATCACCGGCAAGCCATGCCGGCCGGGAAGCACGATCACCGGGCCGCTGTCGGCGGCGAGCGCCGGCAGCTTGCCGAGAACGAGGCCGCTCAGCACGAGGCCGCTCAGCACGATGACGATGAAGTTTGCTCTGCGCATGAGGCACCCGACTACGCGAAGACCGGACGGGTTTTAGACGAAATGAGAAAACCGAATGTCATCACGACCGGTAATTCTACGGGTAATCTTAATTGCCGGCGATCGGCACGACCGCACCGACGCACCGCGGTCGCCCGCCCAAGCCCTTTGAATAACCTGTGCTTTCAGTTTGCGCTTGGTTGACAAACGCGTAAAATGACGCGCTTTCGATCAACGTGTCGGTCTTGCCTTCTAAAGGTTAATGCCGGTCGTCCGCGGGGGACGACCGGCCAAACGGTGCGGTCTTGCATCCCGCGAGGGCAGCGAGGGCACCCAAACAACGATCAGGACAGGGACAACGCCCATGACCGCTATGACCGCCTCGATGGAGCGGGAACGAGGAACCATGACGGCCGACGAGCGGCTCGTCATCTTCGCCTCTTCGCTCGGCACAGTGTTCGAATGGTACGACTTCTACATCTACGGAACGCTCGCTCCGATCCTGGCAGTGCAATTCTTCGCCGGGGTGAATCCCTCGGCCGCCTTCATCTTCACCTTGTTGGCCTTCGCGGCCGGATTTGCGGTGCGTCCGTTCGGCGCGTTGTTCTTCGGGCGGCTCGGCGATCTCATCGGCCGCAAATATACCTTTCTCATCACCATGACGTTGATGGGGCTCGGCACGTTCTGCATCGGCCTCTTGCCCGGCTACGCGACCTGGGGCATTGCGGCACCCATCACCCTGATCGGGCTGCGTTTGTTCCAAGGGCTCGCGCTCGGCGGCGAATACGGCGGCGCGGCGATCTACGTCGCCGAGCATGCGCCCAAGAACCAGCGTGGCTTCTATACGTCGTGGATTCAGACCACGGCGACCGTCGGCCTGTTCATGGCGCTGCTGATCGTGCTGGGCATTCGCACCGGCATGGGCGAGCCCGCCTTCGCCGGCAACGGCTCCTTCTCCGACGGCTGGCGAATTCCGTTCCTGCTGTCGGCCATCCTGCTAGCGGTCTCGATCTGGATCCGGCTGAAGCTGAACGAGTCGCCGGTCTTCCTGCGCATGAAGCAGGAGGGCCGGAACTCGACGCGGCCGCTGACCGAAGCCTTTGGGCAATGGTCGAATCTCAGGATCGCGATCCTGGCCTTGCTCGGAGCCACCGCGGGTGAAGCTGTGGTCTGGTACGGCGGACAGTTCTACGCGCTGTTCTTTCTCACCCAGACCCTGAAAGTGCCGGCGGTGACGGCGCAGATCCTGATCGCGCTCGGGCTTTTGCTCGGCACGCCTTTCTTCATCCTGTTCGGCTGGCTTTCCGACCGGATCGGCCGCAAGCCGATCATTTTGGCAGGCTTCCTGCTGGCGGCGGTGACCTATTTCCCGATCTTCAAGGCCATCACGCACTTCGCCAATCCGGCGCTGGAAATGGCGCTGAGCTCCTCGCCGGTCACAGTGATCGCCGATCCGAAAGAATGCTCGTTCCAGCTGAAATTGACCGGGATAGAGCAATACACGACCTCGTGCGACATCGCCAAGTCGGCGCTCGTCACCCGATCGGTCAACTACGACAACCAAGAGGCACCGGCCGGCTCGGTGGCGCAGGTGAAAATCGGCGACCAGCTGATCCCGGCCAACACGCCGAACTTCCCGGCCGTCCTCCAGCAGGCCATCGTCCAGCATGGCTACCCGGCCGCCGCCGATCCCAACCAGATCAGCTACGTGCCCACCGTGCTCCTGTTGACGCTGCTGGTGATCTACGTGACCCTGGTCTATGCGCCGATCGCAGCCTGGCTGGTCGAGTTGTTTCCGACGCGGATCAGGTATAGCGGCCTGTCACTGCCCTATCATATCGGCAACGGCTGGTTCGGCGGCTTCCTGCCGGCGACCGCGTTCGCGATCGTGGCCGCGACCGGGGATATCTATTCGGGCCTCTGGTATCCGATCGTGATCGCGGGCGCGAGCTTCGTCATCGGTCTCATCTTCCTACCGGAGACCAAGGACGTCGACATCACGCGTTACTAGACCGGCCGACCAGCGCGGAGGCGCGCCCGTCGCGCCTCTCGCATGCGCGCACCGCTCGACGTCAGGCGGCGCGCAGCTGGGCGAAGAAGCCCATCACCTTCGTCTCCAGCTCGCTCGCGCGCGAGGACAGACGCTCGGTCCAGCCCGCGATCTCGTTGACGGCCGCGGCGCTGCGGCTCGCGGCCTGCCCGATCGAATGGATCTCGTCCGACGCGCGCGCGGTGCCGCCGGCCGCGGTCTGCATGCTGCCCGCGATGTCGCGGGTGGTGGCGCCCTGCTCCTCGACCGCCGCCGCGATGGTGCTGGCGACTTCCGTCAGCTCTTCGATGGCACGCGCGATCGACGAGATTTCATCGACCGAATGCTTGGTGGCTTGCTGGATGGCAGCCACCTGCTTGGAGATGTCTTCCGTGGCCCGCGAGGTCTGATTGGCGAGCACCTTCACCTCGGAGGCGACCACCGCGAAGCCCTTTCCGGCATCGCCGGCCCGCGAGGCCTCGATGGTCGCGTTCAAGGCCAGAAGATTGGTCTGCGACGCGATCGTCGAGATGAGACCGACCACCGAGCCGATGCGCTCGGCCGCCTCTTCCAGCGACCGGATGGCTTGATGGGTGCGACGCGTATCGCCGACCGCGGACTGCGCCATTTGCAGGCCACGGGTCGCCTGCTGCCCGATATGCTCGATCGACTGGGACAGCTCCTCGGTCGCCGCACCGGCGGCGTCCACGCGTTGCGAGGTGTCCGCCGCCGCCGATGACGCGGATGCCATGCGGCCGAAGGCGTCGTCGGCGACCTGCTTCATGGTGCCGCAGGTGCTCGACAGCGAGGCGGACGCCTCCTTGATGGCGCCCACCACCGCCCCGATGGCGACGGCGAAATCCGCGATCGCCGCGTCGATGGCCTTGCGTCGCGCCGCCGCCGCCCGCTCGGCGAACTCCCGGTGCAGCGCCATGGCGTTGGTGACGTCGAGCGCGATGATTTGCGAGACCACCAGGGCCCGATCGACGAGCTTCTGAGAGGAGAACCAGTGCTTGCGTCCGAGCGTCTTGAGCGCCGCCCGGTACACGTGGCTCCCGGCCGTGCTGCGCATGCGGCCGTCGAGCCCGATCGCGGCCTCCTGCTCGACCGTGCGGCGGCAGGACTCCACATAGCGATCGTCGAGCCCGCCGCCCAGCAGCGCTTCGAAATGCGAGGCTTCGAGTTGCTTGATCAAATCCCGTTTGTCGGCGACGATCTCGGCGATGTGCGGCAGCTTGCGGGTTGCGGCCAGAACGTCTTCGATCGCGCCGTCCAGGCTCGGCGCGATCATCGGCCAAATCTCTTTCATGAGGCCTCGGGCGCGCTCATCGAGGCCGAACTGCCCGAGGCGAGCTTCAAACCCCTTGCGAAATCCGGATTCCTTCATGACCGCTCGACCCTGTCTGGCATCCCCCATGCTGGGGGACAATGGTTCGTTTACCCTTAATGGAGCAGCCGACGGTGCGGCGCGCGACGGGCCCAGGCGCGCCCGGAAGGCGCCCGCGAGCCATCTTGTGGAGCGAAACTAAAACCCGCATCCTTCCCACCGCGGGCGGGCCGGCGGGACCGGCACCGCAACGCACTCCTGCCGAACGCAATCGAAGGGACTTGTCATGTGGAGCTCGGGAAGCCCGATCGGCCGTGATGTGCCCCCGGCCCGGCGCCGTTTCTGGCTCGCGTTTGCCGCCTGCGTCGCCGTGGTGACGAGCCAGCCGCCGAGCCCGGCCCGCGCCCAGGCCGCCGACTATCCGGCCCGCAAGGTGACGTTCGTGGTGGGCTTTGCGGCCGGCGGCGGCGTCGACACCATGGCGCGGATCGTGGCGCAGGGGCTCGCCGAGCAGTTCGGCTATCAGATCGTGATCGAGAACCGGCCGGGTGCCGCGTCCAACATCGCCGCCAGGTTGGTCGCGAGCGCGGCGCCGGACGGCTACACGTTCCTGTTCAGCGGCAACAGCCTGGCGATCAATCAGACGCTCTACAAGAATCTCACCTATTCGATCGACGAGCTGCGGGCGGTTGCGATCGCGGCGATCGACAGCCATGGGCTGGCGGTCAACGCCAACAGGCCGTTCCGCACCCTGGCGGAGTTCCTGGACGCCTCGCACGACAAGGCCTTCAACATCGGCTTCGGCGGGTCGTCGGCCAGGATCGTGGCCGAATATGTCTTCAAGGTGCTGGCCAAGACCCCGGCCGTCAGCGTCCCGTTTCAAAGCGGCTTGCCGGCCATCAATGCGCTGCTCGGAAACCACGTCGACATCATCGCCGGACCGGTCGCCGAGATTTACCCGCAGGTCCAGCAGGGCGCCCTGCGGGCGCTGGCGGTGACCGGACCCCGCCGCGCGCAGGCGTTTCCGGACGTGCCGACCCTGAGCGAGGTCGGCTTCCCGGGGATCGAGATCAACGGCTGGGTGGGATTGCTGGCGCCGGCCAAGACCCCGCCCGACATCTGCGCCAAGGTCAACGCCGCCGTGAACGCGGTCGTGGCCAGGCCCGATGCCGACAAGCGCCTGCGCGAGTTGGGATATGAGCCGAGCACGGTCGCGTTCGCCGACACCGAGACGCTGCTGAAGACCTCGGTCGAGAAATGGGGCCGCATCATCCAGGCCACCGGCATTACCGCCGAGTGAACCGATCCGAGGCTTGGAGGCTTGGCCCGCCGCGCAAGCCGAAAAATTTGAATGCTTTGCGTCAGCCGGAATCACATCCGGCGCCTTGCGGCGCCGGCGGTTGATCTCGGTCGGGCGGCGGCGGTAGCTTTCGCGCCTCTGTGAGCTGGAACAGGAGGAATGCATGATCGGGAAGGCCGGTGCGGCAATCATCGTCATGGCCTGCATGGCCTGGTCGTCGCGTGCATTCGCGGACTGCACGGCCGGCATCGTTCCGGAGCGGCTGTCGTGCCTGAACCAGGAGCTGGAAACGCTGAAAACGCAGTCGTCCAAGGAAATCGCGGGCCTGAAAGCCGACATCCAGATGCTGAGGAACGAGCTGCTCAGCCTCAGGCAGACCGTCGATGGGCTGCCGCCTGCTTCCAGCATCGCGCGCCTGGACGAGGATGTGAACCTGTTGTGGGAGCCGCAGGACGGCTGCCTGGCCTGGACCGGCCCGGAACTCAATCCCGCGCCGGAGAGCGGCGGATCGATGCAGGTTTTTGCTCCCTGCACCAAAACCTCGCCCAGCAGCGCCCGGTGGCGGCTGCGAAGAGTTCCGCTTCCCCGTTGACGGCAGAAGCCGGCGCTCTAGAGAATAAGAAGCCCCGGCCAAGGGGCGTCGGGGGGGACGGGAAAGGCCGGGGCTTCAGTCCCAGGCGGCCACGCGACGCCAACTGACATCACAGGCCGCACCGGTAGAATGGATATAGGGCATCGGCCGCGGCCCGCCATATGCCTCACGAAAACGTGTGTATTGCTGCTGTGGCGGCGCTTTCCGGTCGGCGCAATCCATTCCGGGACCAGAGCATTTTCACGAAAATGCCCGCCCCCGCGAGGGCGTTAGGGCAGGCACCCATCTTTGGGACTTGATTGTATTGCAACTTCAGGGACGCACGGTGTTTCACTCCTTCCCCCCAACCAAGGTCGGATATATCCGACCTTGGTCATGTTTAGTGGCGAGGTCGGATATATCCGACTTCGCCATGAATAGTGCGCAAGTCGGGCAAGCCCGACTTGCGATGGCGAGGGAGTGAAACGCCGTGCCCGCCCTATCAGTTGGCCGGCCGCTTGAAATACTTCAAATCCGGCGGCGGCTGGTCCTTCTTCATGGGCATGATGGTGCCGTCAGCGCTGCGGAAATAAACTTGATTGCCGATGGTGACGTGGGCCTGGCCCTCGATGCAATTGTCCTCGTTCCACCAGACGTCCGTCTTGCGCTTGAAGATCTTCAGCACCGTCCACGGCCGCGTGAGTGAATTGTCGATCGTGGTCATCTCGTCGCGCAGAAGGTTCGGATCGCCGCGATCGAGGTAGATGCGTTCCTTGATGACGCCCTCGTCGTCGTCCGCCATGGGAATGCCGCTCTGGTCCCACACCCGCGGCGCCCGCACCCGGCGGGTTTCGATCTCGAGCGTGTCGTAGCGGCCGCCGCCGTCGCTATCGAGCCATTTGCCGATCGAGTAGCCGGGAAACCAGGTCTGCTCGGTCTGCGGCCAGTCGCGCCCGTCGGTATAGATGCGGCGCGGCGAGAACTCGGTCCGCTCGAACAGGACATGGGTGATGGCGGGCGCGATCAGGAACTCGAACGGCGATACGCCCGACATCACCCGCGGCATGCCCTGCGGCAGGCAGGAATAGCCGCGGTCGAGCCCATGACCGCCCTCGTCCTGGTCTTTCAGGCTGGCCTCGTAGCGCACCTGGTATTCCGGCTTGAGCGGCGCTTCCTGCTTGCGGATCGGCTTGGTTTGGTCGTAGCGCGGATTGCCGCCGTAGGTGCGCAGCCACTCGCCCGACCAGTCGGGGAATTTCGACAAATCTTGCGCCGCCGCGGCGCCGCTCAGCAATCCCAGCGCCGTCGCCAGCGCGCACGCACCAATCGCATGTCGATGAAGCACGATGTTCCTCCCGGCCGGTTTTGCTTTTTGGCAGACCTTACCACGGCCCCGCCGCTGGCGCACAACGGGTGTGAGGGCGGACAAACCGCGGCGCCGCCGAGAAGCGTGACGAGCCATGGTGCACCACGACAAATTTGCGGCGCGGATAGCAAATCCCCGCTCGTTGGAGCATTCCCGAAGCCTTGCTCGCTTGGCGAGACAAGACGCCGTTTCCGGCCGAACCAAAGAACCGAAGCCGGTGGACCACTCCGAATCTCACCAGGGAAACCGGACCAGGAGCGATGGACCAGGAGCGATGGACCAGCGTCCCGGATTGGAAGCATTGGGCGCGAAACGAACAGCGCACCCGAGCCCCGCGCCGCACAATTTGCCAAGGTGCGGGCGCGGTGATATCGGCTTCGCGGGGTGGCCGCCGACGGCAAGGCCGCCCCCAAAAAGCGCCGAGACTTCGAGTTGGCCGGGTTAGCTCAGCGGTAGAGCAGCGGTTTTGTAAACCGTTGGTCGGGAGTTCAATCCTCTCACCCGGCACCAATAAACTCAAATACTTAGCCGACATTTTCAGCAGTCGATCTTCCCAGAAACCGTGATTGGGAAGCCCATGGGAAGATGACAATGGCCGAGGAATTGCCGGACTCGATCTCCAGAGAACTTCGCGACGCATTCCGGGGCGCGATCGGCCAGTATCACGATTGGTGCCGTGGGCAGCCCGGACCCGACGTCAGCTTGAAACCAAAAGTTGGTTGCGATCAGGCTTTGTCTGCGAGCTCGTGATGAGGTTTAAGGATCCGATGCCCGAAGACCTCTGGCGCCTCCCTCGCAGCGACGGCCCGCGGCCCCGATGAGTTGGTAAGGGATCGCTCATACGAGAGCGGCGCGCTGGCTTGTCCAATCGATCAGAGAGCGCAAAGAGTTCGACCGGCCCGGACCGCGGCACAGGTAGCGGGCGGTCTGAAATAGCGAGGGGGCGAGTCCCGGGTGCGCTTCTGCGCAGAGCAAGCTACCGGCGGAAATATCGGTTCCAGATGTACCAAAGGACGAGGAACACACCGATCACGACGATCCAGTGCCAGATTGTCAGTCCGCCCATACTTTCGCCCCGTGGTGGCCACCTTCCCCTCGGCACGCTTTTGTGGTACCATAGTTTTGTGAAAAAGCAAACTGTGCAACCACGGAAAAAACGCGGACCCGCCCCCACGGGCAAAGGAACGCCCATTCAGGTGCGAACGCAGCCCAATATGCTTGCCTCGCTTGACGCCTGGATCGCTCGCCAAGACGACCAGCCGAGCCGCCCCGAGGCCATCCGTCGCCTGGTCGAGCTGGGGCTGGCGGGCGCTCGGCCGATAAGACAGCAAAACCCCAAAACCGCGGCGCAGGCCTCCGACATGGCGGGCCGGCGGATCGACAAAATCGGTGATCCATCCGCCACCGTAGAAGAGCGGCAAGACCGTAAGCGCCGGCTCATCAAGGGGCCGCGGGAGTTTCGCGATATACGGGGCGATCAGCGCAAACCGAAAAGTTGAACTGGTAATGGAGAGCGCCAAGCGCACAAATTCAAACCCGGTCAATCGGTGTCTTTAGAAGCTTTATTAGATCTGCAAATTCAAATCCGGCCGCAAGCACAAGCAGGGAAAGCCCTATTCCAACCCAATGAACGGGATTTGCCACACTTGGCGGTTGCCGTCTCTCACTTCGACCCTCCAACCCCTCCAACCGCTCACGTTGCTCTTTTTTAGGTCATGGATGATCTGGAGGGCCTCTTCGCGCGCCGCCTCATCGTCGGACAAAAGCTCCGTTGCTTCGAGGTCATCGAGCCGATTGCCGTTGCGAAGTGCGAAACTGTAAAGGGGCATGGCCCAATAGAATAATAGTTCTCCGCCATTGGTTCCGCCCGGTGGCGAACATTGCACTGTTTAAAATCCGGCCGCTGTCCTAGAATATCCCCGTGTCGCGTTTCTGGTTGGTGAGGGAAGGAAACAGCACCCCGCCTCGTCACTGCAAGTCTGCTGTCCGCCCGCTTTTTCGCATTTCATGGCGCGAGCCGATCACCGGCACCACGACGTTGGTTCCGTCGGCGGGAGTTGGCTCGGCTGCGCGACTAACTCCCTTTGCTCTTTGCAGTCGCTGATATCAAATGCGTCAATCGCGATTGCGATGGCCGTCTCTTGGGTGGGCGCCGTCACCAATCCGATTTCTTGCGC
>DASZKX010000071.1:0-2014 GCA_035552735.1 Xanthobacteraceae bacterium
CTCGCGACCGCCACCAAGATGACGCACGTCCCGTTCCGCAGCACCGCCGAGGAGGTCAACAATATGATCGGCGGGCAGCTCGATCTCGCCATCGACAGCATGACCACGACCTGGCCGTTCGCGCAGGCCGGCTCGGTGCGCGCGCTCGCCGTCACCACGCCGCAACGCGTGGCGGCCGCGCCCGATCTGCCGACCATCGGCGAGACGCTGCCCGGGTACGAAGCGACCGGATGGCAGGGCTTGTTCGCGCCGGCCGGCACCCCGCGGGCGACCATCGACGCCATCGCGGCGCAGCTCGGTCAAATCTGGAAATCTCCGGACGTGATCAAGGCCCTGCAGGCGGTCGGAGCCGAACCCGTGACCACCACACCCGACGACTTCACGCAATACACCAAGACCGAGCGGGCCAAATGGGGCGAGGTCGTGAAAGCTGCCGGCGTCAAGATCGAGTGAGCTCGACGCCGTGCGATGCCGTGCATAGCCGTCGAGCCATTCTGATCGCCATGGGGCTGGGCCTTTGTGCCGCGAGCCCCGCGGCCTCCCAGCCTTATCCCTCGCATCCGATCACCATCGTGGTGCCGTTCGCGCCGGGCGGAGCCACCGACGTGCTGCCGCGCATGCTGGGTGAACGGTTGCGTGAAGCGCTCGGCCAGTCCGTGATCATCGAGAACGTGAGCGGCGCGGGCGGCACTATCGGGCTCGGCCGGGTCGCGCGCGCGGCGCCCGATGGCTATACGCTGGTGAGCGGCAACTGGAGCACCTTCGTCTCCAACGGTGCGATCTACACGCTGCCGTATGATCTGGTGCAGGATTTCGAGCCGGTGGTGCTGCTGCCGAGCAACTCCCACCTCATCGCCACGCGGAAAACCCTGCCGGCGGGCAATTTGAGCGAGCTGTTGGCCTGGCTCAAGGCCAATCAGGACAAGGTCTCGATGGCGACCGCCGGCGTCGGCACCGGCTCGCATTTCGCGGCGGTGCTGTTGCAGAGCCTGACCGGCACCACGTTTCCGTTGGTGCACTATCGCGGCGGCGGGCCAGCGTTGCAGGACCTGCTGAGCGGGCAGATCGACCTGATGACCAACCAAGCCGCCGTGTTCCTGCCACAAGCGCGCGCTGGCAGCATCAAGGTCTTCGCCGTCCTGGCGAAGGAGCGTTTGGTTCAGGCACCCGAGATCCCGACCGCTGACGAGGCCGGCATGTCCGGGTTCCACCTCTCGGTCTGGAACGGCTTCTGGGCTCCCAGGGGCACGCCCGGCGACGTGATCGCCAAGCTCAATGCCGCGGTGGTGAATATCCTGGCCGAGCCCGAGCTCCGCCAACGGCTCATCGATCTCGCCTACGAGATTCCGCCGCGCGCGCAGCAGACCCCGGCGGCGCTCGGCGCGCTGCAAAAGGCCGAGATCGAGAAATGGTGGCCCATCATCAAGGCCGCGCACGTGAAAGCGGAATGAGCGGACCTCCGAGGCGGCCGTGCGGAGCGCGATGCAGGCACCGGTCTGCCGGCCGACTTCGACTTGAAATCCAAGCGCCGCCTGGGAACAAGCGCCGCCTGGGCCTGGGAATGCGCCTGGTCAACGCGTTCACGGCTCAATTGCACGGCGACCTCCAGGCCAGACGCCTGCAGCCGGGAGCGGAGTTTCTGCTGAACCATGCCGTTCGATCCCCAGCCCTGAGGCATCCTCACCGGCGATCCCTTTTCACGTAGCTCCTGCACATCCTCGCCGCCTGGTCACCGCCGAAGGTATCACGATGCCATCGCGCGCCATCCCCCGAAATGCGTCACGACAAAACTTTCATGACAGTATTCGACATCGGCGGTATCAGACGACCACCGCTGGCCTTCGCTGCCTTGATTTTCGCCGGGTTCCGGACGAATTCCACATCTTCGCTTCGGTTCCGCCATTCTTTTGTCCCGCCATGCGGCGGATGCTTGCCGATCATACCTTTCGCGGATGGGGGGAAGTCGTCATGGCGAAGCCTGCAGTGGTACTGATCGGCGCCGACAAGGGCGGAG
>DASZKX010000072.1:0-2467 GCA_035552735.1 Xanthobacteraceae bacterium
ATACCGCCGCAAGAATTCGGTGGGCGAGAGCCCCTAACCCGCCGATAATCCGTCCTGCAAGGAGGACGGGATGAGCAGGTTTCTGCTGGCGCTAGCGCTCGCCGCGGCTTTGACAGGCATCGGGCGCGGAACCGCGCAGGACTTGCCGCCGCACCCCATCACGATGATCGTGCCGTTTCCTCCCGGCGGAGCCGTCGACCCGGTGGCGCGCATCGTCGCCGAACGCATGAAGGTCGCGCTCGCTCAAACCATCGTCATCGAGAACGTGGCGAGCGGCGGCAACGGCATTGTCGGGGTCGGCCGGGTGGCGCGCGCCGCGCCCGACGGCACCACGATCGGGTTTGGAAACTGGAGCACCAATGTGGTCAACGGCGCCATCTACGCGCTGCCGTATGACCTGCTGAACGATTTCGAGCCGGTAGGGCTCATCGCCTCCACCCCGCAGGTGATCCTGTCCAAGAGCGCCATGCCGGCCCGCACGCTTGCCGAATTGATCGCCTGGCTGAAGCGGAATCCCGACAAGGCAACGCTCGGCACCGTGGGAAACGGCAGCGCGACCCATGTGGCAGGGCTGTTCTTCCAGAAGTTCACCGACACCCGCCTGTTGTTGGTGCCCTACCGCGGCGCCGCCCAGGGTATGCAAGACCTGCTAGGCGGCCAGCTCGACCTGATGATGCCGCAGGCGACGCTGGCGCTGCCGCAGGTGCGCGCCGGCACCATCCGGGCCTATGCGGTCATGGGCCGGACCCGGCTCGCATCCGCCCCCGACATCCCGACCGTGGACGAGGCCGGCGCGCCCGGGCTCTATCTGTCCACCTGGTCCGGCCTATGGGTGCCCAAGGGCACGCCCAGGAGTATCGTCGGCAAGCTCAATGCCGCCGCCATGGAGGCCTTGGCGGATCCGAGCGTGCGCGAGCGGCTCGGCCAATTGGGCCAGGACATTCCGTCGCCGGATCAACAAACCCCGCAGGCGCTCGGCGCCTTGCAGAGAGCCGAGATTCAGAAATGGTGGCCGATCATCAAGGATGCAGGCATCAAGGCGGAGTAGGGACGCTGGTGCCTGGCCTTCCGCGAGAGACGACATGAAGCTTCAACGCCGGCAATTTCTCAAATCGGCCGCGCTGGCCGCCGCCTCCCCGGCCCTAGCGCGGATCGCCCGGGGGCAAGCCTATCCGGCGCGCCCGGTACACGTCCTGGTCGGATTTCCAGGCGGCAGCTCGCAGGACATCGTGGCACGGATCATCAGCGAATGGCTGTCGCAGCGCTTGGGCCAGCCTGTCATCATCGACAACCGGCCCGGCGCCGGCGGCAATATCGCGGTCGAGACGGTCGTGAATGCGCCGGCGGATGGCTACACGCTCCTGATGACCGGGCCCAACAACGCCGTCAACGCGACGCTTTACGACAAGCTCAAGTTCAATTTCCTGCGCGACATCGAGCCGGTCGCCGGCATCATGAGCGTGCCGCTCGTCATGGAGGTCAACCTCGCGGTCCCGGCACGGAGCGTTCCCGAGTTCATCGCCTATGCCAAGGCCAATCCGGGCCGGATCAACATGGCTTCGGCCGGCAACGGGACCGCGGTCCATGTTTCCGGCGAGCTGTTCAAGATGATGACCGGCATCGATATGGTGCATGTGCCCTATCGGGGCACGCCGCTCGCCATGACCGATCTGTTCGGCGGCCGCGTGCAGGTCATCTTCGACAACATGCCGGGATCGATCGGCTATATCAGGGCCGGCAAGCTGCGGCCGCTGGCGGTGACCACCATGCAGCGCTCGCAGCTGCTGCCGGACCTCCCGTCCTTGAGCGACTATGTGCCGGGCTATGAGGCGAGCGCCTGGTACGGCGTCGGCGCGCCCCGCAACACCCCGGCCGAAATCGTCACGCGGCTCAACCGGGAGATCAACGCCGCGCTCGCCGATCCCGCCCAGCAGGCGCGGCTCGTCGACCTCGGCGGCACGATGCTGCCCGGTTCGCCGGCCGACCTGGGCAAGCTCATGGCCGCGGAAACCGAGAAGTGGGGCAAGGTGGTGAAGTTCGCGGGCATCAAGCCGGAGTGATCCAAAGATAAAGGGCGTCCGGCTCTTTCTCTTCGTTGCCGGTGCCATCCGTTTCCTTGACGAGCACAAAGTGCCTCGCTTCGTAGAAGCGGCGAGCCTGCAGATTGCGTTGGAAGGTCCAAAGCTGGAGACTGGCAAAGGCGCCCTTTGCGATTTGCAACAGTCCGGTGCCCACTCCTTGCCCTTGAGCTCGCGGCAGAACGTACAGCTGATCGATCCAATCCTCCCGGAAAGCGATCACTCCGATCATCGCGGTGCCCTCGAAAGCGCCCCAAACCTCACACGACTTGAACACGCGCTCGCGAAAGAACCATCGGTCCTCCTTGGGGGTATGGAGACCGGCGAGCCAGGGCAATGCGCGGTCGAACGCGACTCGAAGGACAAGCGCCGCGGCGTCCATATCCGCC
>DASZKX010000073.1:0-2273 GCA_035552735.1 Xanthobacteraceae bacterium
GGTGCGCAGGATGCCCAGAATGGTCTCGAACAGCGCGATGCCGAGCAGCCCGACCACCAGCACGTCGAGCGTGCCGATGCTGCGATGGACCAGGACCTTGTCGATGACCACCTGAAAGAACAGCGGCGAGACCAGCGCGAACAGCTGCAGGAAGAAGGACGCGAACAGCACCTCGGCCAGCTGCCGCCGGTACTTGTGGATGGCGCCCAGGAACCAGGTGATGTCGAAGCGACGCGTGAGGTCCGTCAGGCCGGCGCGCCTCGTCATCAGGACGAGGCCGCCGTCCCAGACCGCCTCGAGGTCGCTGCGGGTCAACAATTCCGGGCGCGGCGTTTTCGGGGATTGCACCACCACCTTGTCGTCGCCGACCTTGCCCAAAAGCAGAAAGCCGCCGTCCTTGAGCACCGCGATGGCCGGCAAAGGGGTGGTCGCCAGGCGCGTCCAGCTCGACTTCACCTCACGCGCCTTGAGGCCGAGCTCCTTGGCACAGCGGATCATGTCCGACGTGCCGATCGCGGCCGTGCCGCATTGGTGGCGGACTTGCGCCGGATCGGCCCCGACGCCGTGGAAGCGCAACAGCATGACCAGCGCCACCAGGCCTGGATCGTTCTGTCTGGGCGTCTCCGGCTGCGCCGTCATAGGGACTCCCACGTTCCTGTCGCCTGGGCGCCGTCGAACACGCGGAACACGCAATCAGCGGCCTGCGCCCCATCCCGGCACTTGTCCGCCCCCCGCATACAGACAACCTCTACGCGGCGGACCTTGATTGAGATTAGCACCGAACCAAGCAAATAATCCATAAATACGCCGAATCGAAACCCTCCAGACAGCCGGATTGCGCCCAGGCCGGCGCACCCCACCTACCTAAATCCGCGCATTTTCCCGGCGTGCCGCGGCCATTGCCGCCGCCTGAAAAGATTGTCGAGCCGGCCTGTTTTAACGTAACCTCAACAAGTGTGGCGGAGCATAAATCGGGTTTCCGGACGCTCATACGACCGCTGATTCGCGGGCCCGGCGGCATTTGACTCGCGAACGACCGCGGTCGCCGGAGCGCCGCCCGATGGGTCGCGATTCGCGAGACAGACGAGCGCGTTGTGCTCTTGTTCTTAAGGCAGGACCTCATGAAGGCGGAAAAGAAGATCGTGCCCTTCCCGGGCGGAGCCCGGCAGCGGGACCGGGACGAGCTCGCATTTCTGCCGGCCGCGCTGGAGATCGTCGAGACCCCACCCTCCCCCATCGGTCGTGCGATCGGCGCGACCATCATCGCCCTCTTCGTGCTCGCGCTCCTCTGGGCAAGCCTGGGCCATGTGGACATAGTGGCCACCGCCACCGGCAAAATCGTTCCAACCGGCCGCAGCAAGGTGATCCAGCCGTTCGAGACCGGCGTGGTGCGCGCCATCCGGGTTGCGGACGGCCAGACCGTCAGTGCCGGCGATGTGCTGATCGAGCTCGACCCCACCATCAACCAAGGCGAGATCGATCATCTGCGCGGCGACCTGCAGTCCGCCCAGCTCGACATCGCGCGCCTGCGGGCGGCGCTCGCCGACACCGACGACCCGCTCGCGGCCTTCCGCCCTCCGGAGGACGCCAACCCGGCGATGGTCGCCATGCAACGCCAGTTCCTGGTCGCCCAGATCGCGGAGCATAAGGCGAAAATCGCCGCGCTCGACGGCCAGAAGGACCAGAAGCAGGCCGAGCTCGCCACCATCGCGGCCACCATCGACAAGCTCGAAGCCGTCATTCCGACCATCCAGGAGCGCGTCAACATCCGCAAATCCCTCAATGAATACGGCTCGCGCCTGCAATACTTCGAGGTCCTGCAGCAATTGACCGAGAGCCAGCAGGAACGGCTGGTGCAGCAAAGCCGCTATCACGAAGCCGAAGCCGCGCTCGCCGCCATCACCGACACGCGGGCGCAGACCGAGGCCGAGTATCGCCGCACTCTGTTTGGCGAGCTGACCGAGGCCGAGCGCAAGGCCGTCGGTTCCGCGGCCGACCTCTCGAAGGCGCAGGAGCGCACCAAGCTGCAGCTCCTGACGGCGCCGGTGTCCGGCATGGTCCAGCAGCTGGCCGTCCACACGGTCGGCGGCGTGGTGACGCCGGCCCAGACCTTGCTGGTGATCGTGCCGAGCGACAGCCGGCTCGAGATCGAAGCCATGGTGAGCAATCGCGACATCGGCTTCGTGCACGCCGGCGACGCGGTGGAGATCAAGGTCGATACCTTCGACTTCACCCGATACGGATTGCTGCACGGGCAAGTGCTCAGCATCTCG
>DASZKX010000074.1:0-12366 GCA_035552735.1 Xanthobacteraceae bacterium
GGTCAATCCGTGCTTGGCGAGATCATCGAGCGCATCGAGTGCCGATTGGCCATCGCGCGCCCCGCCGAGCGAGCGCGCCAGGTCGCGTGCCTCGTCGCGCAGCTGGCGGCCGTCCTCGAGGAACGGACCCAGCATGCGCAAGAACGAGCGCCAGCGTTTCATGGCACGGCGAAACTCGTGCACCGCCACGGCATCCGAATGCGCCGGGTCGTCGATCGCGGTGCGGGCCTCGGCCAGGATGTCGCGGGCCACGGCGCGCAAGGCCTCGCCCACCGCCAATCCCGGCTCCAAGGCCGGCTTATCGCCCATGTGAAAATTCTATGAAATTGATCCGGGAACGCGCTTGACCAAAGCTTGTTTTACCGCCCTTTGCAAGCCGCCCCCGTTGCTCGCGCCGATCGGTCTTGGGACCGGCAGGCCGGTCGACCGCCGCGAATAGGCTCCGTGAATCGGCGACCGGGTTATCCCGTTTCCTGCGCGGCGGCACGAACACGGCCCTTTTCAATCCGTGTCACGATTGCTACATAACCGTTGCGCGCGGGAACCGGTCCCGCGCTTGCCATTTTCGCGGGGTGGAGCAGCCCGGTAGCTCGTCAGGCTCATAACCTGAAGGTCGTAGGTTCAAATCCTACCCCCGCAACCAGATAAAGCCCGGCAGATCAGGCGGTTGTGCCCGATGTGCCAGGCTTTTCCTTTGCCGGCATTGGCCGCCGCGCAGCCGCGGTCGATGGGACCGATCGGCCTGCGCGGCCCCGGCAGCCGCCGCGCTTCATCGCGTTGATGCGATCGCTCGACAAGTCGATCGTTCGACACTTCGATCGCCGTCGACGCCGGACGTCTCGCGTCGCTCACCCCGCGAACGCCGCGATCGCCATGGTGGCGCCGCCGGCGATCACCACGGCGTCGAGGATCGCGCTGTGCACGTGGAGCGGCATGCGCTCCACCATCAGCTTGGCCAGGAACGAGCCCGGCAGCGCGATGGCGCCGATCAGGAGCGCGACCGCGACCGCCTGCGCGTCCATGACGCCGGCGAAGCCGAACACCAGAAGCTTGACGAAGCTGATGATGATGGAGATGAGCGCGTCGGTCGCGATCACGTTGGCGCCCTGCAGGCCCGCGGCCATCAAGAGCGACAACAGGATGATGCCCGACCCGGTCGTGCCGCCGACCACCAGGCCGTAGCCGAGCGCTGACGCCGCGAGCGCGCGGTCGGAGAGCACAAAGCCGCGGCGGCGCAGCAGCCGGCGCAGCGGCACGCTCAAGGCCAGCATGCCGCCGATGACCAGGGCGGCGCCGCGGCCCGACAGGAGCGTGTAGCCCCAGGCGCCGAGCACGCAGGTCGGCACCGCACCCGCCAACATGATCAGCACGCGCCGCCAATCAATCAGCCGACGAAATGCCGCGGTACGTCCCGCATTGGAGAAGATGCTCGACAGCGCGATGATCGGCACGATCGGGGCGGGGCCGAGGATCGGCACCAGCACCAGCGGCATCAGGGCGCCGGTGCCATAACCCGAGACGCCCCCGATGACGGAGGCGACCAGCGCCGCCCCGGTGATGAGGGCGAGCTGGGCGATCGAGATGTCGGGAAAGAAGGCCGGGACCACGGGCTCAGTCGGCGCCCGCAGGAGATTTCATGGGCGAGCGCGCTGCCGCGGCGATCCCGCACGCGACCGCCTTCCTGGTCCTGTGCCGGATGGTCCGAGGCAAGATCGCTGTCCGCGCTTTCCTTGAACGGCAGGGCGATGATTGGCAACTTTACTTCAAATGCAGGCCTGCACCAGTCGCAGGATTGCGCCGGTGCCTGTGCGCTTGCCAATCTTTACTGCCGCCGATTGTCATGCTATCAATACAACCATGTGCCACGTCCGCAAAATCGGCCGCCGCCAATACGTGACCCATCTCGGTGGGCCGGTGGAGGATGTTGCGCGCTGAAATGACGTGACACGCTCTTCGACAGGCCCCGCCGATCTCGGACGGGGCCTTTTTATTTGGTTCGGTCCGGGTGTCGGCTCCATGCATGGAGGACATGATGCCGAACGATCCACCGAGCTCTGCGCCGGCGAAGCACGCGCCGGCCGATAAGTTTGCGGTTGCCGGGCTCTCGATCCGCGCCCGCGAGCCCGGCGATTGGCCGCAATTCGCCGAGCTCATGCAGCTTCCGAAAGTGCGCTGGGGCACACTGCGCCTGCCGTTCGTCAGCAACGATCAATTCCGCAAAGGGCTGGAGAGCCCGCCCGAGGGAATGACCGGGATCGTCGCGGTTCTCGACGGGCGGATCGTCGGTTGTGCGCACGTCGCCCAGCAGAAGGGGCGGCGCAGCCATGTCGGCGTGATCGGCATCTGCGTTCACGACGACTTCCACGGCCGTCGCATCGGCTCGGCCATGATGGCGGCGCTGGTCGAGGTGGCCGACGACTGGCTCGATCTGCAACGCCTCGAATTGAAGGTTCACGTCGACAATGAGCCGGCGATCCGTCTCTACCGGGGGTTCGGCTTCGAGCTGGAAGGAACGCTTCGTGCCGACGCGTTTCGCGGCGGGGCCTACGTCGACTCGCACATCATGGCGCGCCTCAAGTCTGGTGCAGCGGCGCGGCGAGCCATAAATCCGGCGGCAACCGCTTCGCGCCCCGGAGGGGGCCGACCGTTATGAAGAAAGCGCGATCATGTGCGATTGGCCGTTCCTGACCAAAGAAGCGGCCTGCGGCGCGTTGCGGGAAGCCGGGCTCGAGCTTACGCCGGCCGAGCTGCGGATCGAAGCGCGCGAGGATCGCTGGGCGGTGTCGCTGCCCGGCGAGCAAATGGCATGGTTCCCGGCGAATGAGGGAGGACGCCGACGACTTTCGATCGAGCGGAGAGTCCTTCGCTTGCTGGCGGATCGATGCACCTTTTCCGCCCCCCGCATTCTTTTCGAGTCTGCATCGGGATGCGACCTGCGTGCGGTCGTAAGCGGCCTCTGTGATCCGTGGGGCCTGTATGAGCGCACCAGGACCGATACGGCACTTGCGCGGCGCATCGGCCGCGCGATTGGCGCCATGTTGATCGAGCAACATGCGCGCATCGGGAGCAACGAGGTGGTCGGCTGGCTGCTCGAGCGCGTCGCCTGGCCCGAGCCCGGCGATCGGGTCCGGGCGCGGTTGCGGCGCGTGGTCGATGATCGCCGGCTCGTGAGCCGGCTCGATCGCGTCTTGCGGGCCTACGAACAGGTAGCCGTCCAGGCCGATGATCGTGTTCTCGTTCACGGCGACCTCGGTCTCCACAACATCGCGGTCGATGCCGTGACGGCGGAAGTTCGCGGCATTTTCGACTATGACGGCGCCGCCTGGGCCGACAGACACCACGACTTCCGTTACCTGATCTTTCATTCGACCCACCAGGAGGCCTTGGACGCCGCACTCGAGATTTACGAGCCGGCGGTCGATCGCCGCCTCGATCGCGATCGCATCCGGCTCTACAATGCCGCATGCGCGATCGGCTTTTTGGCCAACCGTTGCGGTGTGCCGGCCCACGAGAAGTCCTGCGGCCGAACCCTGGCTGAGGATTTGTCGTGGGTTCACGACGCGCTCGCGCGCTTGCCGATCGACTAGTCGCTTCGCGCGGGCATGATGTCCCGCCCTGTGGGCTTCTGAAGCTAAGCTACTGCGGCCGGTAGATCAGCGACTGCCGGGCGCGCTCCACGATCCGGGCCGGCATCCCGTAAGCCTTGGCGACCTCGGCCTGCACAGCCTCGCCCGGGAGCGGATCGAGATCGAGCTGCATGCCGCGCGCCTCGGCGACCGCGTCCTTGTCCTTGAGCGCCGCCATGAAGGCGCGGCGCAGCGCGGCGACCCGCTCGGCCGGGACTCCGGGTGGGAGAATGAAAGGCCGGCCGAAAATCAGCTGGCTGTAGACCAGCTCCATCACCTTGCGGTCGTCGTCGCTCTTGGTGAAATCGATGGCGAGCGGGACCCCCATGCGGTTCAATTCCGGATGGCCGGTCGTCGCCAGTTGCACAAGCACCCGCGCCAATCCGCTGTCGAGGAGACGCGCCCGCTGCGGCGCGATGCTCGACCAGCCCAGCCCGCAGACGCCCTGCACCTCGTTGCGCTCGAGCGCCAGCAGGATCTCGTTGCTGCCCGGATAGCCGGTCACGATGCGCAGCTTGGCGCCGAGCAGATTGTCGAGCATGGCGGTGAAATCCCGCGACGAGCCGCCCTCGTTGGTGGCGCCCATGATCAGCTCGCGGCTGAGCGCGTCCTTGAAGCTCTGCACCGGCGCGTCGGTGCGGGCGAGGCACAGGAACACCTCGTTGTTGGCGTTGCCCAGATAGATGAACTTGCTGGGGTCGTGCTGCACCGGGTCGCCCAACAGCGGCTGCAGGATCGCGCCCGAAAAGATCGCCCCGATCGCGGTGCCGTCCCGGGGCGCCACCGAATAGACGTAGGAGGCGGCCTTGTTGCTGCCGGCACCCGGCATGTTCTGGACCACGACGGTCGGATTGCCCGGAATGTAGTTCCCGAAACGGCGCGCCAGCAGGCGCGCATAGGTGTCGTAGCCGCCGCCCGCCGAGGAGCCGACATAAACGTTGATCTGCTTGCCTTTGTAGAACTGCGCGACCGCGTCCTGCGCGCGCGACGGGCCGAGCGCGGCGAGCATCAACGCCAAAGCCGAAAAAAGCCCGTGCAAGATCGGCCGCGCCGACATTAGCTTTCCTCTAGAGCACGATTGGCCGTGACAACGAAGTCTACTCGCCCATCGCCCGCTGTTTCCAGAGCCGCCAGGCGCGATCCGGATCCTTGGGTTTCATGCGTTTGGCATATTCGATCTCGCTCGCGGTCAAGAAATGCACCGCCCCCAGCATGGTGGCCTGCATCTGCTGCTTGGCGTTGGAGTCGGCGATGATGGCGCGGCGCACCACCTGGCGGACCGAATCGCCGACCGCAACCGCGCCGTGGCCGCGCAGCAGCACCAGGCCATGGCCTCCGAGCGCCCGCGCCAGGCCCTTGCCCTGCGCGAGGGTGCAGATGTTGAGGTCGCCCTCGTCGTCGATCGTCCTGATGTCGAACACCGGCGCGCCGTCGCCCAGGAAGGCCGCGCTGCCCACCATGGGGCGCAGGCGGGTGTCGCTGTTGCAAAACGGGATGAGGCTGGGGCAATGATTGTGCAGCACCGCCATCACGTCGGGACGCGCCTTGTAGATCTCGCCGTGGATCACACGCTCGAAGAACAGCCGGGTCTCACCCGGCCGCACCGGATTGTTGTCGAGATCGCAGGCGATGATGTCGGCCGCGCCGACCTGCGCGGGCGGCATGCTGCGCGAAATCCAATAGTGCTGACGATGGACGGGATCGCGCGCGCTGATATGCCCATAGGCATCGAGCACCCCGTGATTGGAGAGGATCCGGTTGGCCGTCACCAGATCATCGAGCAGAGCCGGATCGGGCGTGCCCGGCACCGCGGCCGTCGTGGAGGTCGAAACCGTGGTCCCTGAATCTGCGCTCATCCGCTGTCAGTCCCTTCAACGCACTTCCGCAAAGCTCTGCACGAATGCGCCCGCCAAGGCGCGGCAACCGGTGACGTCCTCGAGCCCGCGGCGCGCGATGCCGATGAAGCCGGTGGCGCCGTCGCGGCCGATCAGGTGATCGAGCAGGCGGTGGGCCTTCTGTTCGAGCGCCTCCTCGGCGAGCGGCCGGCTGGGGTCGCCGGGGGCCGTGACTACGCGCTCGCGGCGGGTGCTGCCGTCCGCGCCCACCACCTCGACCTCCGCCGGCCAGTCATGGGGATAATATGGCGCCAGCGCCGCGTCGGCCACGATCTCCACCTTGGCCTCGAAACTCAAGAGCGCCGGGTCCGTGACCGCTGCGCCGCGGTCGACGTCATAGAGGCGCGCCGGGTCGAAGGCGAGGAGGGCGAGCTGGCGGGCGGCGCTGACCAGGGTCGTGGTGCGCACCTGGTCCTGGGCTTTGAGCCCGACCATCCCGGCATAGGCGGGCGGCACCCGCACCCGCACGGCTGCGATCGCGCCGGGTTCGATGCCTGACGCCAGAATCGCGCGTAGCGCCTCGACCGCCGCGATTGATTGCTTGGCGGAGCAAAACGGCTTCAGGCTGAGCGCCGGATAGACGCTGTGCGCGGGCGACACGGCGGCGAGATGATCGCGGTCGAGCGCAAAGCCCCAGCTTTCCTCGAACCCGCTGCCATCCAAAAGGCCCGGATCGCCCCGGTAGCCCGCCCGCACTGCCTCGACGGCGGACAGGCCGGATGCCACCGCGACCCCGAACATCACCCAGCGGCCCGACGGCGAGCCATGCGGGCGACCGGTGCCGCGGGTCGACAGCATCAGGGCGAGCGACAGCGCGTGCGCGGTTTGCTTGGCGTCGAAGCCGTGCATGCGGGCCGCGGTGGCGGCCGCCGAAAGCGGTGCCGCAAAGCAGCTCGGCCAAACCCCGCGATAGAGAATCTCCGGGCCGCGCACCGCCTCACCCATGCGGGTCATCGTCTCGGTCCCGGCCCAGATGGCGCTCGCGACCTGCACCGGATCGAAGCGCGCGGCCTGCGCGGCGAGCGACAGCGCGACCGCGACCGCGGCGGCGGTCGGGGTGGTGCAGGACGGCAGATGGATGTCGTCGACCTCCGATAGCCGGATGGTGGCGGCCCGCTGCGCGATGATCTGCGGCAGCGCGCGGGCGCCGAACAGCGCCGCGAGGCTCTGGGCCTCGCGGGTGCGGGCGCCGACGGCGGCCGCCACCACGGCATCGAATATGTGCCGGCGCTGCAGCGTCTGCTCGGCCGCAGGCAGCGCCGCCGCATTCGCCTGCGCCACGAATTCGGCGAGTTGGCTGATCACGGTCATGGCCGGAGTGATAATCGAATTTTCCGGTCCGCGCGATCAGCGCGATCGCGAAATGCGCGCTTGTCCCGGATGCGGTGCAGCCCGAAGCTCTTGCGACGCGGCGCTCCGCTGGTCAGGGACCGTTCCAAACGCCGGAGTCTGGAACGGCCTCGGGTCTGCAGCGCACCGCAAGAGGTGCTGCGCTGCGCCCGGGACACGCTAGATATTCGCGATCGCGGCGCCCGCGACCGCGCTTAAGATCACCACCAGCCAGGGCGGCGTTTGCCACATGAACAGCAAGAGGAACGCCGCGCTCGCCAGCGCGAAATCGGCCGCGCTGGTGATGCCGGTGGTCCACACCGGCCGATAGAGCGCCGCCAGCAGCAGCCCCACAACGGCGGCATTGACGCCGGTGAGTGCCGCCTGGGCGGTCGCGCCGCGGCGCAGATTCTCCCAAAACGGCATGGCGCCGATGACCAGGAAGAACGACGGCAGAAAGATCCCGACCAAGCAGATGATGGCGCCGCGCCAGCCATTAGGGACCGGTCCCATGACGGCACCCAGATAGGCGGCAAAGGTAAACAATGGTCCCGGCACCGCCTGGGCGGCGCCGTAGCCGGCCAGAAAGGTTTCATTGCTCACCCACCCGGGCGGCACCACCGCGGCCTGCAGCAAGGGCAGCACCACATGGCCGCCGCCGAAGACCAGCGAACCGGCGCGGTAGAACACGTCGAACTCGTTCAAGGCCTGCGAGGACGTCACCGAGGCGAGGATCGGCAGACCGATCAGCAGCGCCACGAACACGGCCAGCAACACTGCGCCGGTGGTGCGGCTCATCGCCACCGGCAACGCAGTATGGTCGCCCTGCGGTTTGCGCTCGAGGAGCGTGATGCCGACCGCGCCGCCCATGAGGATCGCACCGATCTGGCCCCAGGCGGACGGCACCGCGAGCGCCACGATGGCGGCCGCGACCGCGAGCGTGGCGCGCGGCCGATCGGGCGCGAGCGTGCGCGCCATCCCAAGCACCGCCTGCGCCACCACCGCGACTGCCGCGACCTTGAGCCCGTGCAGCCAACCCGACCCGGCCGTATTGCCGAGGAGATCGACCCCATAGGCGAACAGCACCATTGCCAGCGCGGAAGGCAGCGTGAAGCCGGTCCAGGCCGCCAGCGCTCCCGCGTAACCGGCGCGCAACAGGCCGACCGCGATGCCCACCTGGCTCGAGGCCGGGCCGGGCAGGAACTGGCACAGCGCCACCAGATCCGCATAGCTGCGATCATCGAGCCACTGCCGCCGGTTCACGAGCTCTTCGCGGAAATACCCCAGATGCGCGACCGGGCCCCCGAAGGAGGTGAGCCCCAGCCGCAGGAAGACCGCCAGCACCTCGCGCCAGTTACCTTGGTCGGTTGCGGGTGCGGCGGCAGCCGGCTCTGCGGTGGTCATGTCCTGGGTCATCGGCACCGAGGGTAGGGGCCGGCGACCAGTCCTGCAACGCCGCGCGCGGCGCGTGGACGCCGGACGCTCAAGCCAGTTGAACGCGCCCGTGATCGTCGCAATGATCGCCGTGCGGGTGGTGCAGGTGCCCGTCCACCAGATAATCGACATGGTCGCCGTGCGGGATCGCCTCGTGCCCGCAGCCGGTGCCGTGCTTGTGGGCGCACTTTGTTTCGGGCGTGCAGCGGGCCGGATTGGTCGCGTCTACTCCGATGACATGCTCGTCGACGTGGTCGCCGTGCATGTGGTGCAAGTGGCCGTCGTGCAGATAGTCGACGTGGCCCTCATGGCGGACTGCAACGTGGCCGCAATTGGGGCCGTGTTGGTGGGCGTGGTCCGCATGGTGATGCTCGCTGCAGGTGGTCATGGGTTGCGCTCCTTGCGTGGGGTGATCCGGTCGGGACGGGCCTCATGGCCTCTCGGCGGCGTGGTCGATGGCGCTTTGCATCAAGTGCAGGACATGAAGATCCGTCAGCGCATAGAAGATGTGCTTCGCCGCGCGGCGCCGTTTCACCAGCCGCACGGCATGCAGGGTCTTGAGGCGGGCGGAAATCGTGCTCAACTTCTCGTTCTCCAGTTCCGCCAACTCGCTCACGCAGATTTCGCCCTCGGCCGCGGCAAGCCGTGCCAGCAGCCGCAGCCGCGCCGGATCGCCCAGCGCCCGGAACATGTCCGAGGCGCCGTCGAGCCGGGAACCGGCGGGCAGTTTCGGAAAGGGGCGAGCCGGATGCCGATGCTCGCCGTGCTCTCGCTTCTTGACCATTGACGATACATCATTCCAATGAATGATGGAATGTACGCGGTTCGCGCAGCCTGTCAATATTCCGTGAGACCTGGATTCCGTGAGACTTGGCCAACGTGCAGGCCTGGGTTATCCAACATCGAGAAAACGCTGGCTGCGGCCGATCCGGCGGACGCCGCCGACTTCCGCGCCAACGCCGCTCGATACGGCAAGGAGCTGCAGGACCTCGACGCCTATGCGCATTCCAAGCTCGATCCGGTGCCGATCGACAGACGCAAGGTCCTCACGAGCCATGATGCATTGTAGGCGGCGTCGCCTATATGCAGGCTCGGCCGCCGTCACCGGAGGCGCGAGACCCTCCAGCCCAACCGCGCGAACTCGGCGGACAGGTTGTCCGCCGTGACATCGCGTAGCGGCTTGCGGAACTTGGCGGTGCAAGGCTTCTCGCCGGCACGCAGCACCGCCACGACCGTCTCGACGTCCGGGCATCCGGACTCGCGGCAGATGATCTCGGTGACGGAGACCACGGCGTCGTCGGAGAGATCGAGCAGCGCGCGGGTCGCCGCCTTCAGTCGCTCCATCGCTTCCGGATGGCCGGCCTTCGGCCGGCGCGACAGCGGATTGAAGAAGCTGCCGATCACTGCCCGGCTCCCCCGATGATCATGCCCCATCGATCAGGATTGGCACGCCTCGAAACCTTGGCGGAGCAGGTCCTTGGGCAGATCGCGGCCGATGAAGACCAGCCGGCTCTGCCGCTTCTCGTCGGGTTTCCACGGCCGCTGCCGATCGCCATCGAGCAGCATGTGAACCCCCTGGATGACGAAGCGCTGGTCGTCGTCCTGCAGCGCCAGAATGCCCTTCATGCGCAGCAGGTCGGCGCCGTATTGCTGCGTGATGTCCTGGATCCAGGGCATGAACCGGTTCGGCTCGATCGGACGGTCTGTGCTCAGCGACAGGCTCACGACCTGATCATCGTGCTCGTGCTCATGGTCTTGTGCCAGGAAGCCCGGCTCGATCTGGAGAATGCGGTCGAGGTTGAACGCGTCCTTGCCGAGCACCTCGCCGAGATCGACCGCGCAGCGTTGCGTGCGATGGATCTTGACGTACGGATTGATGGCGCGAATGCGCGCTTCGACGCGCGCGAGCGCCTCGGGCGCGACCAGATCGGCCTTGTTGAGCAGGATCACGTCGGCGAAGGCGATCTGCTCCTGCGCCTCGGGGGCGCGGTCGATCTCGCCGAGCAGGTGCTTGCCGTCGACGACCGTGACGATGGCGTCAAGCCTGGTGTTGCGGCGCACGTCTTCGTCGACGAAAAAGGTCTGCGCCACCGGCGCCGGGTCGGCGAGCCCCGTTGTCTCCACCACGATGCCGTCGAATCGGCGTGCCCGCCGCATCAGCCCGCCGAGGATGCGAATGAGATCGCCGCGGACCGAGCAGCAGATGCAGCCGTTGTTCATCTCGAAAATCTCCTCGTCCGCGTTGACGACGAGATCGTTGTCGATGCCGACCTCGCCGAACTCGTTGACGATGACCGCGAAGCGCTTCCCGTGCGCTTCGGTGAGGATGCGGTTGAGGAGCGTGGTCTTGCCGGCGCCGAGATAGCCGGTAAGGACCGTGACGGGGGTCTGCGGCGTGGCTTCAATCATGTTGGCTCCATCGGTTTGAGGTGAGATTGGAAGTCAAAACGAGTTCGGAGATTAAAAGCCGCGCGCCTGGGTCCATGGCGCAGTTGAGGACGCTTCCATGGTGGTCCTTGCGTTCGAGCGGAGCGCGAGCCCGAGCCCGAAGGCCAGAACCACGACCAGGGCCGCGCTCGCCGCCACGGCGACGCGCATGAGCGTTCGGTCGGACCAGGGGGCCGTCACCGCCGCGAACAGGCGCTTCAAGATTGCGGGATCGAGATCGCGCGTGATGGCGATCATCCGGGTGCGGCGATCCCCGGATGGCCAAGCGGCGAGACGCTGCCAGGGATAGATGGCAGGCGAGCCCGAATGGAGCATGAGTGGCCGGTCGGGATCGTCCGCCAGCGCCACCAGCCCGGTCAGATGGAGCAGCTTGGGTCCCGCCACGCGTTGCAGAAGGTTGAGAAAGGTTTCCATGTCATGGAGCGCGATAGGGCGGTCTGCGACCAAAGCGACCGTCTGGATTGCGCCGTTCGGGTGCCATTTGGGGGCGGACGCGTCCACGTCGGGCGGCTCCCGCGCAGGCGATGTCCCGGAGTCGAGAAATCCCATGGGGATCGCCACCGGAAGGAATGTGCCCGGCCTCACGGATGGGCGCCCGTGAGCTGGCAGCCGGCGCAGCGGCCGCGCAATTCGACGGTGGTGTCGCTCACCTTGAAGCCCTGTTCCGCCGCGCGGGCGTGCAGCCGCTTGATGATGGCGGCAGCGAGCAGCTCCTCGATCCGGCCGCAGTGATTGCAGATGGCGAAAACGGCCGAGTCGTGATGGTGCTGCGGGTCGGCGCAGGCGACGTAGGCGCTGATCGATTCAAGCCGATGCGCGAGTCCCTCATCGACCAGCCGGTTCAGCGCGCGATAGACCGTGGGCGGCGCCGAGATGCCATGCGGCCGCACCGCATCAAGCACCTCGTAGGCCGTCATCGGAGCCCCGGTGGAATGCAGCGCCCGATAGACCTCCTGGTAATTGTCCGTGCGCCCTCGCTTCATTCCGAGACCTCCGTGCTGCGGCAGGCACTGTATCGTATGTTATAATATACGATCAAGGGTCCGCAGCGGATCCCGGTCGGCGTCGCGACACCTCAATGGATGTTGAAGCTGACCGGGACCGTCAGCTCGCTGCCGACGAGCTCCGGCGGCGGGGGCGGGAAGGGTTCCGCCCGCCGCACTAGCGCCAGCGTCTCGGCGTCGAGCGCGGCCGATCCCGAGCTCCCCACGATGCGGCTCGACAACAGATGTCCCTCCTGGTCGATGCTGAAGGCAAGTCGGGTGACGCCGTGATCGCCGCGGGCCCGCGCTTCCGACGGATAGCGCTTGTTGCGTTCCAGGATGGTGACGACCTGGTTCCGCCATGTCTGGAGTATAGCGCGAGCCTGGACCGGCCGCGGGGCAACGGCCGGGACCTCCTCATGGGGCGGCTCGGGCGGCACCTCGGGCTGTTGCGGTAGCATCGCCTCGGATTGCTGCTGCGGCAGCGGCTCTTGCTTCTCCTCGACCTTCTCGACCGGCTCGGGGGTCGGATCGGTCTGGACCTGCTCCGGCTGGAACTCGACCACGATCGCGTCGGTGCCGACCTCGCCTTCCTCGATCGGCTCGCGCCATTCGATCAGCGCAGCCGCGATCCCGGCATGGGCGAACAGC
>DASZKX010000075.1:0-15234 GCA_035552735.1 Xanthobacteraceae bacterium
CAGCGCGTGCGATTGGGAGAGATAATAGAAACGGTCCTCGCTCACCTGCGTCTTGAGCGGAGTGTCCTCGGTCCGCCACTGCGGCAGCAGCCGATCGAGCCCGATCGGATCGATCACGGCACCGGAGAGAATGTGGGCCCCCACCTCCGACCCCTTCTCCACCACCACCACGGCGGCCTCCGGGGCGAGCTGCTTGAGGCGGATCGCAGCCGCGAGCCCGGCCGGGCCGGCTCCGACCACGACCACGTCGAACTCCATCGCCTCGCGAGCAGGCAATTCCGGCGCGGGTGAATCCTGGGCGCTCATCGGCATTCTATAGGCGTTCGGGCTGACGGCATTCGGGGCGGCATCCGGGGTTCGGGTTGACCCCGCCATTCTACCCGTGAATGGGGGCGACAGGGCCCTTTTTGAGCAAGTCGTATGCCAGTTCGAGCCGATCCACGATGAACGACCAGCCGGCATCGCTGATACTGGCCGCGCGGGCGTCGCGGTAGGCCATGGCCCGCGCCCCGTCTCCCCCGGCCCTTCAGTTACGGCCGGAAGGCGCCTATGGTTTCAGGCGGTGTCCCGGCGCGTGGCCACGAATTAAAGACTGCTGGAAATGCATTCTGATCATCGATGACTCCGGATCGCAACCAAGCTGCCCGCGAGCTCCTGACCTTCTATCTGGAGGCCGGTGTCGATGCCGTGCTGGGCGAGACCGCCGTCGATCGCTTCGCCGATCCGGCTGCGCTCTCCCCACCGCCCGCCATCGGACAGCCGGCGATCGATCACGCGGCCGCGCCGCAATCTGGGAGCCGCCCGGCCCTGGACCGCGCCCGGCCGTCTGCTGCGATCGTGGCGGCGTCGCCCGGCCCGCTGCCTCCCGACAGTGCCGTCATGGCGGCGCGCGAGGAGGCGAAAAACGCCAAGACCCTCGACGAGCTCAGGACGATCCTGGACGGCTTCACCGGCTGCACCCTGCGAGCGACCGCCACCCGGCTGGTTTTTGCCGACGGCAATCCGCAGGCGCGCGTGATGTTCGTGGGCGAGGCGCCCGGCCGCGACGAGGATATCGAGGGGCTGCCGTTCGTGGGCCGCTCCGGCAAGCTCCTCGATCGCATCATGGCGGCGATCGGGCTCACCCGCGCCAATGCCTATATCGCCAATATCGTGCCCTGGCGGCCGCCCGGCAACCGCACGCCGACGCCGCAGGAATCGGCGATCTGCCTGCCGTTCACGCTGCGCCAGATCGAGCTTGTCGATCCGGACGTGCTGGTCTGTCTCGGCGGGCCATCGGCGCAGACGCTGCTCGGCAGCCGCGACGGAATCCTCAAGACGCGCGGGCGCTGGTTCACGTTCCACACCGGCAGCCGTGAAATCCGCGCCACCGCCACGCTGCATCCGGCCTATTTGCTGCGCCAGCCGCTGCAGAAGCGGCTGGCCTGGCGGGATTTCCTGGCGATCAAGAAGGCGTTGGCGGGATAGCCGGATCGGAGCCACCGTAGCCCGCAGGGAGCGCGGCGTAATGCGGGAGCGGCGCGCCCGGATTTCGGCGCCGTGCGCCTCCATCCGGGCTAAGATCTGGCGATCCGCCCGACGGCAACTTGTCCACCGTGAGACTATGGGGTGGGATTCGGTGTCGGCGGCGGCGCGTCCGGCGGCGACTGCGGCCGGATCAACGCCCAGCCGATACGCAGGAGCGGCAAGCGTCCTTGTACGGTGCGCTCGAATGCGCGCGGAACCTCGGGCACCAGGCCGGGGAAATCCTCCTGGATGGCGGCGGGCGGCGTACCGGCGGTGTCGGTGGTCGGCCAGACCACGATGGCCCCCTTGGCCCTGATGTCGCGCATCGACACCCAGGGCGAGCGCGCCGGCGTCGCCGCGAGAAACAGGCTTGGACGGCTCGCAGCGCCCAACCCGACCAGCTCGGCGGTGCGCGGATCGCCGGTCACGATCGGCAGGTCCTTGCCGACGCGACGCGCAAAGCTGTCGGCGAAAAACTGCGCCATCGGGCCGGCCGGCCGGTTGACGGCGAGGTCGATGCCGAGCCAGGGGAACGTCAGCAGCGCGAGCACGGCCAGGGCCGGCGGGATGAACAGGAGCCCGAACCAGGTGGCGATGACGCCCCGCTGATGGCTGAGCGCGATCGCATCGCCGGCCGCGATCACGACCGCGAGACCAGAGAGCACCACCAGCGGCGCTATGCCGCCGACCGGCCCGGGTGCACCGACCACGACCCCGGCGACGGTGGCCAGCAATGCCGGCGCGGTGGCGAAGAAAAAGACGAACTGCCGGCCGAACGGCTCGACCGGCCGGCGCAAGATCACCGGCGCGGGCTCGTGCCTCGCCCAGGGAAATCCGATCACGATGCCGATGAGGACGATGAGCCCGGCATGGGCGCCGAGCAGCAGGATCAGCTGCCGCAGCCATGCGGTGAAGTTGCCGGCGACGGAATCCGCCGCGCGCAGCCGGCCGAGCATGGAGAGGAATTCGCCATTGGTGGTCACCGCCCAGTAGAGGTGCGGCATCAGCAGCACGGCGGCGGCGATGCCGGCGGGCCAGAGATCGCGGGAGCGCAGCAGTGGCCGCGCCCGCCTGCTCGCGCCGGTGAACAGGACCAGGAGGCCGACCAGCACCAGGCCCGCATAGGTGGTGAGCAGAATGAGCGCAACATCGACCGCGAGCGCGATCGCGTAGCCTGGCCGTCTCTCCGCGACCACCAGCCAATAGTGCAGCAGCGCCATCGCCCACAGCGGCATCGCGAGGATGGCCGGGCCGAATTCCGGCGTCGCCACCGTGAAGGTCGAGATGCCGACCATGAGCAGCACCGCGATGGCGGCCTGCTGCGCGCCCACGATGGCGCGGCCAAGCCGAAAGACGGCCCAATAGGTCGCGACCACGCAAACCTGGGACAACAGGTAAACCGCAGGCAGGCTGCGACCGGCTATCCGGAAGATCACCTCCGCCAGCCAGAAGGCGAAAGGGGGACCCAGATACGTGCCGAGCTGGAATTCGTGCCCGACCGCGAGCACGGCCGGCAGGTTCCCGGGCGGCCCGGCGTAGAACAACGCCGGAACCAGCCACCACACGGCGGCCTGCGCGCCGGCGGCGATCCATACGGTCAGCGCCGGGCGCGAACGCAACAGCTCCACGATGATGGAGACGTAAAGCATCAGCCCCAAGGTCCGTTGTCTCGACGCGCAGAGATTAGGCGCTGAGGTCAGGGAGGCAACAAGTCCGCCGGGATTTCCGCTGGTTGCGCACCGAGATCGTCATAGTGGGCGGCAACCGGCGCAAAGCTGCGGCGATGGTGGACGGTGGGCCCGAGCCGCAGCAGAGCGTCGAAGTGCTCGGGCACGCTGTACCCCATATGGCGCTCGAAGCCGTAGCCCGGATGCGCCAAGCCGAGCCGGGCCATCAAACGGTCGCGCGTCACCTTGGCGACGATCGAGGCCGCCGCGATGGAGGCCACGATGGCGTCGCCGTGCACGACCGCTTCGCAATCGCAAGACGTGACGATGCGGTCGCGGCCATCGACCAAGACGAGTTGCGGCCGAATCGGCAGCGCCGCCACCGCGCGCGCGAGCGCCCACAAGGAGGCCTGCAGAATATTGTCCCGGTCGATGCGCACCGGCGGCGCGAAGGCGACCGCCACGTGAGCGCTGGCGCAGATGCGCGCGTACAGCTTTTCGCGCATCGCCGCGTTGAGCTTCTTGGAATCGTCAAGGCCGCGGGGCACGCGCTTGGGATCGAGAATGACCGCCGCGGCCACCACCGGCCCGGCCAGCGGTCCACGGCCGGCTTCGTCGCAACCCGCCACCGGCCAGACGCCGCGCTTCATGGCGGCGCGCTCGCGCCGGAAGGTCGGACGGATTTCGTCCTCTCCGAGCGGAAGGCGGGCGGCACGGACCGCGGCGGCGGATTTGCGACTCGCCGGGATGCGACTCATCGGGACACGACTCATGGGGATGCGACTCATGGCGCGATGGTGCGCGCCGGAGCCGGCTAGTCAATCGCGATGATTCGCCGGCTTGAGAACGGCCGCTCGCGGCTCAAAACAGGCTGAGCTGCTTGGCCGCACGGTGCGGCGGCGCGAAGTGCTCGGTGGTGAGCCTGCGGGTGGCGGCATTGAGCCCGAGCTTCTCGCAGGCGGCTTCGAACCTGCGTCCGATCATCCAGGCGATCGGCCCCGATCCGGTCATGCGCTGACCGAAAGTCGCGTCGTAATCCCTGCCGCCGCGCATGTCGCGGATGAGCTTGAAGACGTGCCGATAGCGGTCCGGGAAGTTCGCCATCAGCCATTCGCGAAAGATATCGCGCACCTCGAGCGGAAGCCGCAGCAGAACATAGCCCGCCCCCTTTACCCCGAGGGCGGCAGCGGTATCGAGGATGCGCTCGATCTCGCTGTCGTTGATGGCGGGAATGACCGGCGCCACCATCACCGAGGTGGGCACGTCCGCGGCCGCCAATTGCCGCAGCGCTTCGAGCCGCCGCGCCGGGGTCGCGGCGCGCGGCTCCATCAGGCGCGCGAGCTTCGGATCGAGCGTCGTCACCGACAAGGCGACCTTGACCAGATTGCGCTCGGCCATGCGCGTCAGGATGTCGAGATCGCGCAGGATCAAGGCCGACTTGGTGACAATGCCGACCGGATGGCCGCAGCGCTCGAGCACCTCGAGGATGCCACGCATCACCCGATATTCGCGCTCGATGGGCTGATAGGGATCCGTGTTGGTGCCGATCGCGATGGTGCGCGGCTGGTAGCCGGATGCCGACAATTCGCGCTCAAGCAGGCGCGGCGCGTCCGGCTTGGCGAACAACTTGGATTCGAAATCGAGGCCCGGCGAGAGCCCGAGAAAGGCATGGCTCGGGCGCGCGAAGCAATAGACGCAGCCGTGCTCGCAGCCACGATAGGGATTGATGGAACGGTCGAAGGAAATGTCGGGAGAATCGTTGCGCGTGATTACCGTACGCGTCGCGTCGACCGTCACGCTGGTCTTGAAGGCCGGCAAGTCGTCGAGCCTTTGCCAGCCGTCGTCGAAGGCGACCCGGGCGAGTGGCTCATAGCGGCCGGTCGCGTTGGAATGGGCGCCACGGCCCTTGCGCCGATCGGCCCTGACGGCGGTTTCCCCCATAGGCTCGTCTGCCGGCGCGGCGGCGGGGGCCGTTGCGAGTGGCCGGGGTTGTCGAAGGGCTGCGGAGGCGCGGGACACATCCACAATGTAGGCGGGGGGCTCGAACAAATCAAGAACATCCAGTCCCGCTATCGTTTTCCGGCCAACGAGCCTTCGCTGCGGCGCCGACGTGGTAGCTTGATAGGGGAAATGGGGACCAATCCAGATGCTGAGCGTGGTCATCGCCACGGAGAATGCCGAGCGCGTCTTGGTACCGACGCTGGCCGCGCTGGTGCCGGGCGCGACCGCCGGCATCGTGCGCGAGGTGATCGTGGCGGACGCCGGATCGACCGATGCGACCGCCATGATCGCCGATGCTGCCGGCTGCCGGATCGACGTCATCGCGGCCCCGCTTGGCCATCGGTTGCGGCAGGCGGCGGCGGGGGCGCGGGCGTCTTGGCTCATGTTTCTGCGGCCTGGCGCGGTGCCGGATTGGACCTGGGTCGAGGAGACACGGCGCTTCATCGAGCAGGCCGAGCTGCGCGGGCGGTCGGATGCGCGGGCGGCCGCGTTCCGCCGCGCCAGTGAAGCCGACACGCTCGGTGCGGCCCTCGTGGAAGCGCTGGGACTGATCGCCGCCACTTTGGGGGCGCGACCCCGCCCACAGCAGGGCTTGCTCATCGCGAAGACGCTCTATGAGCGGCTGGGCGGCCACCGCGACCGAGACGCCGATCCCGAAGCCAAGCTGCTGCGCCGCCTGGGCCGCCGCCGCATCGCCATGCTGCGCAGCCGCACCATGATGGCGGCAGAGTAGAGGCTACAGCGTCGCGCCTTGCGCCTTGGGGCGGCGCAGGTGCTCGTCCAGCCGCGGCATCAGCTCGACGAAATTGCAGGGTCGATACCGGTAGTCGAGCTGATGGACGAGTATCTCGTCCCAGGCGTCCCGGCAGGCGCCGGGCGAGCCCGGCAGGCAGAAGATGTAGGTGGCGCCGGCCACGCCCGCGGTCGCACGCGTCTGAATCGCCGAGGTGCCGATCTTGCGGAAGCTCACCATCAAAAACAGCACCGCGAACGCCTCCATGCGTTTCTCGAACAGCGGCTCGACCGCTTCCGGCGTCACATCGCGGCCGGTGAAGCCGGTGCCGCCAGTTGTGATGATCACGTCGACCGCGGGCGCCTCGATCCATTCCTTGACGCGGGCCCTGATGGCGTCCGGTTCATCCGGAACGATGCTGCGTTCCGCAACCACGTGCCCGGCCGCCTTGATGCGCTCGAACAGAACCGCGCCCGACCTGTCGTCGGCGAGCTCGCGGGTGTCCGATACGGTCAGCACCGCGATCCGCAGCGGCATGAATTGTCGGTTTTCGTCGATCCCGGCCATGGCGCCCGTTCCTGAATCCCTCGGGACGCCTCGCCACATGTCGTCCCTGCGAAAGCAGGGACCTATAAGCCGTGCCTTCTCGATCGGCTGCGGGTTATGGCTCCCGGCCCCACGGCCGAGACGACAGATGTGTGTACGCCCTGATCTCAAAATCCATGTTAGCGCGTTTCGCGGCGGCGCCTAAAGCTGATTTGCCCCGAACGTATTGCAGCTCGCCACGGTCCCGCCCTTGAAGCCCGCGTCGAACCACCGCTGCCGCTGCGCCGAGGTGCCATGGGTGAAGGAATCCGGCACCGCATAGCCCTGCGCCCGCTTCTGCAGCGTGTCGTCGCCGATTGCCGCCGCCGTGCGCAACGCCGCCTCCACGTCGCCCGGCTCCAGCAGCTTCCATTGCTGCTGCGAATGGTTCGCCCATACGCCGGCGAGGCAATCGGCCTGCAGCTCGACCTCGACCTGCAGATGGTTGGCCGCCGCCTTCCCCTGCATGGCCTGTTGCTGCTGTTGCACCCGCGGCAGGATGCCGAGCAGGTTCTGCACGTGATGGCCGACCTCGTGGGCGATCACATAGGCCTGCGCGAATTCGCAGGACCGGCTGCCGGCGTCGCAGCCATTGAAGCGGGACTGGATCTCGCGGAAGAACGAGGTATCCAGATAAACCTTCTGGTCGATCGGGCAATAGAACGGCCCCATGGCGCTCGACGCCGCGCCGCAGCGCGCGTCGGTCCGCCCGCTGTACATGACCAGCGTCGGCGGCCGATAGGTCTTGCCGTCCTTGGCGAAGATGTCCTTCCACTCGACCTCGGTGCTGCCGAGCACGCGCGAGACGAAGCGGCCGCTTTCGTCCTGCGGTACACCGGTCGGCCGGGCGGGCGCTTGCATCTGCGTCTGATCGCCGCCGCCCGAGACCAGCTCGGCGCCGCCGATCAGAAGCCGCGGATCGATGCCGAGCGCCCAGCTGACCAGCCCCAGCACCACGACGGTGCCGATGCCCAAGCCGCCGCGGCCGCCCGGCAAGCCGCCGAATCCGCCGCCGCCTTCCTGGCGACGGTCCTCGATATTGCTGCTTTCCGGCAGGTCATCCAACCGCATGGTTCAATCTCCTGGCTTCACGCAACGCCGCCGCACGCGGCTTTTTCAAGCCCATTCGATATAGGTGCTCGGCAAAGCTTGCCTAGCGCAAAGTACGGTTCGATTAAGCCGATTTTTACCTTGGCGGGGCATGATGTGCTTGGTCGGTTGTAGGTCCCGCGTCGCCGACAGCGTCGCCTGAGTCAGAGTTCTGGGTCATGGTAGTATCGCGTCGCGGGGCGTCCAATAGGGCGCCCCGCGCCATTTACGAGTCCGTCAATTCCGGCCGCGTTATGGTCGGCGATTGCGTCGCGGCGATGTCGAAGCTCGCCGCGGAGAGCGTCGATTTGGTCTTCGCGGACCCGCCCTATAATCTGCAATTGCGCGGCGACCTCAAGCGTCCCGACGATTCCCGCGTCGATGCGGTCGATGACGACTGGGACAAGTTCTCGAGCTTTGCGGCCTACGACGACTTCACCCGGGCCTGGCTGCTCGCCTGCCGGCGCGTGATGAAGCCCGCCGCCACGCTTTGGGTGATCGGCTCCTATCACAACATCTTTCGTGTCGGCACGATCCTGCAGGACATCGGCTTCTGGATCCTCAACGACGTGATCTGGCGTAAATCCAATCCGATGCCGAACTTTCGCGGCCGGCGCTTCACCAATGCGCACGAGACCATGATCTGGGCCGCGCGCGGCGAGGGCGCCAAGGCGTATACGTTCAACTATGAGGCCCTCAAGGCCGGCAACGACGACGTGCAGATGCGCTCCGACTGGACGTTGCCGCTCTGCACCGGCGAGGAACGCCTCAAGAATCCGGACGGCAAGAAGCTGCATCCCACCCAGAAGCCCGAGTCGCTGCTGGCGCGCGTCATCCTGTCGTCCTCGCGGCCCGACGATCTGGTGCTCGATCCGTTCTGCGGGACCGGCACGACCGGCACCGTCGCCAAGCGGCTGGGCCGCCGCTTCATCGGCGTCGAGCGCGATGCGGATTACGCCAAGGCCGCCGAGCGTCGCATGGCCGCGGCCGAGCCGCTGCCGGCCGCGAGTCTCGCCCCATTCATAACCGCCCGCGAGGCCCCGCGGGTGCCGTTCGCCTCACTGATCGAGCGCGGCCTCTTGGCCGCTGGTGCCCGGCTGGTCGACGCCAAGCGCCGGCATCGGGCGCTGGTGCGCGCCGACGGCGCCATTACGCTCGGCGAGACCGTCGGCTCGATCCATCGCATCGGCGCGCTGGCGCAGGGCCTCGATGCCTGCAACGGCTGGGCCTTCTGGCACGTGGAAACCTCCAAAGGCCTGATCTCGATCGACGCGCTGCGCGCCGAGGCCAGGGCCGAGATGGCGCCGGCGTGATCGATTGGCCGTTCCGGGCGCGGCGAGATCGCACGTAATCGAATTCAGGAATACGAGTCCTGATCGCGTCGATCTCGTCGATGCTCCCGCGGACGCGCGCCGTCGCCGAGCGCCTGCGCCACCACCTTGCGCATCAGGCTCGGGAGCGCTTCGCCGTCGAGCTCGGCAAGTGGGATCCAGCGCGCGCCGGCCGGTGCGACGGTGCCGGCCGCAAATCGCGCCCGATAAACCACGAGCTCGAGCGGGAAATGCGTGAAGACGTGGCGTACCACCCCCGGCAGGCGCCGCCATTTCGGCTGCGCGCGCTTGAGCTGCGGCGTCTGGCGCAGCGCCTGCTCGGCATCGAAATCGTGCGTCCATGACGTGGTCGGCACTTCGGTCATGCCGCCTAGCAGCCCTTTGGGCGGCCGCGAGCGCATGAGCACGCAGCCGTCGGCGCGCAACGCCACGAACGCGGCGCCGCGCCGCAACAAACCTTCCGGCTTGCGCGCCCGGCGCGGAAAGCTCGCCTGATCGCCGCGATGGCGCGCCCGGCAGGGTTTCATCCAAGGACACAGCCCGCAGGCCGGCCGCCGCGGAGTGCAGATGGTGGCGCCCAAATCCATCATGGCTTGGGCGAAGTCGCCGGACCGCCGGGCCGGGACCAAGCCGGCGGCAAGCTTACGAATTTCCGGCTTCACGGCGGGCAATTCCTGCTCGAGCGCAAACAGCCTCGCCACCACCCGCTCCACATTGCCGTCGACCGCCGCGGTGCGGACCTCGAACGCGATGGCCGCGATGGCGGCGGCCGTATAGGGCCCGATCCCGGCCAATCCGGTGAGCTCCGCCTCGGTCGACGGGAAGCATCCACTGTAGCGCTGAACCACAGCTTGCGCGCAGGCATGCAGATTGCGGGCGCGCGCATAGTAGCCGAGCCCGGCCCAGGATTTCAGCACATCTTCGAGAGCGGCCGCGGCCAGCGCCTCGACATTCGGCCAGCGTGCGAGGAAACGGGCAAAATAGGGCGCGACGGCCGTCACCGTGGTCTGCTGCAGCATGATTTCCGATAGCCAGACCCGGTAGGGATCGGGGATCACCCCGGAGGCGGCGCGCCACGGCAGATCGCGACGATGCCGGTCGTACCAATCGAGCAGATCGGAGGCCGCGGGCTTGCGGTCAGGGGCGCGGCGCACGCGCGGCGCTTGCGCGCGAGACTCTACGGCTGGCAGCGATGCATCCTTCTTTCGTGAGGCTTTGGCGCCTGCTAGCGTCATGATCGATCTCTGACAGAGGCGAGCCGTATGAACAAGCCCGGATCAGCGCGGCCGCGCCCGCTCGCCGAGGTGTTGCGCAAGACCCTGGGCGAGGCCTTCGCCAAGCAGGGCTTCGCTTCGATCGAGCTGGTCACCCGCTGGCCCGAGATCGTCGGGGTGGAGATCGCGGCCCATTCGCAACCGGAAAAAATCCAATGGTCGCGCAGCCCGCAAGCCCGCAACGCGCCGGAGCCCGGCACCCTGCTGCTGCGCGTGGAGGGCCCCGCTGCGCTGGAGATTCAGCATTTGTCGGACGTCATTCTGGAACGGGTCAATCAGTTCTTCGGCTGGCGGGCGGTCGACGGCGTCCGGCTGCGGCAGGCGCCGCTCTCGCGGCGCGCCGCGCTGCGGCCCCGGCCCGCCCCCGATCCCGCCGCCATGGCGCGCATCGCCACCGGCCTGCCCGAAATCAAGGACGAGAAACTGCGCCAGGCGCTGGCGCGGCTCGGCGCCGCCATGGAGCGCGGCAAGTGAGGCGATGGATCGCGGCCCTCTGTGGCGGGCTTCGGGCAGGCATTACATTCGAGGCTGGCCGGCCGAACCGTAGCGATCAATGAGACGTGACCCGGCAACGGGCTTGGCGAAGGTGGCCGCCATTGCCACATTTGCGGTTTCGGGATAGCCACTTGTGGGAGCCAACGACGGCGGTCCGGGCCAGATCAGGCAGAGCGGAAACCGTTAAACCTGGGAGTCCTCCATTGAAGATCACCCGTCGCGAATTTGCCCTGCGCACGGTTGCGATGGGCACGGCTGCGCTGGCGCTTGGCGGCGTCGTCGCGGCCCTGAGCCGTTTCCCGCAACTCGGCTTCGATTTCGTGCGTCCGGCCCGCGCGGATGACCCGCCGCTCGCCGAGCTGATGCAGCCCAACCCGCTGGGCGAAATGGCCATGGGGGACGAGAAGGCGCCGATTACCGTCATCGAATATGCATCCATGACCTGCCCGCACTGCGCCCACTTCTCCGAGACGACCTTTCCGGAACTGAAGAAGAAGTACATTGATACCGGCAAGGTGCGCTTCATGTTCCGGGAGTTTCCCCTGGACCAATTGGCGGCCGCCGGGTTCATCCTGGCCCGCTGCGCCGGCCCCGACAAATATTTCCCGCTCATCGAGACGCTTTTCGCCCAACAGAAGGATTGGGTGGTGCAGCGGCCGCTGGCGCCGCTCACCGCGATCGCCAAGCAGGCCGGCTTGAGCCAAGAGGCGTTCGAGGCCTGCCTGGACAACAAGCAGATGCTCGAGGGCATGGAGAAGGTGCGCAACCAGGCGGCCGAGAAGTTCGGGGTCAACGCCACGCCCACTTTCTTCGTCAACGGCAAGCGCCTCAGCGGCGCCCTCTCGATCGAGGAACTGGAAACGGAATTCGCCCCCTATCTCAAGAGCTGACAACGGTTTTTTCCATTGGCTTGGAGCCCCACCCGCGGTCCGGCGAGGTGCGGCCTGAGGTGCTTACACACAGGCCATCGTGCGGGGAGACGGCCGACGTCTCCTTCCTGTTGCCGAATCACACTCGCCTATTCATTCTCCTGGCGATGCGGCACCCTCTCCTCGACCCCTCCGGGCGCGAGGTTTTGGCGATTCCCGCGCCTCCCAGCCTGCCGGGGGCGCTTGCGATCGAGCGGCCGAAAGCAAGGGCAGCCGGATCTGGAACAGCCTTCCCATGAAACTGACGCGATTGCGCCTGCTCGGCTTCAAGTCCTTCGTCGAGCCGACTGATTTCCTGATCGAGCCCGGGCTGACCGGCGTGGTCGGACCTAACGGCTGCGGCAAATCGAATCTGGTCGAGGCGCTGCGCTGGGTCATGGGCGAATCGTCCCACAAGGCCATGCGCGCCGCCGACATGGACGACGTGATCTTCGCCGGCACCAACAATCGGCCTGCGCGCAACAATGCCGAAGTCGCGATGGTGATCGACAATGCCGAGCGCAAGGCGCCGGCGCAATTCAACGAGCATGAGACCCTCGACGTCTCGCGCCGCATCGAGCGCGAGTCAGGCTCGACCTATCGCATCAACGGCCGCGAGGTGCGGGCCCGCGACGTGCAGATCCTGCTGGCCGATGCGTCGACCGGCTCGCGTTCGCCCGCCCTCGTCCACCAGGGCCGCATCGGCGAGATCATCGCGGCCAAGCCCGAGCAGCGCCGCCGCGTGCTGGAAGAAGCCGCCGGCATCGCGGGCCTGCACGCGCGCCGGCACGAGGCGGAGCTGCGGCTGCGCGCGGCCGAGCAGAACCTGGCGCGGCTCGACGACGTCATCAACCAGCTCGCCGGCCAGGTCGAGGCGCTCAAGCGCCAAGCCAAGCAGGCGGTGCGCTACCGCGTGGTCGCCGAGCAGGTGCGCAAGGCTGAAGCGACCTTGTTCCACTTGCGCTGGGTGGCGGCCAATCGCGAGAACGGGGAAGCCGAGCACGCCAAGGATCTGGCGGTGCGGGTCGTTGCGGCGCGCACCGGCGAGCAGGCCGAGGCCTCCAGGCGCCAGCTCGCGGCCGCCGCCGAGCTTCCGGCCCTGCGCGACGTCGAGGTCGGCGCCGCGGCCACCTTGCAGCGATTCGTGATCGCCCGCGAAACCCTCGAACGCGAGGAAACCCGCGCCAAGGCACGCGTCGCCGAGCTCGACCAGCGCCTCATCCAGCTCGACGCCGATATCGAGCGCGAACGCCGGTTGGCCGATGACGCGCAGGCGGCGTTGGGGCGGCTTGACGCCGAGGAGGAAGCGCTGCGGCGCGAGTCGGAGACCAACGCGCAGCTGCGTGCCGGCGCCGATCAACGCGTGGCGGCCGACGACGAAGTCCTCGCCGGCGCGGAAAAGACCTTCGCCGAGCTGACCCGGACCCTTGCCGACCTCACCGCCCAGCGCAATCAGCTCGCCAACGCGGTGCGTGAGCATGCCGAACGCCGCACCCGGCTCGAAACCGAGATCGCCAAAGTCGAGGCCGAGCTCGCGACGCTCAATCCGCAGGGCGGACCCGATCTCGCCGCGCTCGCCGCAGCCGTCGAGCAGGCACAAGCCGCGGGGGCCGAGGCCGAGAGCGCCGCGGTCCGCTCCGAGGCCGCCCACTCGGCCGCCCGCCAGGCACTCGATGTCGCTCGCCCGCCACTCCTGGAGGCCGAGCGCCGCGTGCATCGCTTCGACACCGAAGCCAAGACGCTCGCCCGCCTGCTCCATGTGGATACCAAGAACCTGTGGCCCGGCGTCATCGACAACCTCACGGTCGACAAGGGCTTCGAAGGCGCGCTCGGCGCGGCGCTGGGCGATGATCTGGAAGCCCCGGTCGATCCCTCGGCCCCCATGCGCTGGGCCGGCGCCGCCATCGAGCCCACCGATCCGGAGCTGCCGGCCGGCGTCGAGCCGCTGGCCCAGCACGTGCGGGCGCCGACGGAGCTGGCGCGGAGGCTCGCTCAGATCGGCGTGGTCATGCGCGAGGATGCGGCTCGCCTGGCCCCGTTGCTCAAGCCGGGCCAGCGGCTGGTTTCGCCCGACGGCGATCTGTGGCGCTGGGACGGCTTCGCGGTCGCCGCCAACGCCCCGACCGGCGCCGCGCGCCGGCTGGCCGGCAAGAACCGGCTCGCCGATATCGAAGCCGAGCTCAAGACGTTGCGCGAGGACGTCGAGGCCAAGCGTGTGGTCGCGACCGCGGCCGAAGCCGACGTGAAGGCCGCCGCCGAGGCCGAGACGGCCGCCCGCGCGCACTGGCGCGAGCGCCAGCACGCGGCGCTCGCCGCGCATGAGATCCACGCCGCCGGCGAACGCGAGGTCGGACGCAACACCGCCCGGTTATCGGCGCTGACCGAAGCCAAGGCGAGGCTCACCGCCAATCGCGACGAGACCCAGGCGGCGGCGCGCGAAGCCGAGCGCCTGCTGGAGGGGTTGCGGCCCACGGCCGAGGTCGAGAGCAATCTCGCGGGCGTGCGCGCCGAGGTCGATGAGCGCCGCGCGCGGCTCGCCGAGTTGCGCGCCGAAGCGCAGGCGTTCGCGCGGGAAGCCGAGCTGGCACAACGCCGGCTGCACGCCATCGTGGCCGAGCGCGCCGGCTGGGCCGAGCGCCGCGACGGCGCCGCCACCCAGATCACGACGCTCGAAGGGCGCGTGCAGGAGGCCAAGGCCGAGCGCACGAGCCTCGCCGATGCCCCGCAGGCGTTCGCCGAGAAGCGTTCGGTGCTGATCGGCGAGATTGAGCACGCCGAAGCGGCGCGCCGGACCGCCGCCGATCGCCTCGCCGAGGCCGAGAATGCGCTCGCGGCCGCCGATCGCGACGCCCGCGCCGCGCTCGAGGCGACCGGCGCGGCGCGCGAGGAGGCGGCACGCGCCGAGGAGCGCTTTGAAGGGGCCAAGCGGCGGCTCGCCGACGTGGCGCGCGAGATCCGCGAGATGCTGGAAGTGGCTCCCGAGGCGGTCGCCGAGCTGGCCGAGATCAAGCCGGGTGCCGAGCTGCCCGAGACCACCGAGGTCGAGTCGCGGCTCGACCGGCTGCGGCGCGAACGCGAGCGCCTGGGTGCCGTCAACCTGCGCGCCGAGGAAGAGCTCAACGAGGTGCAAACCCAGCACACCAACCTCACCGCCGAGCGCGACGACCTGGTCGAGGCGATCAAACGCCTGCGCCAGGGCATCCAGAGCCTCAATCGCGAGGCGCGCGAACGACTGCTCAGCTCGTTCGAGGTGGTCAACAACCACTTCAAGCGGCTGTTCACGGAGCTGTTCGGCGGCGGCACCGCCGAGCTGCAGCTGATCGAGCACGAGGATCCGCTCGAGGCCGGCCTCGAGATCATCGCCAAGCCGCCCGGCAAGAAACCCGCGACCTTGTCGCTGCTGTCCGGCGGCGAGCAGGCGCTGACCGCGCTCGCGCTCATCTTCGCGGTGTTCCTGACCAACCCGGCCCCGATCTGCGTGCTCGACGAGGTGGACGCGCCGCTCGACGACCACAATATCGAGCGTTTCTGCGACCTGCTCGACGAGATGACGCGGCTCACCGCCACGCGCTTCATCATCATCACGCACAATCCGATCACCATGGCACGGATGAGCCGCCTCTACGGCGTCACCATGGCGGAGCG
>DASZKX010000076.1:0-31623 GCA_035552735.1 Xanthobacteraceae bacterium
GCGCGCCGCCGGGTCCCCAGAATGTTCTTCGATTATGCCGACCGTGGTTCCTATGCGGAGGAGACGTTGCGGATCAACCGCACGGACCTCGAGCACATCAAGCTGCGCCAGCGCGTGCTGGTGGACGTCGCGCAGCGCGACCTGCGCACCACCATTGTGGGCGAGCCGGCATCGCTGCCGGTTGCGCTGGCACCGGTCGGGCTGTGCGGCATGCAGTGGGGCGACGGCGAGATCCTCGCCTGCCGCGCCGCCGAGGCGGCCGGCATCCCGTTCTGCCTGTCCACCATGTCGATCTGCGCGATCGAGGATGTGGCAGCCGCGGTCGAGCGGCCGTTCTGGTTCCAGCTCTATGTGATGAAAGACCGCGGCTTCGTGCGCGAAATGATCGAACGGGCGATCGCCGCGAAGTGCAGCGCGCTGGTGCTCACCGTCGATCTGCAGGTGCTGGGGCAACGCCATTGCGACCTGCGCAACGGCATGACGGTCCCGCCGGAGATCAGGGCCCGCAACGTGCTCGACATCGCGACCAAACCCGGCTGGGCGGTGAGCATCCTGCGCGGCAAGCGCAAGACCTTCGGCAATCTGTCGGGCCATGTGCGCGGCATGGAGGGCGTGCGTTCGCTTTCGCAATGGATCGCCGGACAGTTCGATCCGTCGCTGAGCTGGAAGGATGTCGAGTGGATCCGGGATCTGTGGCCGGGCACGCTGGTGCTCAAGGGATTGCTTGATGTGGAGGACGCCAAGCGGGCGGCCAAGACCGGCGCGGCGGCGCTCGTCGTCTCCAATCACGGCGGCCGGCAGCTCGACGGCGCCATGTCCTCGATCGCCGCGCTGCCTCGGATTGTCGACGCCGTCGGCCCCGAGATCGAGATCATGTTCGACGGCGGCATTCGCTCGGGCCAGGACGTGATGCGGGCGCTCGCGCTCGGCGCACGATCCTGCATGATCGGCCGCGCCTATCTGTACGGCCTGGGCGCCGGCGGGCAGGCTGGCGTCACGCGGGCGATCGAGATCCTTCGCAACGAGCTCGATGTGACCATGGCGCTCACCGGCACCGCCAGCGTCAAGGATATCGGCCGGCAGGTGTTGTCCGAAACGTGAATTGCAAGCGCCGCCGCTGCCGCGACCGTTTTCATCCGGTTGTCATCCGACTCGCCTAAACGGAATCGTTTGGCCACGCATGCGGACACCGCCGCGCCTGCGCCCATTCCGTTGCCCGGGTACCCGAAATGCTTCACCTGACTGCCGCGACCGCCCAGCGCTCCACTTCGGCCAGACTCGCCGCCGCGATTCACCGCAACAGAATATTCTCCCGCGAGGGCGTGCTCGAGCGCATATTCACGCTGGCGTTTCGCGGCCTGGTCTATCCGCAAATCTGGGAGGACCCGGCCGTCGACCTCGAGGCTTTGCAAATCCGCCCGACCGACCATGTGCTGGCCATCGGATCCGGCGGCTGCAACATCCTCAACTACCTGGTCGCCGATCCGGCCCGCATCTCCGCGATCGACCTCAACGGCGCGCATATCGCGCTCATTCGCCTGAAGCTGTGCGCGCTGCGGCACCTGCCCGACTACGACTCGTTCTTCCGCTTCTTCGGCGCGGCCGACTGCCAGGGCAACCTGGTCGCCTACGCACAATACGTCAGGCCCCATCTCGATCTCGGCTCGCGCCGCTATTGGGAAGCACGCACCATCACGGGTCGCCGCCGAATCGAATCGTTCACGCGCAACTTCTACCGCTGCGGTCTGCTCGGTCGATGCATCGGCATGGGCCACCTGCTGGCGCGGCTCTACGGCTGCAATCCCCGCAACATGCTGCAGGCGAGCTCGATGCAGGAGCAGCGCGCGATCTTCAACCGCGAGCTGGCGCCGATCTTCGACAAGCGCTTCGTGCGCTGGCTGTTCAACCATCCGGCCGCGCTCTATGGGCTCGGAATTCCACCCTCGCAGCACCGATCCCTGGCCGGAGCGAGGCCGGATGGCATGGCGAGCGTGCTGCAAACGCGCGTCGAGCGGCTGGCCTGCCATTTCGATCTCAGCGAGAACTACTTCGCATCCCAGGCCTTCGGGCGACGCTACGACACCGGGCCGGATGCTCCGTTGCCGCCCTATCTCGAGCGACGCAACTACGAGGGCATCAAGTGTCGTTGCGACCGCATCGGCGTGTTTCACGTTTCCATGACGGAATATCTGCAACGGCATTCCGACCGCAGTATCGACTGCTTCGTGCTGCTGGACGCGCAGGATTGGATGACCAGCGGCGACCTCTCGCTGCTCTGGGCCGAGATCACCCGCACCGCCAGGCCGCAAGCGCGGGTCATCTTCCGCACTGCGGCCGAGAAGAGCTTGCTGGTCGGCCGCGTGCCGAGCCCCATTTTGTCACGCTGGCACTACGACGAGGACTATTGCCGCGAGCTCACGCGCCAAGACCGGTCTTCCATCTACGGCGGCTTTCATCTGCACAGCCTGCGGGAGGCTTCGTAGTGACTGATGCGGCCGGCCGGATGGATCGGCAGTATCGCTGGCAGCGTCACATCTACGATATGACGCGCATACCCTATTTGCTCGGCCGCGACCGGCTGATCACGGAGCTGGACCTGCCGTTCGGCGCCCATGTCCTGGAGATCGGCTGCGGAACGGGACGCAATCTGATCCGCGTCGCGCGGACCTATCCGGGCGTCGAATGCTTTGGAATCGATATTTCGACTGTCATGCTCGATACTGCCCACCGCGCAATCGAAGGCGCCGGCCTCACCGGCCGCATCCGACTCGCCCAGGCGGACGCCGTCACCGCCGATCCGGCGCGTCTCTTCGACCGCGGATCGTTCGACCGCGTCATGATCTCCTATGCGCTGTCGATGATCCCGCCCTGGCGCCAAGCCTTGGCGCATGCGGCCTCGCTCATCGGCGTGCACGGCTCGCTCTGCCTGGTCGACTTCGGCGACCAGGCCGGGATGCCGGCGTGGTTCCGCGTGCTGTTGTTTCGCTGGCTCGGTTGGTTCCACGTGTCTGCTCGCATCGATTTGAAACGGGAGCTGGAGCAGCTGGCCGCCGGGGCGGATCTGCACTTGCGTGTTTGCGATCTCTATCGCGGCTATGCATGCTTGGCGAAGCTCGAGCGGAAATCATGATCGATCCGTAGGGCCGCCCCGTGTTGGGCGCCGCCACCCTGCAGCGACAGGGCGCCCACAAGGGCCGCCCTTTTGCTGAGCTAACGTTCATTGACGGAAATGGATATAGGCCTCGCGCAACCCGAGGCCGGCCAGCGCGAGGGCGAAGGGCGCCACGAAGTAGAGCAGCCGATAGAGCACCAGCGTCGCGACCAATTCGGCGCGATCGAAGGTCGGCAGGCCGATGAGCATCGCGGCGTCGAGCGCCCCGATGGCGCCGGGCGCATGGCTGGCGAAGCCGAGCAGCGTGCCGAAGATCACGATCACCGCCAGCGGAACGAAATCGACGGTCGGCAGGCTCGGCATCAGCAGATACATGACCAGCGAGCAACAGCTCAGATCGGCGAGCCCGATGCCGATCTGCAGGAGCGTCATGGATCCGGATGGCAGCGTCACGCTCGAGCCGTTGCGGCCCAGGACACGCGTCTTGCTCCAGACCCACAGCAAGTAGGCCGACAACGCGCTCAAGGCGGCAATGCCGATCGCCTGGTTGCCCCAGGAGGAGATCTGATCGACCGCGCGCGCCGCATCCGGCATATAGGCCATCCCGATCCCGAGCGCCGTGATGTTGCCCAACCAAAACGTCAAGCCGGCGATGAAGCAGATCTTCGCGATATCAATCAGGGTCACGCCGAACCGGGAATAGATGCGGAAGCGAATCGCCGCCGAGGCGAACACCATGGCGCCCAGGCCATGCCCGATCGCATAGCTGGTGGCCCCCGCAAGGGCGGCGATCCGGAACGGCACCTGGCGCGCCCCGATGGTGCGCAGCGCGAACCAATCGTACATCGCCAAGGTGACGTAGCCGCAGGCGACGAAGAAGGTCGCCCCGGCCACGTGGGCCGGTGACACCGCCTGAACGGCGCTTGCCACCGCCCGCCAGTCCAGGTCGCGCAGGCGATAGGACAGGACGAGGGCGGAAATCAGGATGATGGTCGCGCTCAGCGCGATCCCGACCTTGCTCCAGTTGATCTGCTTGCGCCTGATACGGCCGATCTGTGATTGCAGCGCTCGCGCCAACTCGCCTCGACGGCCCAGCAATCTCTCACCTCATCGCACTTTGCATCGGTCGGCGGGCGGCCGGCCGGAAGCCGCCGATTCGCGCCGCCCCCACTCATCTCAACTCCATGCAACAGAATGACGACGCTCCAATTCGCCGCCATGCGATGGCTCCAGGACCAAGGCTAGGAGCCGGGCCGCGAAAGCCGCCGCCGTCACATGATTGAGATACGACTCACGTATCGATCGGGTCGAAGTGGGGCGAATCAGGGTTTCGAGACCGTGGAACCGACCGAAACGACACAGCACGTTCGCACACTGTTCATCTCCGACGTGCATCTCGGCTCGCGCGCCTGCAAGGCCGCGGAGCTCCTGGATTTCCTTCGCCACCATGATGCGGACACCATTTACCTGGTCGGCGACATCGTCGACGGGTGGCAATTGCGCTCCGGCTGGCACTGGCCGCAGATCCACAACGACGTCATTCAGAAGCTGCTGCGGGAGGCCCGCAAGGGAACCCGCCTCATTTACATCCCAGGCAATCACGATGAGTTCCTGCGCGACTATTTCGGGACCCATTTCGGCGGCGTCGTAGTGACCGAGCAGGCAACGCATGTGGGTGCCGACGGAAGGCGCTATGTGGTGACCCACGGCGATCAATTCGACGGTCGGATCAAGCGCGCGCGCCGGTTCGCCGCCCTCGGCGATCAGGTGCAGATGCTGTTGCGGAGCGCCAGCGCGGCGGTCAACCTCGTCCGCAAGACCTTGAGCCTGCCGAGCTGGTCGCTGTCGCAATGGGCCAAATACAAGGTCAAGGACGCGCTCAACTACGTCCAGAGCTTCGAGGCAGCGCTCGCCGCAGAGGCGACGCGGCGGCACGCACAGGGGGTGATCTGCGGTCACGTTCACCAAGCCTCGATCCGCGATTTTCCAGCCGCGCGCTACATCAATTGCGGCGATTGGGTCGAGAGCTGCAGCGCGGCAGTCGAGCACTTCGACGGCCGGCTGGAGATCGTCTCCTGGAAGATCGACCCCTGCGGCGAGCTTTCCGACGCAAAAATCACCGAGGCTCATGCGACCTGATGCGCATTCTCATCGCGACTGATGCTTGGTATCCGCAGGTCAACGGCGTGGTCCAAACCCTCGTGTCGGTCGGGCGCGCGCTCGAGCGTATGGGCGTGGAGGTCAGCTTCCTCACCCCGGAAGGCATTCCGAGCGTCCCGCTTCCGAGCTATCCGGACATCCGGCTGGCGCTTCCCAGCTCGCGCGCGATCGCGCGGCGCATCGAGGCGTTTCAGCCGGACGTCATCCATATCGCGACCGAAGGCCCCATCGGTCACTTCGTGCGCCGGCACTGCCTCAAGCGCCGACGCGGCTTCACCACCAGCTTCCACACCCGCTTCGCCGACTATGCGGCGGCGCGTTGGCCGATACCGCGCAGCTTGAGCTGGAGCTGGCTGCGTTGGTTCCACAATGCCGGCCGGGTCACCATGGCGTCGACCGATTCCCTGACCAACGAGCTCATGGCGCGCGGATTTCGCAAGCTGATGCGCTGGCCCCGCGGCGTCGATACCAATCTGTTCCAGCCCCGCTCCGGCAGCGATCTCGGCCTGCCGCGGCCGGTCTTCCTCACGGTCGGGCGATTGGCGGTGGAAAAGAATATCGAGGCCTTTCTGACGCTCGACCTGCCGGGCAGCAAGGTGGTGGTCGGCGACGGGCCGGCCAGGCAGGATTTGGCGCAGCGCTATCCGTCGGCGGTTTTCCTAGGGACCAGGAAGGGCCAGGATCTGGCCGGCATCTACGCCAGCGCCGACGTGTTCGTGTTTCCTAGTCGCACCGACACGTTCGGATTGGTCCTGCTCGAGGCGCTCGCGAGCGGCCTGCCGATCGCCGGCCTTCCGGTCGATTCGACGCGCGACGTCATTGGCGGCGCGCCGGTCGCCGTCCTCGACGAGGATCTGCAGGCCGCCTGCATGCAGAGCCTCGCACTGTCGCGCGCGGCCTGCCGATCCTACGCCAAGACCATGACATGGGACGAAAGCGCGCGCTGCTTTCTCAGCAATCTGAAGAGCTCCGGGGCGCTCATGCCTCAGCGCGAGCCACAAGCCTCCTTGGTCTCCGCGTAAGCGTGATGCGCTCCAACATGCTCAACGACCGGGAGGACGGCGATGCCGACCACGCTTCCCGATAGCCCCTCGCGGGCCGCGCGGCGCCGCCGGCCGCTGCTCGCCGAGCTCGCCTCGATCGCGGTGGCGATATTCTATTTGTTGTTGCTGGCGTGGAATATGGCGTCGCTCGAAACGAGCTTCAGCCTGCGACTCGGACACGATCAGCGCCAAGGCGAGCACAACCGCGAGTACAATCCGATGGAGCCGGACCACCCGACGAGCGAGCGGCGCGCAGCCGCTCAGGGCGCGCACTAGAGCTTGCGCAGCTCGACCCGGCGATTCTTCATGCGGCCTTGATCGCTGTCGTTGGGCGCCACGGGCTTGGTGTCGCCGTATCCCTTGGGCTGCAATCGGGTCTTGTCGATCCCATAGCCGTTGACGAGCGCGTTCACCACCGCGGCGGCGCGTCCGACGGAGAGCTTCATATTGTGGTCGGCGCCCCCGGTATTGTCGGTATGCCCGGCAACTTCCAGTCTAAGCGACGGATCGGATTGGAGCAGTTTTGCGACCTCCTCGAGCGTGACGCGGCTCTCCGGCTTGAGCTCGGTCTTGTCGACGTCAAAAAGGATGCCGTAGATGTCGATCTTCCCCGTCGCGCTCAATGCTTTGGCCATTTCAGGCGCTTTGATCTCCACCGGGCGATAGTCGGCCTGTTTCGACGAAATCACGTCCACGCCGATCACCGGTTGGCCCAGCCTGATCACGATCGGTTGCTTGGCGCCGGGTTCCTGCCACTCCAAGCCGTCGCTCTCGGCCACGAAGACCGCCGCGTTGACGGCTTGTCCATCTTTTACGAGTCGAGCAGTGAGATAGTACTGGTTGCCGGCATCCTGGAACGGCGTGTCCTCATGATCCTTGCGTGCCGCATAATCCGCTTGGAAGTAGAAACGCTGCTGAAAATCCTTTGCGGAGAGCGCGTAGAGCGCGCCGCGATCGAGCTTGAACGTTTCTTCAAATCCAAGGTCGGTGAGCATCTGTCGATAGCTGCGGAATATCTCGGCCGACGTCGTTCCGAGCGGCGCCTTGTAGACGACCCGGACAGTCGAGCCTTCCACGCGCTCCTGCTTTTCAAACCCGGCCCCAATGGCGCCTTCGCCTCTGGCAAGAAAATATTGGTCGTGGGGACTAGCCGCGTAGTGGATGATCTCGGAGCCTTCAAATCGTCTGAACCCATCCGGATCCTTGCTCCCCGGCAGATCAGCAGCGTCAGCTACCGTCGCTGCCATGAACAGGCTGCACGCAACCCACAGTGGATGCAGGGGACTCATGTGGCTCTCCGGCACGGCGTGCCCTGATGATAGCACGAGGTGCCTTGTGGGAAATGGCGTCGAGCCGAGCCGCGGCCATGCCCCCTGGGGACGTGAACGCGAAGTGGTGCAGCCCGAATTCGCGACCAGCGTTCGACCGCAATAGCGCCAGCGCTTCACTCCGCGAAAATGCGTTCTCTTGAGGTTGCGAAAAGGGCCGGCTGGGAGCGACGACGCAAAACAGGTCCCAGCCGGCCAAACCTTGCGGAGCGGGTCGGGGGCCGGGGGGCCGGGGGACAGTGCTCCGCAAGGCTTTAGGCGGGACGCCAGGGCTTAAGCGTGATTATCGGCGTCCGGGATCGAGATAAACGCCGCGCGTTGCGTTTTAATGACGCCATTGCGACTGTCCGCCTTTCGGCCCAAAAAAATCCGCCCTCGAGCGTGAGGGCGGAGCAACAATCCGGAACGGAGCGCAGTCGGTCAGTTCGGAACCACGCCGTTGAGCCCCACATTGATGCGGCTGGTCTCGAACGTGCCATCCGGTTTCTTCGTGGCGGCCAAGATGCTGATGGCGGCGCCCGGCTTGAGCGCGCTCGCGTCGCTCACCTGATACTGAACGATGGGCGTGGTCGGCGTGACCAGGACCTTCTTCTCACCGCCCTTGTACTTGACCATCACGGTCAAGCCGTCGACACCGGTCACCGGGTTGCCGGCCTCACCGTTCGTCATGGTGCCGTTGGGCGCGCCCGGCCAACCGTCACGATGCCCGTCGCCGGTTCCGCGCTGCGACTCCGCGAAGATATGCACCTCGACCGCTTTCTGGGTGCCGTCGGCTTGCGGCACGGCCCCGCTGCCGATGTAGGAGCCTTGCTTGATGTCGGCGAGCGAGGCCTTGGTGACGCCCACGATCAGCGCCTTGTCAGCCAAGGCCACGGTCTGCGCGGCACCGTCCTTCGATTTCACCGTCAGCGTCTTGCCGTCGACCTTCTCGATGGTACCGCTGAGACGCTGCGTCTGCTGCGCCGAAGCCGACGAAACCGCAAAGGCCGCCACGAGGGCGATACCGGCCAAAATTCCAATCCTGCTCATTTGCTTCCTCCGAGTGACATGTTTCAAGGACATGCTTGCCATAACACGCTTGCCAAAACCTGCGTGCGCGGACGGGTATCGAACACGGCCCGCCTGCAAAAGGCTTGCGCGCCGTCAGATTACAACGGCGCGCCACAGAAGCGAAGCCTCTTCCAGGCCGATCTCCGGCCCGCAAGGGCTGGATCGCACGACCGTCACATGAGCCCGTGGCCTCACATGGGCGGGGTCATGCCGTCCTTGCCGTAGGAGATATTGGCGACGTCGAGCGAGCCGTCGGGCAATTTCGGGGCGGCGGCGACGAACACCTTCACGCCGGGCTTGAGGTCCGCCTTGCTGGCGGGCTCATAGCCCACGATGGTGGTCTTGGGCGTGACCTTGATCTGCTTCTCCTCGACCTTGTCGCCGGTCTTGTACTGCACGGTCAGCACCTGGCCGTCGACCGCCGCCACCGAGGTCTGCACCGGCCCGTTGGTCATGAACGTGTTTGGCGCCAGGTCCCAAGGGAAGTGCACCGCGTTGACATTCTGTCCGGCCGGGAAGATGTGCACCTCGATCGCCGACAGGCTGCCATCGGCCTGGGGCGACGACGTGACGCCCACAGCGGTGCCGGCCTTGATGTCGGTGAGCTTGGCCGGAATGACGGCCCGCACGGTGGCATTGTCCTTGAGCTTGAGCTTGAGGTCGGCGCCGTCGCGCGACTTGACCGTGACCACATCGCCAGCGACGCCCTCGACGGTGCCGCGCACGCGCACCGGCGGCGACTGCTGGGCGAAGCTCGCCGAACCGGCGAGCAGCATGGCAAAGCTCGAGGCGCCGAACATGCGCCGTGTCATCTTGCTCGTTGTCATCTTGTTTACTGTCATCTTGTTCATTGTCATCCTCCCGCAAGGCCGCCGACGAAGAGTATCCGGCGATCAGTGAAACACCCCACGCCGCGCATCCCGGTTCCCTCGAGGATTGCGGCGATCTCGGCTCTTCAGGGTCATGTCCTCAGGGTTGCTTCCCGTATCAGATCAGCCTCCACCAGCGTGCGCAAGCCCCGCGTCACCCGCGGCCGCACGCCGAAAAATCGCGCGAAGGCGCCGACCGCCTGATGGAGCAGCATCCCCAGGCCGTCGACTGTGCGCAGCCCGCGCGCGCCGGCGGCCTCAAGCAGCGGTGTCACCAGCGGAGCATAGACGATGTCGGCCACGACCGCAGCCGCGGTAAGCGGCGCGAGCTCGATCTCCAGGGGCGGTTGCCCGGCCATACCCAGCGTGGTGGTGTTCACCAGCAACCCCGCACCCGCCAGCACGTCCTGCCGCTGATCCCACCCGCACGGCACGACCCGGTCTCCAAACCGCCGCTGCATCTCGGTCGCCCGATCCAAGCTGCGGTTGACGACATGGATGTGACGCACGCCCCGCCCGATGAGGCCGAACACGATGGCACGCGCGCCGCCGCCGGCACCCAGGACAACCGCGCGCTCCACGTGGCTCGCCCAGTCCGGAACTCCGGCATCGAGGCTCGCCACGAAACCCTCGACATCGGTATTTGTCGAGCGCAGCACGCCGCCGTCGCGCCAAAGCGTGTTGGCGGCGCCGACCGCCGCCGCCAGAGCGTCGGGCGCGGACAGCGCCAACGCCGCCTCCTTGTGCGGCACCGTCACGTTCGCCCCCACATAACCGTGCTCGGCCAGATGGGCGATGAAATCCGCAAACCGGTCGGGCGGCACGGCCTCGCGCCGGTACGTGGCCTCGAGGCCGAGCTGCCCGATCCAATACTCGTGGATCAGCGGCGAGCGGGAATGCTTGACCGGCCAGCCGATCACGCAGGCGGCTTTGATGTCCATGGTTTCCTCCATAGAGAAGTTTCAGCGGTCATGCGAGCCACCGCCCCCATCCAATTTGCCGGATGGACCCCGGTGATCGCGCGCGTCACAATCGGCGCGACGGCGCGCGGCGGTACCGCCGATGCAACAAGGCTGCAATCAAGGGAACCGGGACAATGGATCTCAAGGTGGGAAAGCAGGCGATCCGCGAAGCCTCCGACAAGCTGAAGAACTGGGGCCGCTGGGGCGCCGATGATCAGATCGGGACGCTCAATCATATAACGGCCGCGGACATCGTGCGGGCGGCCTCGCTCATCCGCAGCGGCACGGTCTTCGCGCTCGGCATACCGCTCGACCGCGGCGGCCCGCAGACCGGCCTGTTCGGCGGTCGTTGGAACCCGATTCATACGATGCTGGCGACCGGCACCGACGCCGTGGCCGGACGGCAGGACGTCGTGCCCAACATCCGCTACGCCGACGATGCCATCAACATGCCGGTGCAATGCGCCACCCACTGGGACGCGCTCGGCCACATCTTTTATGAAGAGAAGATGTACAATGGCTTCGATGCGCGCCTGGTGGATTGCAACGGCCTGGGCAAGCTCGGCATCGAGCACGCCAAGAGCAAGATGGTCGGGCGCGGTGTCCTGCTCGACATCGCCCGTCATAAAGGCGTCGCGCATCTCCCGGATGGCCATCCGATATCCAACGACGATCTCGATCGCTGCGCCAAGGCGCAGAACGTCGAGATCCGCCGCGGCGACTTCGTCATCCTGCGCACCGGCCAAATGGAGCGCTGCCTTGAGGAAAAGCAATGGGGTGGCTTTGCGGGCGGCGACGCGCCGGGGGTGAAATTCGAGAACTGCTACTGGTGCCAGGACAAGCAAATCGCGGCGATCTGCTCCGACACCTGGGGGGTCGAGGTGCGGCCCAACGAGACCAGCGAGGCCAACCAGCCCTGGCACTGGGTGGTGATACCTGCAATGGGGCTCACCATGGGCGAGATGTTCTATCTCAAGGACCTGGCTGAAGACTGCGCGGCGGACGGAACTTATGAGTTCTTCTTCTGCGGCCCGCCGCTGGTGATCACCGGCGGCACCGGCTCGCCCATCAATCCGCAGGCGATCAAGTGACAACGCTTCAGCGGCGCATCGAGGCGAGCGCCGCCTTGATCCGTTGCGGCGTGAACGGCACCTGCCGGATGCGGGTGCCGGTCGCATCGAAGATGGCGTTGGCGATGGCGGCGGCGCTTGGGATCGAGGCCGCTTCGCCGACCCCGAGCGGCGGATCGTCGGGTCGATCGATGAGGACGACCTGGATGTCCGGCACATCCGCGAAGGTCGCGATCGGATAGCTGTGGAAATCGAGGCTGGTCACGCCCGCGGCGTCGAACTTGACCTCTTCCATCAAGGCGCGGCTGACCGACTGGATCACGTTGCCGCACACCTGCAGCTCGACCCCTTTCGGGTTGACCATCAGGCCGGCGTCCTGCGCCACCACCACCCGGGTGACACGGACCTCGCCGCTGCCGAGGTCGACCTCCACGTCCGCGACCCAGGCCGTGAACGCGGCCCCGTATCCCGGATAATCCCCGTGGGTATAGCGCGCATAGGCGATGCCGCGTCCCTTGGCGATCGTGCCGGCGGCGAGCTCCGGCTTGCGGGGCGCGCGCGGCTCCCAGGCCGCCTTCTTGGCGGCCGCCGCCAGCACGGCGAGCGCGCGCGGATCGTTGAGGCGCTCCAGCCGGAATTTCAGCGGATCGACACCGGCCGCGACCGCCAGCTCGTCAATGAAGCATTCATGCGCGAAGCTGTTGGGCAGGCTCGCCACGCCGCGCATGCGCGCCGCCCGCACCGGCGGCACCAGATCGAGCACGTTGACCTGAAGATTGGCGATGCCGGAATAGGGCGGCACCGCATTGCGATCGCCCTGCGCCAGCACCGCCGGTTTCGCCGGCTTGGTGCCGGTGAGGTAATGCGCGAGCGTCTCGGCGCGGCCGGAAAAGCATTTGGTCGTGAACTGATAGCCGGTGATGCGGCCATTGCCGTCGAGGCTGCCGCGCACGTCCATCAGCTGGGCGGCGCCCTTCGGCTCCCAGCCCTGCTCCTGCTCGCGCGACAGCTGCACCCGCACCGGACGGTCGACCGCCTTCGAGAGGAGAGCCGCATCGAGCGAGACGTCGTCGGCACAGTTGAGGCCGTAGCAGCCGGCGCCGTCCACATGGATCACCCGCACGGCTTCCTCGGGCATGACCAGCAACTGGGCGGCCTCGCGACGGATGGCATTGACGGATTGGGTCGCCGACCAAATTGTGAGCCTGTTGTCGGCGAATTCCGCCACCGCGCAGGACGGTCCGATCGAGGCGTGCATTTGGTAGGGCCAAATGTAGGTGGCCGAAAGCTCGATGGCCGCATTGGCGAACGCCGAGCGGACATCGCCCTCCTCGCGCAAGACCCGTGTCTTGCTCGGATGATCGCGCAGGACCGCCTCGAGCTTGGCGAAGTCCGGCATTGCGGACCACGGCTTCCATTCCACCTTGAGCTCATGCGCCGCCCGAACCGCGTTCTCCTCGCGTTCCGCCACGATGCCCAGGAAGTCCTCGATCCGCACGACCCTGACGATGCCCGGGATATGCCGGACCGAGTTCATGTCGACCGTCGCAAGGCTCGCCCCGACGGCCGTCTCCGAGCCGGTCGCGGGCGGCCGGATCACGCGGGCGTGCAACATGCCGGGCCGGCGGATGTCATGCACGAAGGTGAAGCTGCCGGTGGCCTTGGCCGGAATATCGGTGGGCGGCACCGATTTCCCGACCACGGTATATTCCGAGGGCTTCTTGGTGCGCGCGCGGCCGGACGCGCGCAGATCGAACCGCTTGTCGCCGATCAGCTCGCCATAGGAGATGCTCTTGCCGGCGCGCCCGGAGGTGATGATGCCGCTCGCGGCCCGCAAATCGGAGACCGCGACGCCCAGCCGGTCGGAAGCGAGCTTCAGCAGCATCTGGCGCGCATCCGCGGCGGCGTGCCGGATCGGAACGGCTTCGCGCTGGATGGTGTTGCTCGCGCTCGTGGTTCCCTGGTCGGGCGTGCGTGCGGTGTCTCCCATCACCATGGTGACGCGATCGAGGTCGACGTCCAATTCGTCCGCCACGATCTGGGCCAGCGCGGTACGGATGCCGGTCCCGAGATCGACCCGGCCGGTGAAGCAGGTGACGCCGCCGTCGGCTTTGACCGCGAGCCATGAATCGATGCGATCGTCCGGAATGATCTTGGGCCACGGTCCCGACGGTTCGGCGGCGTGCAGCGCGGAGGACAGCGAGCACGCGACGAGTAGATAGCCCACGCCCTTGAGCAGGTCGCGGCGGGCGATTGCGGACCGAACCGACATGTCGCCTCTCCTCACGCGCGCGCGGCCGCCACGCGTTGCACCGCACGGACAATCTGCGCATACGTGCCGCAGCGGTAAAGATTGTTGGCCAGCGCCGCCTTGATCTCAGCCACCGACGGCTTGGCGGTCTGGTCCAAGTGGAGATCGTTGCGCAGGACACAGAGCGGCGGGGTGTCGGGATCGACAGTCAATGCACGCGTGCGGCCGTTGACCCGCAGAGAGACAGCCATGTTCGCCTGCTCCTCCCGACTTTTGGCTTTTCTTGAACGTTATCGCAAAATTAGACCACGACGCGCGCCCCATCACAAGGCGAGCGAGCGATTCGCCGCACCGGGCGACACGATTCCGGTGCCCGGCGAAAAATCGAGCGATGCTGAACGTTTTTTAGACAGTTCGTCGACGGGCGGCCCCCGGGAGCGTCAGCCCCCGATCGCCGCATTGACCGCCGGCAGCACCTTCTCGGCCAGCATGATCATCGAGCGGCGGCCGCGCTCGCGGTCCAGCCAATCTTTGCCGGCATAGAGCAACGTCCCGAAATCACCGACCTGCTCGCGGAAAGCGAGGATCTGGTCGACCACGCTGTTGGGCGATCCGGCGATGATGACACTGTCGCAAACCGAATCGACCGTCAGCTCGGAGTCGGGCTGCTCGCGGCTGGTCTTGAACACCTCGGCGCGTCCGCTGCGCTTGAGCTTGGTCAAAAGCTGCGTGTAATAGTACCGATAGGGACTGTCCGGGGCGGTGACATAGGCGCGCGCGTTCGCATCGTCGTCGGCCACGAAAATACTCTTGGCGACCCGCCAGTTGGCCGCTTCCGGCTTGCGGCCCACCCGGTTGCAGCCCTCGACGTATTTCGGCCAGTGGGTCTTTACCCATTGCGGCAACAGGAAATTGGCCGAGATCGTATCCCAGCCGCGCGCCGCCGCTTCCGCGATGCCGGCCGAGAACGGCGCCACCGCGGTGACCACGATCGGGGGATGCGGGCGCTGCAAGGGCTTGGGCAGATAGCCCTGCCCGATATGGGGCACCAATTGACGCTCGATCGAGACATTCCAGAATTTGCCCTTGATATTATAGGGCGGCTCGCCCTGCCAGATCGCCAGGACGTGATTGATCGCTTCCAGGAACATGGCCCGGCGGTCGGCATCGATATTGCCGAACGCCTCGGCGTCGGACATGAGCCCGCCCGGGCTGATGCCGAAGATGAAGCGGCCGTCGAGCAGATGATCCAGCATGGCGAGCTGCGAGGCGGTCGCGACCGGATGGCTGTTGGGCATGTTGATGGTGCCGGTGCCGAGCTTGATGCGCTTGGTGGCATCGACCAGCGTGCCGATGAAGATCGCGCAGGAGGTGATGTTCTCGGCCCGGTCGGTGGCGTGCTCGCCCACGTAGCCCTCCACGTAACCAAGCTCGTCGGCCAGGATGAAGGCCTCGCGATCCTCGCGTAAGGATTGCCGCCAATCTTTGTCGATCGGATGGATCGGCATGGTGAAGAAACCGAGCTTCATTTTTCAGATCTCCAAAATCCAAGACAAGATCGTCAACCCGCCCTCACCGGATATACAGGCGGCTGGCCGCTGAGCACGCTGGCCACGTCGGTGGCGCACTTGGTCTGCAGCTCATCGAGCGCCTCGACCGAATAGAAGGCGGTGTGCGGCGTCAGGATGACATTGTCGCGGCCGAGCAAGGGTGAATCCTTCGGCAACGGCTCGGTCGCGACCACGTCGAGCGCGGCGCCGCCGAGGTGGCCGCTGTCGAGCGCCGCAAGGAGCGCCGGCTCGTCGATGAGCGGCCCGCGCGCCGTGTTCACGATCACCGCGCCCCGCTTCATCCGGGCGAAGGCTGCGGCGTCGATGAGGCCGCGGGTCGCGGGCGTCAGCGGCGCGTGCACCGAGATGGCATCGGAGCGCGTGAGCAGGGCCTCGAGGCTCACGGCTTCGACCCCGCAGGAGGCGAACACATCCTTGGCGGCATAGGGATCGTAGGCGATGACATCGAACCCGAAGGCCCTCGCCTTGGGGGCGAGCGCGCGCGGAATATTGCCGAGCCCGATCAGGCCCAGCACCTGTCCGGCAACGCGGCGCAACGGCGCCACCGCCGGCATCTCCCAGCGGCCCGCTTGCACCAGCTTGTTGGAGAACGGAATCTTGCGGGCGAGCGCGAGCAGGAGCGCCATGGCGTGATCCGACACTTCATGCATGCAATAGTCGGGCACATAGGTCACCACGATGCCGAGCTCGGCCGCCGTCTTGGTGTCGATATTGTCGACGCCGAGACCGAATCGTCCGATGGCCTTGCAGCGCCGCAGCTGCCGCAGCAGCTCGCCCGGCAGCTTGGCATAGGTGACCAGAATCGCGTCGGCATCGCGCGCCACCGCCAGGATGTCCTCGGCGGCCACGCTCTTCGACATGCGCATCTCGGGATCGAGGCGCGCCAGCGCGGCCAGGGCGGGATCGAGCGAGGGGAAGACACTGTCGGTTACGGCGATGACGGGTCGGGCCACGGAGCGCTCCAGAATTCGATCAAGAAGATGTTGTAGAGCGGTTTCACATTAACCGGAGACAGAAACCACTCTAAGCTAGCATTCTTGCGTGGTCGCATTTTCGGACGGAAAACCGATCTCCACTTTTCCTGAAAATGCTCTAGCGCAGCCAGCGCACGATGCCGGCCACACCGTCGACCGCGACCTGCGCACCGTCGGGAATCTTGAGCGTCGCGTCGAGGACACCAAGCACCATCGGGATTCCCCGTTCGCGGGCGAGCGACGCAAGGTGCGAGGTCGATCCGCCGAGCTCCGCCACCACGCCGGCCACGCGCGGCAGGATCTGGCTGAGCGCCGGCCCCGCCACTCTGGTCACCAAGATATCGCCCGGCCCGACGCGGGCGAGCTCGCACTCGCAATTCACCACCACGGCGCGGCCGGAGCCCCAACCGACGCCGGCCGGATGACCGCTGAGACCGGGATGCTGCAGCCAGATGTCATCCGGCACCAGGGTGGGCTGCAGGTGCAGGGGGCGGGCCTGCAGTAGCTTGAATCCGGCGTCGTCGAGCGCCCACTCGATCTCCACCGGCATGCCGTTGAAGCTTTTGCCCATGACGCTTTCCGCCTTGCGCAGCAGGCGGCCGAGCGTCACAGCTTGGCCGGCATCGAGGCAGGGCTGCCGGGCGAGCGTGTCCGGCACGGCCTGCGTGGTGGTGCCGATACCGTGCATGCAGGTCTCGCGGCGATCCTTGCGGCCAGCCTCGATCTTGCGAACAAATCCCCGGCGGCTCAGCACGATGCGATCCGGCACCACCTCGCCCTGCGCGATCGCCGAGCCCAGCCCCCAGGTGGCGCTGAGCAGCATCTGGCCGTCGGGCGTCTCACTCAAGCCGCCGCCGGAGGCGCGCGCCGCGACGAGCGGCTGGATCAGCACCGCCATGGCGGTGTCGGCCGGATTGAGCCCGTGATTGTCCATGTAGCGTCGGGCATTGCCGGTCCACAGGGCAGCCCAACAGGCCCGCACCGCGGTGAGAAACTCGGCTTCGTCGGTGAGCCCCAGGAAGCTCTCGAACTGACCCGCAAAATTGGCGTCGGCCCGGTCCTCGATCAGCGCCGAGGAGCGCACCGCGCCGGATTGCCCGCATCCTCTGAGGGCCCGCCACGCCGAAAGCAGCGGCTGCAAGATGTCGGGCGCGATCGGCTGCTCATAGAGCGCAAGCCGGATCTCGACCGCGAGCTTGCGGGCCTGCGGAAGCGAGGCGACGGAAAAGCGCGTCAGCAGGTCATCGAGCCCCAGCGCCGTGAGCTGCGCCCGGTAGGCCGCCGCCGTGAGGCAGAACCCGCCCGGCGTCGGCAGGCCGGCATGCGCCAGCGCCGCCAGGTTCGCGGCCTTCGGCCCCACTTGCTCAGGATCGGTGGCGGCGGCATCGCCGAGGGGGACAATAAAGCCGGTCATCGGGAGTTCGCTGCAGCTTGCACCGAGCTCTCAGCGAAACCTCCCTCTGAAAGAGGGAGGGACCCGGGCCTTGCCCCGCCAGATGATGTCATTTCACGTGATCCCCATAGCCCGGCAGCGGATCGACGACCGTGATCTGCTTCACCGGGAAGTTGGAGACGATCTCGATCTCGTTCTTGTGGACGATGAGCATCTCCTCGATGCGCACCCCGTAGCGGAACTTCTTGCCGTGCTGCGTCTCCAGCGCGAAGGTCATGCCCTCCTTGATCTCGACCGGATGATCGAGCGACCAGATGCGTGAGATGACCGGCGGATCGTATTGGGCAAGGCCGAGGCCGTGACCCCACAGGTTGGCGGCCGCCTGATCCTCGTCTTCGTAGCCCCAGGTTTCCATGGCCGAGGGCCACTTCATGGCGATCTCACGCGTGGTGGTGCCGGCCTTGACGGCGCCGATCGAGTCGTAGAGCCATCCGAGCGCTGTCGTATAGGTGTCCTTCTGCTCCTGGCTCGGCTCCTTGCCGACGCAATAGGTGCGGTAATAGCAGGACTTGTAGCCGTTCCAGGTCAGCGCCGCCAAATCCATGAACACGATGTCGCCCGGCTGGATGATGCGGTCGGAGAAGTTCCGCCAGTTCGGCCAGGTGTTGGGGCCGGAGGAGACGATCACGTCCTCCACGTCCTCCATGCCGGGGATGTTGTAGAGGTACTGCATCAAATGCGCGGTCACCTGGTTCTCGGTGATGCCGGGGCGCAGGAACTTCATGCACTCCCAATGGGTCGCGTCGCCGATGGCGCCGACGATGCGGAAGCATTCCTGCTCGTCGACGTTCTTGACGGCACGCGCATCCATCATCGCGCTCATGCCGTCGGTCCAGTTGATGTTGTTCTCCTTGAAGATGTTGATCATGTTGATGTCGATGAAGTCGACGCCGAGTTTTTGGCCGGCGACGCCGTTCTCCTTCATCGCCTGCAGAACCGCCTTGACGAATTTGGTGACTTGCTGGGTCGAGGCCGGGCCGGCGGCGCCTTTGATCCAGGCGAAGGAGTGCCGCACGTTCTCCTTGGGGATCCACGGCGAATGGCGTTCAATCTGGAAGCCGAGATCGCCCTGCTCGAACAGGATTGGGGCGCCGTCGCCGCACAGCATGGCGTAGCGCAGACCCGGCTTGAGCCGGTTCCAGCCCGGTGTCAGCGTCCCGGTGATGTAGCGGACGTTTTCGTCATACATGCACAGGACCGCGCCGAGACCGTGCTTCTTCATCATCTCGCGGGCCCGCTCGGTCCGGTAGGTCCGCAACCGGTCCCAGTTGATGCGCTGCTGCCAATCCACCCCGGCGATACCGAAATTCGCTCCCATAACCCTCTTCCCCTTGATGTTGCGCAGACGTCCGCGTCAATTGCCCGATCAGGCCGGATCGACGCCCGGATCGGCCTTGAGACCCGCCGCCGCGATGCCGGCGAGCGCGCACTTTTCGTCGTTGTCGGAGGTATCGCCCGAGATGCCGACCGCCCCGATGACGTCGCCGGCTCCATCCCGGACCAGGACGCCGCCGGTCACCGGCACGAACCGCCCGTCGCTCGCGGCCGCGAGTGCGGTGAAGAACATCTGCGAGCGGGACACGCGACCCGCGAGCGTGCGCGATCCGAAGCCCATGCCGAGCGCCCCCCAGGCCTTGCCGAAGGCGATCTCGAATCGAAGGATTCCGGATTTGTCCTCGCGCTTGAACGCCACCAAGTGACCGCCGGCATCGAGCACCGCAACCGAGAGTGGAGCGAATTTAGCCTCGCGCCCGGTCTTGAGCGCGACATCGAGAATGGTGCTGGCTTGCGCGAGCGTGAGAGATGACATGATGGCTCCCAAGGTTTCTGCGGGCCCGATGACTATAGCGAATTGTTGGACCTGTCACCCCGCAGCCGGCCGTGCTTGCCAAAAAGCCCGGGCGTTATTTCAGCCGGTCGCGGATCATGTCGATGTTTCATCCTCCCCATGATCTGCCGCCTTAAGGGCGGTCTGCCGCCCTGCGGCAGCCCAGGCAAAGATACGGGAACGCGCATTCGACTTGAAGGCCGCCACCACCGGTGTGTAGCTTCCGCGGCGGTCGCGACCGCCAGGGGAGATGGGCTCATGCGCACGGCCAAGAAAATAGGCACGGTGAAGAAAAAGGGCATCGTCGGCGTCGTCGGCCTCGGCATCATGGGCGGCGCGTTTGCCAAGAACCTCGTCGCCGCCGGCTGGCGCGTGATCGGTTACGATATCGACCCCGCGCGCCGGCGGACACTGGCCAACGCCGGGGTGGAGATCGCGCCCGACACCCGTCATCTGGCCGGCGCGGTGCGGACAATCATCACCAGCCTGCCGAAGCCGGCTGCGCTCGAGGCGACCGTGGCGACCATCGCGGATGCCGGCTTGCGGCCCGTCGTGGTCATCGAGACCAGCACCTTTGCGCTCGCCGACAAGCTTGAGGCCGCGCGCACGCTGAAAGCCGCGGGCCACATCATGCTCGATTGCCCGATCAGCGGCACCGGCGCGCAGGCCAAGACCCGGGATATCGTGGTCTATGCCAGCGGGGACCGCAACGCGATCAAACGGCTGCGCGCGGTCTTCGCCGGCTTCGCCCGCTCGGCCCATGACCTCGGCACGCTGGGCAACGGCAGCCGTATGAAATACGTGGCGAACCTCCTGGTCGCCATCAACAACGTGGCGGCCGCAGAGGCCATGGTGCTCGGCATCAAGGCGGGCCTCGAGCCGCAGACCGTCTACGACATGGTGACGAGCGGCGCCGGCAACTCGCGCATCTTCGAGCTGCGCGCCCCCATGATGGTGCGCAACCGCTACGATGATCCCACCATGAAGGTGGCGATCTGGCAGAAGGACATGCAGGTGATCGGCGAATTCGCCGCCGCGCTTTGCTGCCCAACCCCTCTGTTCTCGGCGACGCAGCCGATCTACGACGCGGCGCTCGCCGGCGGCCACGCCCAGGACGATACCGCCTCGGTGTGCGCGGTGCTGGAGGCGGAGGCGGGCGTGCGGCGGACGAAGAGAAAGCAGAGAATTAAGACCTGAGCGAGGGTGGCTATTTAGCCTTCCAGAAAATCCAACACCGCGATCTCGCTCATCACGGCTTGCGGGGTGCCATGCTGCTCGGCTTTGCGGCGGTCATCAGAGCTCGTCAGGTACGGCTGCAAATAGGTGCCGAGGTCGCGGCCGCGCTGCATCACCTGCCGGTTGATGCTCATGCGGGCGGTCTCGAACTGTTTCAGCGCACGATCGAGGGCGCCGTTTGATTGCAGCGCGCCTGCAAGCGCCAGCGCATCCTCGGCCGCCTTGGTGACGCCGGCCGCCACGTGGGGCCGGGCCAGGAACGCGGCATCTCCCATGAGGGCGACGCGGCCGACCGCCATGCGGGGCGTCTCGACATCGTAGATCGGCTGCAGGAACGGTCGCGCGGTCTGCCTGATCACCTCCTCGAGTTGCGGCGGCAGCAGGGCCGCCGCGACCGCGCGCAACTCCGCGATGACCTCGCCTCGCACCAGTGGCGGCGGAATCCCGAGCGCATGGACGTGCCCGGCTGCGTCGGTGAGCATGCGCCTGAGCTCCGGCGCGGGCACCGGCCGGTACCAGACGAAATTGCAGCGCCTGTGGCCGGGCCGCAGATCGTTGTCGGGTCCGGCCACCGGATAGCTGAGGCACTGCTCGCCGGGCGGCAGGCCGAACACCAGCGCATCGAACAAGTCCGCATGAGTGGCGGGCGACAGCGCGTTTTCAAGCACCAGTCCCCGCCACGCCACATAGCCCGCATAGACCGGCTCGACGCCGGGCAGAATTTGCGTGCGCACCGTGGAGCGGAAGCCGTCGGCCCCCACGATGAGGTCGGCCGCGGCCTGGGCCCCGTCGGCAAAATGCGCCGTAACGCTTTCGGCGGACTGCTCGATGCGCTGCAACTCCTTGCCGAGATGGTAGCGATCGGCAGGGAACTTTTCCCGCAGCATGCGAAACACCCGGTCCCAGGAGGTGAGGGTCTGCGGGCAGCCATAGTGGCCGATCACCCGCCCCGAGCGATCGAGCGTCTTGCGGCCCGCCACCTCGATGCCGAGGTCGCGGCTCGGGTCGCAGCCGGCCGCACGCAGCGCCGCGCGCATCGCCGCATGGGTCACGATACCGGCGCCGCGGCCGGAGAGCTCCGCCTCGGCCCGCTCATAGATCTCCGCTGTCCAGCCGGCACGTGCCAGCAGGCTCGCCGCGAACAGGCCGCTCATAGAGCCGCCGATGACCAGAGCGCGGCGCTCATTCGATTTGGGCAAGATGCCGACCCCTGTTTGCGAACGCGCAAAACTTTGCTCGAGCGGTTCCCGTTTTTTTGGAAACACAGACCGCTTCAGCATTCTTGCATGGTCGCATTTTCGGACGGAAACCGAATTCCACTTTTCCTGAAAATGCTTTACCATCCCCTCAACTCAAGGAGAAACGCCATGGCCATGACCACATTGGACAAGAAGCCGGTACAATCCGTGCGCACCCCCTGGCCGCCCGAGATCACCGCCGAGTTCGAGCGCGAGCGCCAGAGCCCCAACGGTTGCGTCGGTCAAAGGCTGGTCTCGCAGAGCGACCGGGTACGGGTCTGGCACATCCGGCTCCAGCCAGGCGAGCGTTTTGGCTTCCACCGCCACGTGCTCGACTATTTCTGGTCGGTGCTGACGTCCGGCCGCGCCCGCGCCCATATGGACGACGGCAGCACGGTCGAGCATACCTACGCGGCTGGCGAAACCCGGCACGAGACGCATACCGGCGGTCACGTCAAGGTGCATGATCTCGAGAACGTCGGCGACAGCGAGCTGATCTTCTGCACCGTCGAGTTCCTCGACAGCGCCAACAAGCCGCTGCCGATTCCCGACAAGGTGCGCCTGTAGGGCGCAATCGCTTTTATTGCGCCGCTTGGTGAGGCCGAGCATTGCGCCCTCTGGCGAGGCTGAAGGCGCAATAAAGCGATTGCGCCCTACCACAAACCCTCACCGCGGCACCCCGATGGACGTTTCGATCGACCTGCTGGTCAACGCCCTGGTGGCCGGGCTCTTGCTGGGCGGCTTCTACGCCGCCGTGACGGTCGGGGTCTCGATCTCGTTCGGCATTCTCAACATCGTCAATATCGCGCATCCCGCCTTCATCATCCTCGGCTCCTACATCGCCTATATGCTCAACTCCCGGCTCGGGATCGATCCGATCGTCGCGAGCATCATCATGCTGCCGGCGTTCTATGCGCTGGGCGGGCTCGTCTATCAGATCTATCACGCGGCATTCGAGCGGTACGGCCAGGAATCGCTGCGCGGCCTCGCCTTTTTCTTCGGCCTGTTGTTCATCACCGAGGTCATGCTGATCCTCGCCTTCGGGGTCGACTATCGTTACGTCGCGGCACCCTATATCGGGCCCAGCCTGCATTGGGGCATCGTGGATCTGCCGCTGCGCATGCTGGTACCTTGCCTCATCTCGCTTTCCGTGTTCATCGCCTTGCAGATATTCCTGTCCAGCACGTTCATCGGACGCGCCATCATGGCGGTGGCGCAGGATCAGTTCGCCTTGCAGCTCATGGGGTGCTCGCCGGTCCGGATCAAGCGCATCGCATTCGCGCTCTCGATCGCCACCGCCTCGATCGCGGGCGCGCTGCTCATCGTCATTCAGCCGGTCGAGCCTTCGATCGGGCGCGAATATATCGGCCGCGTCTTCGCCATCTGCGTCCTCGGCGGACTCGGCAGCCTTCCGGGCACGCTGGTCGGTGCCATGCTGGTCGGGATCGTCGAGAGCCTCACCTCGACGTTCTACGGACCCTCGTGGGCGCCGGCGGTCGCGTTCGGCTTCCTGCTCCTGACCCTCGCATTGCGACCGGTCGGTCTATTCGGACGATAGGACAGCCGATCGTGCGTTCCTCGGTCTTCTTCCTGATCTGCGTCGTGGTCGCGGCCGGTGTGTTCGGCGCCGCGCGCCTCATCGGCAACGACTACGCATTCTTCGCCGGCTACGTGGTCCTCCAGTTCATCGTCCTGGCGCAGGCCTGGAACATCCTGGGCGGCTATACCGGCTATGTGAATTTCGGCTCGGCCGCCTTCTTCGCGCTCGGCGCCTACACGTCGATTTTTTTTCACAAGTCCTACCCGCTGCCGATCCCGATCCTGATGCTGCTCGGCGGCATCGTGTCCGGCCTGGCCGGGCTCGGCATGGGCTACCTGGCCTTGCGGCTGCGCGGCGCGTTCTTCGCCATCGCCACGCTGGCGTTCGCGGTCGTGCTGCAGACGCTGGTGGTCAATTGGAACTATCTGGGCGGCGCCCGCGGCGCCTATGTGATCCGGCCCGAGAGCGTATGGCTGATCGGCAACTATGTGCACTATCTGTTTTTGCTCATGCTCGCCCTGGCGGTCCTGGCGATCACCACGGCCCGCACCATCGAACGCTCGCGGCTGGGCTACGGCTTCGCCACCATCCGGGACGACGAGCTGGCGGCCGAGGCCTGCGGGGTGCCCACCCTGCGGCTCAAGCTGATCGCCACCACGCTCTCAGGCGCCTTCATGGGAATGGCCGGCGCGCCCTTCCCCTACTACCTCGGCTACGTCCAGCCGGCGGCCGCCTTCGGTCTCGACTACGCGGTCAACGCCATCGCCATGCCGATGATCGGCGGCACCACCACGTGGATCGGGCCGCTGGTCGGCGCCATCCTGGTGGCCGGCCTGCAACAATGGGCGACCGTAACCATATCCTCGGAGCTCGGCCTCCTGGTGGTCGGGCTCCTGCTCGTGGGTTTCGTCGTCGTCGCGCCGAGCGGCATCGTCGGGCTGGTGCGAAGCACCTTTCACTCGCCCGCGCCGGCCCCGCGCGTTGCCCGCAAACCCGAACCGGCGGACGCGCCATGAGCGCGCCTTTGCTCGAAGTCGCCAATCTGGGCAAGCGCTTCGGCGGGTTCGTGGCGCTCGACGGCATCAACCTGTCGGTGGGGCGCGGCGAGCGCGTCGGCCTCATCGGCCCCAACGGCTCGGGCAAGAGCACGCTGGTCAACTGCATCTGCGGAACGCTCGCCAACCAGAGCGGCACGGTCTCCTTCGACGGCGAGCTCATCGACCGGCTCAAGACCAACGAACGCACGCGGCGCGGCATCGCACGCAGCTTTCAGCTGCCGCGCCCGTTCGCGAGCCTCACGGTCGCCGAGAACCTCAAGGTGCCGATGCTCTACGCCGTGAACGCCAGAGCCGGGACCCGTCTGTCCGCAGCCGAGCTCGATGCGCGCGGCGCCGACCTCCTGCAGCTGGTCGGGCTCGCCGACAAGGCCGCGCAGCGCCCGCGCGATCTCACGCAAGTGGAGATGCGCAAGCTCGAGCTCGCCCGCGCCATGGCGACGGAGCCCCAGCTCCTGATCGCGGACGAATCCATGGCGGGCCTGTCGCAGGTCGAGGTCGCCGACATCGTCGCGCTGCTGATCAGGCTGAACGAGCGCGGCGTCACCATCATACTGATCGAGCACACCATGCGCGCCGTGATGCGGTTCTCGCAGCGGCTGGTGGTTCTGGTTTCCGGTGCCAAGATCGCGGACGGCGCACCCGACGAGGTCATCCGCGATCCCGAGGTCGAGAGAGCCTACCTTGGCCAATAGTCTCGCCATCGAGCGCATCGACGCCGCCTACGGGGCGGTGCGCGTGCTCGAGCGCGTGTCGATGACGGTCGGCGCCGGCGAGACCGTGGTGCTCTTGGGTACCAACGGCAACGGCAAGAGCACGCTCATGAAATGCATCATGGGCATTGTGCCGCCCTGCGCTGGCCGGATCACCGCCGAGATCGACGGTGTCAGTCACGACCTGGTCGGCCGCTCGACCGAGGAGATCGTCGATCTCGGCATTGCGCTCGTGCCGGAAGGCCGCCGCCTGTTTCCGCGCCTGAGCGTCGAGGAGAATTTGCTGCTCGGCGCCTTCCGCAAGAAGGCACGGGCGCAGATGAGCGCCAATCTGGCGTTCTGCTTCGAGACGTTTCCGCGGCTGGCCGAGCGCCGCCGGCAACTCGCCGGCAGCATGAGCGGTGGCGAGCAGCAGATGCTGGCGCTCGCGCGCGCCCTGATGACGGCGCCGCGCATTCTCCTGATCGACGAGCCGTCGGTGGGGCTCGCACCGGTGCTGGTGAGCCACACCATCGACAAGATCAAGGAGCTCAAGGAGCGCTACCAGCTGACCGTCCTGATGGCCGAGCAGAATTTTCCCCAGGCGTTGCGCATCGCCAACCGCGGCTATGTGATCGTCCACGGCCAGATCGCGTTCGAGGGACGCTCGGTCGAGGAGCTCAACAACAATGATCTGATCAAGAAATTTTATCTCGGCCTATGAGAAGACCGGACATCGCCCAGAATCGGCGCGCTTCGATCGGCGTCGAAGCGGAAAGGGGGGCATCCGCGGCATGCTGGCCATCCGCACCGCGGACTGTGCTACTTTAATTTGAGGGCAACGCCCTGCCCGAGACGGTAAGCTTCGTGAACAGCGCACGAGAAAGATTCGAACCGATCATGGCTGTGTCCAGGCAATCGATCATCGAGACGCGCCGCGCCCAGATGTTTCCCGCGCTGGAGCGCGCGGAGATCGAGCGGGTGCGTCGGTTCGGCGAGCTCCGCCCGTACAAGGCGGGCGAGGCGCTCGCCAAAGTCGGCACCGTGGGCGACGGCCTGACCATCATCCTGGCCGGCAAGGTCGATATCACCCAGCACGATGAATCGGGCCGCCGCGCGCTCATCGTCACCCACGGCCCGGGCGAGTTCATGGGCGAGCTCGCCCAGCTGGCGGGTCGTCCCGTGCTGGTGGATGCGTACGCCCAAGGCCCGGTGGAGGCCTTGATCATCCGGCCGGACCGGCTGCGGGCCTTGCTGGTGGCAGAAGCAGAGCTCGGCGAGCGCATCATGCGCGCCCTGATCCTGCGTCGGGTCGGCCTCCTCGAGACCGGTGCCGGCGGACCGGTGATCGTCGGCCGCCCCGACAACGGCGATGTCCTGCGGCTGGAGGGCTTCCTGCGCCGCAACGGCCATCCGCATCAACGTCTCGATCCCGACACCGATCCGGAGGCGAAGGCTCTGATCGAGCGCTTTCACGTCGACCCCGGCCAGCTGCCGATCGTTCTGTGCCCGGGCGGACAGCTGCTGCGCAATCCGGGCGAGATCGAGCTTGCCCGTTGCATCGGCCTGGTGGGGCCGATCGATCCGGCACGGCTTTATGATGTTGTCGTGGTGGGGGCCGGGCCGGCCGGCCTCGCCACCGCGGTCTATGCCGGATCGGAGGGGCTCTCCGTCTTGGCGCTCGACTGCCGCGCGTTTGGGGGGCAGGCCGGCGCCTCGGCGCGGATCGAGAACTATCTGGGCTTTCCGACCGGAATCACCGGCCTCGCCCTGATGGCGCGCGCCTACAACCAGGCACAGAAGTTCGGGGTCGAGATGGCGATCCCGGACGAGGTGAGTGCGCTCGAGCCCGCCGACGAATCCGGGGGCCCTTTCGTCCTGCGGCTGTCCAACAGCGAACGGGTCAGCGCCCGCGCGGTCGTCATCGCGAGCGGCGCCCGCTATCGACGCCCCCCGGTCGAGAACCTGGAGGCCTTCGAATCCTCGAGCGTGCACTATTGGGCATCGCCCCTGGAGGGGAAGCTCTGCGCTGGGCAGGAGGTGGCCCTGGTGGGGGCCGGCAATTCGGCCGGCCAAGCGGTGGTCTACCTGGCGAGCCAGGTCGCCAAGGTCTGGGTCCTGGTGCGCGGCTCAAGCCTGGAAGCCAGCATGTCGCGCTATCTGGTCGACCGCATCAGGGGACTTTCTAACGTCGAGGTGCTGATGCAGGCGGAGGTCAGCGGCCTGGAAGGCCACGAAGGGGTGCTCGAGGCGGTCCGCTGGCGACAAGGCGCGGCGGGCAACGAGGTGCGGCGGCCGATCCGCCACCTGTTCCTGTTCATCGGCGCGGAGCCGAACACGAATTGGCTATCAGGATCCGGCGTGGCGCTCGACCCCAAGGGCTTCATATTGACGGGCACGGATTTGACCGGGATCGAGCTGAGCGGGATCGAGTTGAGCGGGGTGGAGTCGACCGGGGCGACGGCCCCCGGCGGCCGCCGACCTCTGGAAACCAATCGGCGCGGCGTATTCGCCATCGGCGACGTGCGGTCGAGCTCGGTCAAGCGGGTCGCCGCCGCGGTCGGCGAGGGCGCCCAGGTGGTGGCGGCCCTTCATGCCTTCCTGGCTGCGCCCGCGCGCCCCCCGGCCGTGTTGGCGAAGCGCTGATCGACGAGGAATGTCCATGACCAAGACCTGCAGCCACCTCGATACGATCCGGGCCGTGAAACCGAGCGCGCGCGGATGCGAGGAATGCCTGAAGATCGGCTCGCCCTGGGTGCACCTGCGCGTGTGCCGGACCTGCGGCCACGTCGGCTGCTGCGACGACTCGCCGAACCGGCACGCCACCAAGCACTTCCACGCGACCCGTCATCCGATCATCGAGGGTTATGACCCGCCCGAAGGCTGGGGCTGGTGCTACCTGGACGAGGTCTTCTTCGACCTGTCCGATCGCGCCACCCCGCAGGACGGACCGATCCCGCGCTTTGTTTAGTCCCGCGTGTGCGGGCCGACCGTCGGCTATCTCGCCTTCTCATACGGATAGATCAGCTTGCCGGATTCGTAGTCCGCGGGCGCCAACACCACCTGGGTGGCGGCGTCCTTGAACTGATTGACGTCATTGCCTTTGACGTTCTGGAACTGCACCTGCAGGACGCGCGACTGCGCCCACTCGCCCTTGGCGCCGAACCTCACGTCGCCGACCACGGTCTTGAAGGTGCTGGTGCGGATCTGCTCGGCCAGCTTGGCGTCGTCGAGGCTCTTGGTGGCCTCGATCGCCTGCTGCAGAACCTGCAGCTGGGCATAGGCCCATGGCGCCATGTAATAGCCGAGCGGATCGACGCCTTCCGCCTGCGCCCGCGACTGATAGGTCTTCATCAGATCGTCGACGCCGGCGAAATGCATCTTCGGCACCGGCAGCCAGAAGTCGTAGTTGATCCAGCCGTTGAGCAGGGGCCCGAGCTGCGTCTTGATGGCGGTGGCCTGCAACCCCACCATGGCGCCGCCGATCATCTTGGGCTTGAAGCCGATCTCGTTGACGGCACGCACGATACCGACCGAATCAGGTGGATAGGAGCACACCACCACCATGTCCGGACTGCTCGCCTGGATCGCGCGCACGATTGGGCTGAAATCGTTGGTCGAGGGCGGATAGGTCCTGTCATAGACGACCTTGAGCCCCAAGGTCTTGGCAGTATCGCGCGCCCCGTCGGATGCGTTCCTGGAGAACTCCTGGTCGGCCGCCACGATCGCCACCGTTTGGGGCTTTGGATTCTGCGCCATCGCCAGCGCGAAGAAGCCCTTGGTGAAGGCCGGCTTGGGTATTGGGCCGGAGGGAATCATCGCGAAGTAGTTCGGGTAGTTGAACTCGTCGTTGACCGCGAGCCCGAGCAAGCCGATGAGCAGCTTCTTGCGCGCGATGACGATCGGCATGGCCGGCGCCAGCTGGGCGGTCGCATAGGCGCCGATCAAGAGGTCGACTTTGTCGACGTCGAGCAGCTTGGTGTAGATGGCCGGAACCTCGGCGGGGGCGCTCTTGTCGTCGTAATAGACGAGCTTGACCGGACGCCCGAGCAGCCCGCCCTTGGCGTTGACGTCCTCCTCCCAGATTTTCTGCGCCAGCAGGGCCGACTTGCCGTTGGGCGCGAGCCCCCCGGTCAGCGCCATGCTGTAGCCGATCCTGACCGGTGCACCCGATTGCGCCGAAGCGGGCGCGAGCGAGACCACAAACGACGCCAGCGCCACCATCGCGGCGGCAGCGACCGCCCAGGCTCGGCATTTCAGGTGGTGGACCATGCATCCCTCCCGGTGATTTGGCGATTTTTTCCATTTTGGCGCAATCGCTCGACCCGCGCCAGGGCACCGGGCATCGTCCCGGTCTCTGTCGCTACCTCACCCGGCTTTGGAGATCGGGTTCCTCTGGTATCGCCGCGGCGAAATGGCGGAGCCGTCGTCATGGACCGGCCCACGGCTTCCTGCGCCGGCACAGCACCGCGTGCGCACATAGAGAGCTGGTGGTTTTATTCCCCCGCGTCCCTGCGCGATTCGTGCTACCTGCTCGATCATGGAAACTCACCCGCCCGCGCCGCGCGCCATCCTGGTCGGCATTCAGGTCCCCGGCGTCGACGACATCGCCCACGCCGCGAGCCTCGAGGAGCTGGGCCGTCTAGTGAAGACGCTCGGTTACGAGGTCGTCGGCACGGTGTCGCAAAAGCGCGACGAGATCGGGGGCGGGACGGTGCTCGGCAAGGGGCGGCTCGAGGAGCTCGCGGCGATCACGGGCGGAACGGGCGTCGTCGCATCGATGGCAACCCCGCGCAAGTCGAAGGCCCGTGAACGCTTTGAGGACTCCGCCGAGAAGAAGCCGGATGCCCCCCTCATCGAGCTCGATCCAAAGGCGCCGTCGAAGGCGGAGTTCGTGATCGTCGATCACGACATTTCGCCGAGCCAGGCACGCAACCTCGAGCGTGCGACCGGCGCGCAGGTGCTCGATCGGACTGGCGTCATCATGGAGATCTTCCATCGTCATGCGCACAGTCGCGAGGCGAAGCTGCAGGTGGAGATCGCGCGGTTGAAGTACGTCTCGCCGCGCCTGCGGGAGTCGCTGGCGGGCGGCGGGCGGCAACAGGGCTCCGGCGCGGGCGAGTCCGATCTCGATCTCGATCGCCGCAAGATTCGCGATCGCCTCGCGGAGCTAAAAGGGCAGCTGGAGGATATCCAGCACGACAACGACCACCGACGGTCCGCGCGTCACGATCAGCTTCGGGTCGCGCTGGTCGGATATACCAACGCAGGGAAGTCGTCGCTCATGCGCGCGCTCACGGGCAGCGAGGTGCTGGTCGCGGACAAGCTGTTCGCGACGCTCGACACGACGGTGCGCGCGCTGAAGCCGGAGACGAAGCCGCGGGTGCTCGTCTCCGATACGGTCGGATTCATCAAGAAGCTGCCGCACGATCTCGTCGCGTCGTTTCGATCCACGCTTGCCGAGGCGCTCGAGGCGTCGCTGCTGCTGTTCGTCATCGATGCGTCCGATCCGACCTACGAATCGCAGCTCGAGGTGAGCCGCAATGTGCTGCGCGAGATCGGCGCTGAGGTTGTCCCGTCACGCCTGCTCCTCAACAAGATCGATCGCGTGAGCGAGGCCGATCGCGCCGCGCTGCGCGCGAAGCACTCCGACGCGATCCTCCTCTCCGCCAAGTCACCCGGGGACGTGGCCGCGCTGCGCGAGACGATCATCGCGTTCTTCGAGGCCGCAATGGTGGAGGACCAGATCGTGCTGCCCTACGCGAAGCAGGGGCTGCTCGGCGATGTATACGAGAACGCGCGTGTGCTCTCCGAGGACTACGATGCCACCGGCCGGATCATGACGGTGCGCGGCCTGCCCGGCGCCATCACGCGCCTGCGAAGGGCGCTCGCGGCTTCGTGACCCGATCCTCATGACCATTTCAATCGAATCGTTGTGGACGATGCCGGAGCGCGACCTGCTGGCCGCGTATTACGACGCCCGCCGCGCCTACGTCGAACGGAAGTTCGCGCGCGACAGCCAACGGGCGCGGCTCGAATGGCTCAGGGCCAAGACCTTCATGGCCAGCCCCGGCGGCGTGACGGAACGCCGGACCGGCGTGGAAGCCTCCGAAGAGCTCGGTCGCAAGGGCCAGGAGCTGCGCGAGATGACGCGCGATTTGGATCTTCTCAAGATCGATTTCGACGTGATC
>DASZKX010000077.1:0-2408 GCA_035552735.1 Xanthobacteraceae bacterium
GCGCTGGTTCATGTAATCCTGCAGGCCGACCCCGAGGCGGGCGGCGGCGCGCACGTGCTGATCGGCTTCGATGAAGCCGATCAGCAGGGCATTGACCAGGATATTGAACGGCCCGCCCTCGCCGGCCAGGACCTTGGTCAGCGCCATGCCGGCGGCGCGGGTCACCGCGGTGGGGGCGCTGCCCGGACGCGGCGCCTTGGCGCCGATATTGAGCGTGTTGATGATGCGTCCGAAGCGCCGCTCCTTCATCTGTGGCCATACCAGCCGGGTCAGCCGGATGGCGGCGAACAGCTTCTGGTCGAAATCCTCCCGCCACATCTCGTCGGTGACCTGCTCGAACGGCGCATTGCGCGAGACGCCCGCATTGTTCACCAGGATGTCGATCCTGCCGAAGGCCGTCATGATCTCGTCGTAACCGCGTTGGACGTCGGAGGCGAGCGCAACGTCGCCCTGCACCGCCAGCACGCGTGTGCACGCCACAGCCCTGATGGTCGCAAGCGCGAGCTCGAGGCCCTCGCGTCCGCGCGCCACGATCGCCACGTCGGCGCCCGAGGCCGCGAAACGGGTCGCGACCGCGAGCCCCACCCCCTTGCTCCCGCCGGTGATCACGGCGCAGCGCCCCGCAAGGCTGATTTCCACCATCCCCTCCCTGGCTCGTCTGAAGATTTGTCATTATACAGCGGACCGAAATGCAGCGGACCGCAAACAAGGGTGTTCGCGCGGATCACAAACCTGCGCGCACGCAACCGAAATGGGGGCAAGCAGAATGGCAGAGGCCGCTCGCACCGGCGCCGGATGGCGTCCGCAGCACGAGATCGAGCTGGTCGCCGGCACGCCGGCCGGCGGCGGACAGGATCGGCCGGCCCGCGTGCTGCTCGATCTGCTCAAGGATTTCGTCGGGGTTCCGGTCAAGCTCACCAACATTCCGGGCCGCGGCGGCGGCAACGCCTGGGACTACCTGGCGGCTCATTCGGGCGATCCGCACATCCTGGCGATCAATTCCCCCACCATCATCACCAACCGGCTGCTGGGCGAAAGCACGCTCGATTTCACCGCCCTGACCCCGCTCGCCAATCTGTACACCGAATACCTCGTCTTCGTGGTGCGCCCGGATGCGTCGATCAAGACCGCCGAGCAGCTCCTGGCCCAGCTCGGCAACGATCCGGCGGGGATCCGCATCGCGTTCGCGACCGCGATCGGCAACATGAATCATATGGCGCTCGCGACCATCACCAAGCAGGCCGACGGCGACGTGACCGCCCTGCGCACGGACGTCTTCGATTCCGCCCGCTATGCCGTCGCGCATGTGGTCGAGCGCCAAGCCGACCTCGCCGTCATCACCGCCACCAGCGCGGTACCGGAGCTCGAGTCCGGCGTGCTGCGCGCCGTCGCGGTCAGCGGCCCGGCCCGCATGTCCGGGCCGTTCGCGCAGGTCCCGACCTGGGGCGAGGTCGGCATCGATTGCCTGATCGGCACCTGGCGGGGCGTCATCGGGACCAGCCGGATGACGGCGCCGCAAATCGCCTTCTGGGAGCACGCGCTCCTGACCGCGGTGGGCGGCGATGCCTGGCGGACCGAGCTCGCGCGCCACCACTGGGTTGATACTTATCTGGGCGCGGCCGCGACGCGCGACTTTCTCGGCCGCGAGCTCGGCACGATGAAGAGCGCGCTCGAAGCCCTGGGACTGTTGGCCGATACGCCGGCGTGACGAACGGGAGTCCGGCTCGAGTCACTTTGCATTGCGAGTGGATATCCTGACGGATTCGGTATCGATCGAAACCTTGAAGCGCGACAGGAAGCTCATTCCCAGCAGTCCGTCGACACCCTCCCCGTAGGTGGCCTGACTGTTGCCCTGAACCGCGACCTCCACGTCCTTGGCCTGCAGCGAGCGGACCTGGATGGTCGCGGCGTGGCCCCGCTTGCCCTCCGTCACCCCGTTGGCGGTGTGCATCTTGAGCGTACTGTCCTGATCGATTTGCACCTTCGCCTTTTGGGCGAAGGCAGCGTTCAACGTGACGAACGTTGCGCCGGTATCCATGATGAACGTGCCGTGCACGCCGTTGACGATCGCCGGCAACCTGACGACGTTCTTGTGGGGCGTCATCTTGAACACCTCTGCGCTGCGGCTATTGGGGTCCTCGCATTTTCCCTTCGCCATAAGTAATTGGCGTCCTCATGCGGCTCGATCCTGATCAGATCCGTCGCCGCCGCCACCGCGCCGGTGAAGTCGGACAGGGCCAGCAGCATGTTGGCGGCGGCTTTCAACCAAGGCGCATGGCCGCCGCATGCCGCGGAAAAGCTCAGCTGAGCGGTTGCGGCATCCCGCTTGCGCCCGATTTGCTCCAACGCATTGGCGAGCGTGGCGATGGCCTGCTGGTCGCACGGCTCGCGATCGAGGTCCTCGAGCG
>DASZKX010000078.1:0-21336 GCA_035552735.1 Xanthobacteraceae bacterium
GGACGGCATCGAGTTCAAGCCGCTGACGCCGGAGGAGCTCACCAAGTTCGTGGCATCCGAGACGGCGCGCTGGGCGCCGATCGCCAAGGCGATCGGGCCGATTGAGGGGGATTGATTGCCGGGCCGCAGCGTCCCTCGCCCCGCGCGCGGGGAGAGGGCGACACGGCACAGAGGAAAACCAGAACTCGGCCCGGTGGGGCGTTTCCACAAGCTCAGACTCGCGGAAGCGACCCCCCATCCCGACCTTCTCCATAGCCCGTCGCAGACGGGGGTAAACGCCCTGATGGCACGCGGGGAGAAGGAGACCGCAGTGCGCTTGGGATGCGCCGCGCCTTCCTGCCACTACGCCCTCGCCAGATGCGGCAACACATCGCGCGCGAGCCTGCTCATGAACTCCTCGGTCGTCTGGCCGTCCTTGGGGAACGGCCAGATGATCACCTCCTGGATGCCGGCTTCCTCTAGCTTGCGCAGGCGCTCGACGATCTGCGGCGCGGTGCCGACCACCGCCAGGCTGTCGATGATGCCGCGCGGCACCAGGCGGCGCAGCTCGGCCATGATCTGCGGCGACCATTCGTGCGGTGCCTCGTGGATGAACTTGCGGAATTCCGGCGATATGTCGGGCGCGAGCTCATCGGCCATTTCGCTCAGGACCTTCCGGCTGCTCCAGAACGCGAAGCTGACGCCGCGCCGGATGCCGTCCGGAACCGGCTCGTCCTCGCGATCGAGCACCGAGAGATAGAGCCAGGAGCACATCCGGATGTCGCTCCATGAGCGCTTGGCGATCGCGAGCCCGGGAAGAATTTGCTGCTTGGCATATTCGATGCCCGGCACGGTCGAGAAGCTGCCGATCAGGATGCCGTCCGCGATCTCGCCGGCGAGCTTGAGGATTTGCGGCCCGCGGCTCGCGATATAGAGCGGCGGCACGCTGCTCGGTTTCCAGTCGAGCGCGCCATCGCGGAACTTGACGACCTGGCCGTCCACGGTGATCTTTTCGCCGGCCCACAGCGCCCGCATCAATTGCGTCGATTCACGCAACGCCGCGACCGGCTTCCCATTGCCGTAGCCGGGCAGCGTCTCGAAATGGCTGCCCGAGCCCAGCACGACCCGGAAGCGCCCGGGCGCCAGCTCGGCGAGCGTCGCGGTTGCTTGCGCCATGAGGGCCGGATGGCGCGTATAGGGATCGATGACGCTGGTACCGAAGCCGATGCGCGAGGTCACCTGGGTGGCGGCGCCCAGCCGCGAGAACAGATCGCGCGCCCACTTCTTGTCGTTGTGGAAGAACGCGTGAAAGCCGAGCCGCTCCGCAAGCTTCACCTGCTCGAGATAGCGCGCGCCCGGCTCCGCGCCCAAGGATACGACCGATAGCTTCATGGCTGGCACCTGTTGAAGGACATCACGCGATCGGGCCCAGGATGTGCTCGCGGAAGCCAGGCCGTTGGCTCAGGGTCTGGTACCAGGCCTTGATGTTGGGAAGCTCCGGGCGCTCGATCGGATAGTTGTGCCAGCGGTGCGCCAGGATGCCGTTGCCGATATCCGCCAAGGTCAGCTCGGGGCCCGCCAGATACTGCCGGCCCGCAATGAACCGCTCCACGATGCTCCAGCAGCGGATGGCCTCGCGGCGGGCGACTTCGAGCGCGGCGGGATCGCGCTTGTCCTCGGGCGTCCGATAATAGCCGAGCAGCATCGTGGTCATGGGCGGGTTGAGGCTCGCCAGCTGCCAATCCATCCAGCGCTCCACCTCGCTGCGCCGATGGGGCTCGGCCGGATGCAGCCGCGCCCCGCCATAGACGGCACAGAGGTAGCGCAGGATCGAGTTCGATTCCCAGACGATCTTGTCGCCGTCCTCGATGGTGGGCACGCGCCCGTTGGGATTCATCTTGAGATAGGCCGGATCGTCGTTGCCGCCGAACGGGCCGGCCCAGTCGATGCGATCAAACGCGATGCCGAGCTCGACGCAACACCACAGAACTTTCTGCACGTTCAACGAGGTGCTGCGGCCCCAAATCTTGATCATGCCACCCTCTCGCGTTGTCATGGCCGGACTTGTTCCGGCCATCTCGATAATGATTGCACAGCTCACCTGATCGAGATCGCCGGGACGAGCCCAGCGATGACACGCACTTTATCTACTACGGCCCCAAGCAATTCGACGGCCTCCACCGACGTCAAACGGACGTCTCAGCTTCCTTGTCCATGTCCGCGAAGATCTGCGCGGCGAGCCCGAAGGCCCCGAAGGCCGCCGGCACGCCGGCATAGATGGCCGCGTGCATCATGATCTCCTTGACCTCCTCGCGGCTGACGCCGGTATTGACGGTGGCCCGGATGTGGAGCTTGAGCTCATCGAGGCGCCCCATTGCGACCAGCATCGCGATGGTGATGATGCTGCGGGTCTTGTGATCGAGCCCCGAACGCGACCAGATCGATCCCCAGGCATATTCCATGAGGAAATCCTGGAACTCCGCGTTGAAGGGCGTGCGGTTCTTGGCGGTGCGCGCCACATGGGCGCTCCCCAGAACGGCCTCGCGCACCTTCTTGCCGCGCTCGAAACGCTCATTGTCGCTCACCAGCTTCTCCCGAGTTTGCTTGTGCATCCCCTAACATGTCATGCCCCGCCAACGGGTCCGGCCTTCGGCCGGCCCGATGATAAACTCAGGCGGGGCACCCAGTAATCGCAAACGCCAGTTTTTATAATGAAACATCCGCGGCTACTGGGTCGCCCGCTTTCGCGGACGATGGCAGCGGAGAGTCGTCAACATTATCCCTTCAGCAGCGTGCGCAGCGAATCGACGATCGGCTTCGGCAGGCTCATGGTTTCCTGGTTGATGGCGTCCATGGCCTGCCCGGTTGCGGGATCGAGCATCAGGTTGCGCTGGGTGCAGGCGGCCAGGAAATCCGGGTCCTTGAGGGTCTCCTGGAAGGCGGTGCGCAACGCCGCCAGCCGGTCCTCCGGCACGCCGGGCGTGGTCAGGATCGAGCGGCCGATCTCGGCCATGCCGGCGATCACATGGGCCACCGTGCGGCCTTCGTCGGTGAGCATCAGCTCGGTCAGGGTGGGGACCTGCGGAAGCTGCGGAAAGCGCTTGAGCGCATTCTGGTAGAGGATGACGGCAGTGCCGTCCTTGATCCAATCGGGATGCGAAACCAGGACGGCGGGCAGCGAATAGGAGCCGTTGACGTCGACCTCGCCGCGTTCGGCGGCGAGCTGAATATCGGCCGACCCGTTGTAGCCCTTGACGATCTTGAGCTTGCCGCCCCCGTAGGTGTTGAGCGCTTGCGCGTAGATCAGCGACATGGAGCCGTTCTCGGCGCCGACCACGATCTGGCGCTTGCGCGCATCCTCGAACGATTTTATGCCTGCCTTGGGCAGCGCCACGCCGACGTCGATGTTGGAGGTGAACCGGCCGATATAATGAAATTTGGCCACGTCCATCTTGTTGTTCTCGTCGGTGACGGCGTTCGCGGCGAGCTGCTGCGACACGCTGCCCAGATAGGTGCCGTCCTTCGGTGCCACCTGGTAGAGATACAGGATCGCCTTGAGGCTGCCGCCGCCCGGCATGTTCTCGGGAATGATGGTCGGATTGCCCGGAATGTGCCGGCTCAAGAATTCCGCCGCCAGCCGGCCATAGAGGTCGTAGCCGCCGCCCGGGCCGTAGCCGATGATCATTTTCATGGTCTTGCCGCGATAGAAGTCGGCGATCGGCTCGGCCCGCAGCCCGGGCGCGACCGTCAGGGCTGCGGCCAGCCACAGGGCCGACCAGGCCATTCGACTAGCAAAGCGCATTTGTTTGTCTCCTTTGCTTGGATGCCGCGAAGGCAAGAACGAAATCGAGGCGGCGTATTAGACTTTTTTGCATTGTCGCATTTTCGGACGGAAAACCGGATTCCACCCCTGCCTGGGTTTATCATTGGGCCGGCCTCCGGCCGGACCCGTTGGCGGGGGCGGGCATTTTCCTGAAAATGCTTATCCCGCGCCGACCTGCTTGCGCCACATGTCCCAGGGACGATCGACGTTTTGGCTCTTGGCTTGCTCGTACTGATTGAGGAAATTGACCGGGCCACCGAGCGCGACCGCCTGCATCTGCAGCCGCGCATTGACCTCGGTGTAGATCGCGCGGAAGACCGTCGTCTTGAGATCCGGCCCGGCGACCGCGTCGCCATGCCCGCGCATCAGGACGACCGAGCCCTCGCCCAGGCTTTGCGCGAGCGACTTGCCGAGCTCGGCGGTGTTGACCAGCATGCCGTTCTTCTCGCCGGCGGTCTTGCGGATCTCCCAGACCGGCACGCCATGGCCGAGGAAATGGCCGTTGTGGAAGATGGCGCGCAGCGGCCTCTCGGTCACGCCGAACGGAATGACGCCGGGCGAATGGCTGTGCACCACCGCATTCACGTCCGGCCGCACCTTGTAGATCTCGCCGTGGATATAGCGCTCGCGATAGACCGGCCGGCCGCGCGCATTGATCGCGTTGCTGTCGAGGTCGAAGGTGATGAGATCGGCGACCGTCACGTCGCGCGGCGCGATCGCCTGCATCTGCAGATAGCGATGGGGATTGCGCGGATCCCGAATGCTGACGTGACCGAAGGAGTCGAGAACGCCGTTGTGGGCCAGGATATGGTTCGCGGCCACCAGGTCGACCACCAGCTCGGAATCGAGATCGGCATAATCGGGGTCGAGCTGCGCCGGCTCGGCGGCGGCCTGCAGGGCCGCCAGCATGGCGGCATCGGCCGCGCCTCCCATCCCCACCGCCGCGCCCGCGGTCGCCAAATCGGCATAGAACGCCCGCCGACAGATGACCGGAACCTTGGAAATCTGCACCATCCTTCGTCCATCCTCCAGAGCTGGTATTTGCGCCTTGATCTACGTGTCTTCGCGACCATCCGGCGTGCCCGAAAAAAGTATGCGCCGCCAAAACGTCGCCTGCAATAGAGCTTCGGCCTCGACTTGACGGCAACTATTTTTGTTGCAAACCTCGCCTAATGCAAGCCGATTGGGCGGCGGCGGATCGCTCGCAATTCCTCTGAATCTCGCCCATATATCCCGACAGTGGGCGGGCGCATCGCAATAAGCGTGCGCACCGCCTCTCAAGATGTCGTCCCTGCGACCGCGGGGAACCTATACGCCGTGCCCTCTCGATTTGGCTGCGGCGCATAGCCCGTCGAAGACGGGCGTAAACGCCCTTATGTTGGATCCCGGCGCTTCGGCCGGGACGACAAAGAACACCGTTCCGGCGAGGAGCCAAAAACATGCAGATCGGAGTGATTGGCCTCGGCCGGATGGGCGCCAATATCGTGCGCCGGCTGCAGCGCGGCGGGCACGCCTGCGTCGCTTATGACATGGATGCCGCGACGGTCGCGCGGCTGGCCGCCGAGGGCATGGCGACGACGGGTGACTTGAGCGACTTCGTGACGCAGCTGGCGGCGCCGCGCGTGGTCTGGGTCATGGTGCCGGCGGGCGCCCCCACCGAAGAGACGGTGGCGAAGCTCGGCCTCGTGCTGCAGGCCGACGACGTCGTCATCGATGGCGGCAACACGTTCTATCAAGACGACATACGCCGAGCCGCCGCGCTGCGGCCAAAGGGCATCCATTATCTGGACGTCGGAACCAGCGGCGGCGTCTTCGGCCTGGAGTGCGGGTTCTGCCTGATGATCGGGGGCGATCGCGTGGTGGCGCAGCGGCTTGATCCGATCTTCGCCACGCTGGCGCCCGGGGATGACGGGGTCGAACGCACCCCCGGACGCACGGGGCGCGATGGCCGCGCCGAGCGCGGCTATGCGTATTGCGGGCCGCCCGGCGCCGGTCATTTCGTCAAGATGATCCACAACGGCATCGAATACGGGATGATGCAGGCCTATGCGGAGGGCCTCGACATCCTGCGCAGCGCATCCAAGGCGAGCCTGCCGCCGGAGCGGCGCTATAACCTCGACCTGGCCGATATCACAGAGGTCTGGCGCCACGGCAGCGTCGTCTCCTCCTGGCTGCTCGACCTCACGGCGGCGGCGCTCGCCGAGAACGAGACGCTGTCGAACTTTTCCGGCGTCGTGCAGGATTCCGGCGAGGGCCGCTGGACCGTGAACGCCGCGATCGAGGAAGCCGTGCCGGCCGAGGTGATCACGGCCGCGCTCTATGCGCGCTTCCGCTCCCGCCAGGAGCACACCTTCGCGGAGCGCGTGCTCTCGGCCATGCGCTTCAAGTTTGGCGGCCACGTCGAGCCGCCCCACAAGGCGTGAGCCATGACCTTGCTTGTTGCGGCAGTGCCTGCCTGGTCGGGGTGGCCAGGACGAGCCCGGCCACGACAACAGAGGCGTGGGATCACGAGCCGCCGTAAACCGGCACGAACAGATCGTCGACCCGGATCGGCTTGGCGATCATGGATTGATCGACCAGATATTGCACCAGCGCCTCGAGCGCAGGACGATTGGGCTCGATCCCGTAGGGCCATGGATCGCCGCCGAACACCTCCTCGATCTCGTCGAGGTCCGCCGTCATCCAGGGCAGCATGTAGCGCAGCGTTCCGAGGTAGCGCATCTTCTTGAAGGCCAGCGCCTTGGAGGCGCAGAATGCCTGGTAGAGGCTGGTGGCCGCGAACGGATACTTCTCGTAGAAATCGCGCCGCAGCACGATGAGATGCATGATCGGGAAAATCTTGGTGGCCCGGTAATACTCCTTCTCGGTGGTGCGGAAATCCGGAAACAGCCGCCGCACGTGCGGATTCTTGCCATAGGCGGAGGGCAGATCGGCCCCGATGGTGGCCGCGATCTCGCCATCCTCCAAGAGGCGGCTGAGCGACTTCCCGCTGTCGTTGGGCACGATCGATACCGGCTTGAGCGGCGGCAGGACGGTCGGGCTGCCGTGCCGGGTCGGCGTCTCCATGGCGCCCTCGACCCATTGGATGGTGGAGAGATCGACGCCGTACTGATGCTGCAGCAATCCGCGGATCCAGATCGCCGCCGTCATGGTGTAGAGCTGTACTCCGATGCGCTTGCCCTCGAGATCCTTCGGGGAGCGGATCACGCGGTTGTCGACCGCAATGAAGCCGTGCCGGAACACCCGTGAGGCGAACACCGGCAGCGCCACGAACGGACAATCGCCGGCCGCGAAACGGCTGACATATTCGGAGCTCGACATTTCCGAGGCATCGAACTCGAGCTTGCCGACCATGCGGTCGAACAGCTCGCGCGGATTGTCGACATTGATGAAATTGAGATCGATGCCCTCGGGTTGCACTTCACCGGTACGCAACGAGATCATGCGGTCGTAAAGACCGCAGGCGAACGTCATCGAAAGCTTGGACAAACGAAATCCTCCATGAACGGTACGTTCTCAGGTCTGGTAGGGTGGGCAACGCGCCTGCGCAAAATCGCGCAGCGCGGTAAGGCGCAGCGGCGCGTTGCCCACGCAGCGGCGTGGCGCGTGGGCAAAATTGCGCAACTCCTCCCAATCGCGATCGCAGTGCAAAGCAATTTTGCCCACCCTACGGACGCGCCGGCGGAATTTGAAACAGCGTCTTGAGCTTGGCGTCCGGAATCGGGGCGGCGACGTATTTGAGCGCGACCGCGGCCGGCATGATGATGTCCATGCCGATCACCTTGTCGGGCATCAGCATCTCCTTGGTGAAGAACTCGTCGCGCACGCGCTTGGCCAGGCTCTCGGGCACCGAGGCGATCTCGGCGTAGTACTTGAGCGCCATGGGATTGGCGTACATGTACTCGACGGTTTCCCGATAGGCGTCCATGTAGCGATCGATCGCCGCCTTGCGGCGCTCGAGCACGCCGGCGCTGGTGATCAAGAGCCGGTTGGTCTGATTGCGGATCTCGGGGATGTCGTTGCCGCGGGCGATGATCCGGATCTTGCCCTCTTCCAGCGCTTGGATGCCGAACGGCGGCGTCGCCCAGCCGACATCGATCTGGCCCGACATCACCTGCGTGAAGGTGGGCGGCGGACCGCCGGTGGCGACCGGCTTGGCGGCCGCGAGGCCGTATTCCTTGATGATGGCGAGCACGATCGCCTGCGTGGAGGAGCCGACGGTCGAATACGCCATGGTGGCGCCGTTCGCGTCCCGGATGCTCTTGATCGGGGAGCCCGCCGGCACATACCAATAATCGCCGGCGCTGTTGATCTCGGTGCCGATCACGCGGATCGGCGCGCCCTTGTCGAAGGCACCGAGCACGCCCATGACCCCGCCGCCGATGCCGATATCAACGCTGCCCGAGATGGTGGCCTGCTGCGTCTCGCCGGCGCCTTGCGTGAAGAGGAGATCGAGGTCGAGGCCGTGCTTCTTGAAGATGCCGGCCTTCTGGCCGAGCTCTGACACCGAGGTGTCCCAACTTCCGCGCTGGCCGACCGCGATCTTCAATGTGTCGTCGGCCCTGGCGCCGAGCGTCGACGCGGCCAGGATGCCGAGACCTAAGGCCGCGGCAATACGTGATCGGAGCATAGTCGCCTGTCCTCCCTGGTGGACGTGTTGTGCGCGGGTGTTGATCCACCCGCTGTGCTTATTCGATGCCTATTTTCGTGAGCTGCTCGCCACGCTGGCGCGGCGGCGGCGGGGTTCCTTTCGGCTGCTCGCGCTCGTAACGATGCGCCGGCGTGAGGATCGGGGCTGCGAGCGGGGCGGCCGCGAACGAAGCGGCGCGGCGTCCGGCGGCGACGTCCTGGTAAAGCGTGGTGCGCTGCGCGGGCTTGCGGCCGATGGCGGAGATCAGCGCCTCCATCTCGGCCGGCGGCAGCTCCTCGCCATGCACCGCGCCGGCCGCCCGGGTGATGCTCTCGTTCATCAGCGTCCCGCCCAGATCGTTGGCGCCGGCGCGCAGGCAGGCCTTGACGCCCTCGGGCCCCATCTTGACCCATGATGTCTGGATGTTGGTCACATGCGGATGCAGCGCCAGCCGCGCCACTGCATGCATCAGGATCGCCTCCCGGTAGGTCGGGCCGCTGCGGGCGCGGCCATGCAGATAAATCGGCGTCTCCATGGGCACGAACGGCAGCGGTACGAACTCGGTCAGGCCGCCGGTGCGCACCTGCAGGGCCCGCAGGCGCAAGAGATGCCGTGCCCAATGCTCGGGCCCTTCGACGTGTCCGTACATGATGGTGGCGGTGGTGCGCAGCCCGACCGCATGCGCGGTCTCGATCACGTCGAGCCATTGCCGGGTGGTGATCTTGTCGGGGCAGATGATGCGGCGGACCTCGTCGTCGAGGATTTCGGCCGCCGTGCCCGGCAACGTGCCGAGCCCGGCCGCCTTGAGCTCCGTCAGAAACGCCGCCACCGATAGACCGAGCGTCTGCGCCCCCTGGGTGACCTCGAGCGGCGAGAAGGCATGAATATGAATATCCCGGGTAACCGCCTTGATGGCGCGGCAGATCGAGAGGTAGGTGGCGCCCGTATAGTCGGGATGGATGCCGCCCTGCAGGCAGACTTCGGTGGCGCCGCGCTCCCAGGCCTCGCTGCAGCGGCGCTGGATCTCCTCGAGCGCCAGGTCGTAGGGGCGGCCGCGCAGGTTGGCGGACAGCCTGCCTTTCGAGAAGGCGCAGAACTGGCAGCGAAAGTAGCAGACGTTGGTGTAGTTGATGTTGCGGTTGACCACATAGGCGACGCGGTCGCCGCTGACGGCCGCGCGCAACGCGTCCGCGGTGGCGCAGACCCGCTCGAAGTCGGAACCACGCGCCGCGAACAGGGCCACGACGTCGGTTTCGCTGAGCTCATGGCCGGCGACGGCCTGGTCGAGAATGCGCGCCAGTCGATCCGGGCTGCTGCGATGTTTGCTGCCCTCATCCTGAGGAGCGCGCCCTTGCGCACGGCTTCTCAGGACGAGGTCCGGCGGATCAAGTCCGGCGCCCGCGATCCACGGATCAGTGCGGCCGAAGCCCTCGGCATCGGCGGCCCGCAGCACCGGGCTGCGCAGCGAGAGATCGAGCCAGCGCTCCGTGTCGCGGATGTAGGCGGGATAGATCGCGAGGCGTTCGACCAAGACCTTGCCGGCCTGCGCGGTGCGGTCCGCCAGCGTGGCGAGCGCGGGCCAGGGGGCCTCCGGGTTGACGTGATCCGGCGTCACCGGCGAGACGCCGCCCCAATCGTTGATGCCGGCCGCGATCATCTGCGCGAGCGGGCCGCCGCTGAGATTGGGCGGCGCCTGAATGTTCATGGCCGGCCCGAAAATGATGCGCGCCGCCGCGATCGTCCAAAGATGATCCGCTGCGTCCGGCTCCGGCGCGTCCGCCATGCGGGTGCCCGGCTTGGCGCGGAAGTTCTGGATGATGATTTCCTGGATGTGCCCGTAACGCTCGTGCAGATCGCGCAACGCCAGCAGCGCCTCGAGGCGCTCGGCCCTGGTCTCGCCGATGCCGATCAGGATGCCGGAGGTGAACGGCACCGCGGCCTCGCCGGCGGCCGCGATGGTGGCGAGCCGCACGGCCGGCACCTTGTCGGGCGAGCCGAAATGCGGACCGCCCTTCTGCGCCAGCCGATCCGCGGCGGTCTCCAGCATGATCCCCTGCGACACCGAGACCCGGCGCAGACGCTGCACGTCGTCCAAATTCATGAGGCCCGGATTGAGGTGGGGCAGGAGCCCGGTTTCCTTGGCGACCAGCTCCGCCATGGCGGCGAGATAATCCAGCGTCGTGGCGTAGCCGAGCTGCTCCAGCGCCGCGCGCGCCGCGCCGTAGCGCAGCTCCGGCTTGTCGCCGAGCGTGAACAGCGCCTCGTGGCAACCGGCCTGCGCGCCGGCCCGCGCGATCGCCAGCACCTCGTCGGGCGAGAGATAGGCCGCGGCCGCGCGGCGGGGCGGCTGCGCGAAGGTGCAGTAATGGCAGGAATCGCGGCAGAGCTTGGTAAGTGGAATGAAGACTTTTCGGGAATACGAAATGTTGGCGCCGTGCCCGCGGTCGCGCAGCAGGGCGGCCGTGGTCATCATGGCCGCAATATCGTCGCAGCCAGACAGCGCCAGCGCCTGAGCGTGCGTCGGAGCAAGGCCGTCGCGCACCGCGGCGAGGAAATCCTGGAATGGCGATGTTGTCATGCGACCGCACCGTTCGGTTCGTGCTTGCGCTCCGTCAAGCCGTGCCGCTCCAGGAAGGCATGGGCGCGGGTACGCGAGCGCAATTGCGCGAAGGCCCAAATGTCCTCGGGCCGATCGATGTCGAGCCCGATGCCGGGCTGGCGCACGATCAGGGGCTTCAGCCCGCAGGCCTGCGCGGCGCGCAGATGCGGATAGAAGCTGTCGTCCCCGAAGGTCAGCGGCACCGCGGTCGGCGGACAGACCAGCACCGCATTGGATCCGAAGTCATCGTGTGACGGTGCTATGGTGAACGACGGCGACGCGCGCCGCATGGCGAGGAGGAGCGAGATCTCGTCGGCGGAGACGAGCGGGATGTCGCCCGGCATCTGCAGCATGCCGCCGTGGCCTTCCTGCGCCAGGGTGCGGGCGGCGGCCGCCACCGCGGCGGTGTGGCCGCCGCGGGCGTCTTCGGTCAGGACGCGGGCGCCGTAGCGTTGCGCCAGCGCGCGCGCGTCGGGATCGAGAGTCACGACCGCGATGCCGGCAAGCCCGCCCGAACCTTGATGCAAAGTCTTGGCGACGGCGGCCAGCACGTCCTCCAGCATCGCCAGCGCCAAGCCCGGCCGCAGCTGCCGCGGCACGGCCTCGGCCAGGCGCTCCTTGGCGGTCGCGGTTTCCTTGACCGGAATGACCGCCCAGATATCGGGTTGCCCTTTCAACTGCGACCTCCGCTCATCCGTTTCGCGGACCGCGCCGCGATGCGATCGACGAAATCGAGCACCGCGCGCGCCAAAGCGTCTCGATCGTCGAGACTCTGCATCAGGGTGCGGGTGGTCTCAACCGGCAGATCGAGCATCGCAGCCATTTGAGAATCGGCGCCGTCCATTACATAGCCGTCGATGAGACCGCCATAATGCGCCGCGACCGTCAGCGGATCGACCTCGAGCCCGAGCTCGGTCATCATTTTCGCGGTCGGGCCTTTGACTGCTTGTCCCGCGATGATGGGCGAGACCGCGACGACCGGCGCCGCGCAAGCAGCGAGCGCCTGGCGCAAGCCGGGCAGCGCCAGGATGGGATCGATGCTGATGAACGGGTTGGACGGGCAGACGATCACGGCGCGCAGGCCCGGATGGCGCAGCGCTGCCAGGAAATCCGGATGGGCAGCCGCCGCCTCGGCGCCGGCAAAGATAAAGCCGGTGACCTCCGGGGCGCATTGCCGGCCGACGAAATACTGCTGGAAGTCGAGCACGCCTTCGCGCGTCTCGACCCGTGTGCGCACCTTGTCGTCGGTCATGGGCAGGATGCGGCTGCCGATGCCGAGCCGGCGCGTCAGGTCGGCGGTGATGCTCGAGAGCGTCTCGCCGTTCTTGAGGCGGCGCGTGCGCTCCACATGCATGGCGAGATCGCGGTCCCCGAGCCGGAACCAGGTCTCGCCGCCGAGCTCGGCCAGCGCCGCCATGAACGACCAGGTCTCGTCGCGGCGCCCCCAGCCGGTCTGCGGATTGTCGAGACCCGCCAACGCATAGGTCAAGGTGTCGAGGTCGGGAGCGACATGCAGGCCGAGATGCTCGAAATCGTCGCCCGTATTGGCCACGACCGTAAGATTGCCGGGCGGGAGCACGCGCGCCAAGCCAAGCGCCAGCTTGGCCCCGCCGACGCCGCCCGATAGCGCCAGCACCGGGCGATCTTCGGTCGGCCGCAGCGGGGTCACGGAGGGGGGCACGATCGGCGTCATCGGATCACCGGAACAAATCTTCGGACGCCGGCCGGAGCAGGGCGCGCGCCGCAATCGGCGGGTCGGTGAGAGTGAAGCCGGAGACGAGCACTGCCGGGTTGCCTTCGTCGGCCTGCCCCATCAGCAGCGATGCGGCGGCCGCGACCTCGTCGGCAAAGCCGGTCTCGGTGAACTGCAGGGGGCGCCCATGCAGGTCGGGCTTGCCGCGCAGATCCTTGAGCGACGGGATGCCGGCGGCGCCCAGCGCGATGCCCACGGTGCCGCGGCGCCAGGTCCGGCCGAAGCTGTCGCTCACGACCACGCCCAGACGCTTGGCATAATGTTTGCTCAGGGTCGCGCATATGGTTTCGGCCGCGGCATCCGAGTCAATCGGCAGCAGCAGAACCGGTTCCTCGCCGGCCGCCGGTGCCACGTTGGATTGATCGACGCCGGCATTGGCCATGATGCAGCCGGAGCGATGCTCGACGATCAGCACATTGGGGGCCTTGCGCACGATGCGCACCGACTCCGAAAGAATGACCTCGACCAGCCGGGGATCCTTGTTCACCTCGACGGCGAGCTCGCGGGCATGCCACGAGGGCTTGATGGCGGCGAGATCGACGTAGCGGCCTTGGGTTTTGGACACCGCCTTCTGGGCGACCACGATGATGTCGCCGTCGGTCAGCGCCATCGCGGCCTTGCCGAGCGCCGCGACGATGACGGCGCCGAGGTCGTCGCCCGGCAGCAATAGCGGGATGCCGGGAACGACGGACAGCGTCAGTCGCGCGGGTGTCTTCATGGCTCAGCCGAATGCGGCGCGTAGCCGCGGCAAAACCTGCTCGCCATAGAGATGCAGAAACCGATTCTGGTCCGGTCCGGGCGCATGGAACACCAGATGGCGAAACCCTAGATCCGCATAGGCCTTGATCCGCTCGACATGCTCGTCCGGATCGGTCGAGACGATCCAGCGCTTGGCGGTACGCTCGACCGGCAGCGAATCCGCGAGCTTCTCCATCTCGACCGGATCCTCGACCGATACTTTTTCTTCCGGCGAGAGCGCCAGCGCCGCCCAATGCTTGGTGTCGTCGAGCGCCCGCTGCCGATCAGTGTCGAATGAGACCTTCATCTCGATCATGCGATCGATCGAGTCGGAGGCACGCCCGGCGGCTTGCAGGCCGGCCGCCACATTGGGCAGCAGCGTCTGCGCGTAGAGCTCCGGTGCCTTGCCGCTGGTGCAGATATAGCCCTCGGCGATCTCGCCGGCCATCTTGGCGACGGTCGGTCCGGAGGCCGCCACATAGACCGGAACCGGCGTGGCCGGCCGGTCGTAGATGGTCGCCTTCTCGGTTTTGTAGTACTGGCCCTCGAACGTGACGCGCTCCTCGCTCCAAAGCCGGCGCATCAGATCGATCGATTCCCGCAACCGCGCCTGCCGCTCCTTGAAGGGAGGCCATTTGATGCCGATCGCCGGCACGTCGTTGAGCGATTCGCCGCTGCCGACGCCGAGCACGACCCGGCCCGGGAACATCACCCCGAGCGTGGCGAAGGCCTGCGCCACCATGGAGGGATGATAGCGGAAGGTCGGCGTCATCACGCTGGTGCCGATGATCACCCGCTTGGTGCGCGCTCCCAGCGCCCCCAGCCAGGCGATCGACGAGGGCGCGTGCCCGCCGGTGTGCTTCCACGGCTGAAAGTGGTCGCTGATGAACACGGAGTCGAAGCCGACCGCCTCCGCGGTGCAGGAAAACGCCAGCAGCTCGTTTGGTCCGAACTGCTCAGCGGACGCCTTGTATCCGATCCTCAGCAACGCGCACTCCTGTCGGTCTATGGCCTTATGATCCGTTGACGACTTCGAACACCGGCACGACCAGGTCCTCGCCGCGCTCCTCGAACGCCACCTTGACCTTCTGCCCGATCTTGAGGGCTTCGTTTGGAGTACCGACGATGTTGGAGAACATGCGAAGGCCCTCCTCCAGCTCAATGAAGGCGACGTTGTACGGTACGCGCTGCGCCCAATACGGATGGTATCCGCGGTGGATGACGATGTAGGAAAAGAGCTCTCCGCGGCCCGACAGCTCGCGCCACGCGTGACCGGTCGACAGGCAGTTGGGGCAGACCGCGGCCACCGGATAGCGCAGCTCCTGGCAATGGGTGCATTGCTGCGCCATCAGCTTGCGGGCGCGGCAGCCGTCCCAGAACGGCTTGTTGGTGTCGCTGATCGCCGGCTTGATCGGCTGCGGCGCGGGGGCGGGCGGAACGCTGGTGGTGGGGCTCATGCTCATGGTCCGAAATGGTTATTGTCCGAGGATCATCGCGCTGGCGGTGTTGAGCGTCATGCCGCGGCCGGTGACGAGGCAAATCTCCGCGTCCTTGACCTGGCGCGGCCCGCACTCGCCGCGGATCTGGCGCACGCCTTCGACCACGTGCAGCCAGCCCTGCATATAGGACTCCGACAGGTTGCCGCCCGCGGTGTTGACCGGAACGCCGTCGCCGCCGAGCGCGATGCGGTTGCCGCCCTCGACATAGGGCCCGGCCTCGCCGGTCTTGCAGAAGCCCGCATGCTCCAGCCAGAACAGCACCGCGACCGTGAAGTTGTCGTAGAGCTGCGCGACGTCGATGTCGCGCGGCCCGACACCGGCCATCTTGTAGGCGTCGGCGATGCAGCGCGCCTGATGCGGCAGATACCACCAGTCGGGCGTGCGCAGGTTCTCCATGGTGTGGCCCTGGCCCATGCCGAGGATCGACACCGGCTTCTTCTTGCAGTCGCGCGCCCGCTCCGGCGAGGTCACCAGGATGCAAACCGCGCCGTCGGAGATCAGGCAGCAATCGAGCATGTGCAGCGGATCGACGATCAGCCGCGATTTCTGGTGATCCGCGAGCGTGATTGGATCGCGCATCACGGCGTTGGGATTCATCGCGGCGTGCTTGCGGCAGGTCACCGCGATCCAGCCGAGCTGCTCGCTGCGCGTGCCGTAGAGCGCCATGTGCCGGCGCATGCCGAGCGCGCTGTTGGCGGCGTTGCCGAGCATGCCCCACACCGCCCAGGTATCCTCGCCGCCGGCGCCGGCGCCGAACTTGTTGCCGGATGTGCGCGCGGTGTCGGCGAAGATGCAGGCCACCACATTGGCCATGCCGTTCTGCACCGCCATGGCGGCGATCTCCACGCAGGCCCCGGCGGTGGCGCCGCCCATGACCAGACTGCCGGTGAAACGCGGATTGATGCCGAGCCGTTCGCCCAGCACCAGGTAGTTCTTGGCCGCCTCCGGCGAGGCGGTGCCGGGGAGCGTCATGAGACCATCGATCTCGCTCTTGTCGATGCCGCAATCGTCGAGCGCGTTGCGCAGCGCTTCCGCCGCCAATGTGACCGGCGTCTCTTCCGGCAGCTTGCCCTGCCGCGACTGCCCGACACCGCAGATCGAAGCCTTTCGCCACGCCATTCTATTTCCCCTGAAAATTCGGTTTGCGTTTCTCGCGGAACGCCTTGCGGCCTTCCTCGCGATCTTGGGTCGCCGTGAGCGCGCCGTAGAGCGCGCGCTCGAGCTCGAAGCCGGCCGCGAGCGGCAGGTCGGTGGCGGCGCGCAGCGCCTTCTTGATGGCGATGAGCGACAGCGGTGCATTCTCGGCAATGACTTTGGCGAGCGCAAAGGCGCGGTCCATGAGAGTGCCCGGTGCGTGCAGCTCGGACACCAGCCCGGCGGTGAGCGCCTGCTCGGCCGTGATCAGGTCGCCGGTGAACAGCATCTGAGCCGCGAAGGTGCGGCCGACCGCGCCCACCAGCCGCTGTGTGCCGCCGCTGCCCGGCAGGCTGCCGATCTTTGCCTCGGTCAGCCCGAATCTTGCGCTGATGGCGGCGATACGGATGTCGCAGGCGAGCGCCATTTCAAGGCCGCCGCCGACCGCGACGCCATTGAGCGCGGCGATCACCGGCTTGCTGAAGGCGTCGAGCGGCGCCGTGAGGCGCGCACGCGTGACGATCGGGCTTGCCGCTATGCTCGAATGCACCGGCACATTGCCGGGCGTGGTGAGATCGACGCCGGCGCAGAACGCGGTCCCGGCCCCGGTCAGGATCACTACGCGGATCGCGATATCGCTATCGAAGCCCGCGAAGGCCTCGGTGAGCGCGTCGCGGGTGGCGTCGTCGATGGCGTTGCGCTTGTCCGGGCGGTTGAGGGTGAGGCAGGCGACCCCGGCGTCGCGTGTGATCTGGAGACTGCTCACCACAGCACCTCCTCCTTCATGAGCCGGGTGCACTCGCTCTCGGAGAGACCCAGCAAGGTGGTGGCGATCTCCCGGGTCTGCTCGCCGAGAAGCGGCGGCGGCCCGGGCTCGCGCTTGCGCCCTTCCTCGGCCGAGAAGAACGGCGGTACGTTGACGGTGATGCGGCCCATCTCGGCATGATCGATCCCGCGCCAGTAACCGCGCGCATTGAGCTGGCGATCTTCCATGACGTCGCGGCTGGTCTCCACCACCGAGCTCGCGACGCCGCGCGCCTGCAGCAGTAAAACGAGCTCCTCGGCCTTATGCTTGCGGGTCTCGTCCGTTAGCTTGCCCTCGATCGCGTCGATATTTTGGCTGCGCCCGATGAGGGTGTCAAAACGGGGATCGGTCATCCAATGCGGCCGTCCCAGCACCTCGGCCAGCGCCTGCCAGCCGGCGTCGTCCTCGACCTCGATCGCGCACCACACGTCGTCGCCCGCGCACCCAAATACCCCGCACGGCACCGCGCCGTCGCGCCGATTGCCGGTGCGGTGCGGCAGCGCGCCGGAGGCCGAATGGCGCAGGATGCTCGGGCCCAGGAGATTGACGGTCGATTCGAGCTGCGCCAGCTCGATATATTGTCCCTCGCCGGTGCGGGCGCGATGGAAGATGGCGGCCAACAGCCCGACCAGCGCGTGGCCCGGATTGGGGACGTGATCAGGATAGTGCGTGCCGGTACCGATCGGCGCCCGCTCCGGCGAGCCCGACATCTCCACCAGCCCGGAGATCGCCGCGATGGTCGAGCCGAACCCGATATAGCTCTTGTGCGGGCCTGAGCTGCCCTGCATCGGCATGGCGAGATAGATCAGCGAGGGATCGGCGGCCGCGAGCTCGGCGTAGCCGAGCCCCCAGCGCTCCATGATGCCGGGCCGGAAATTGTTGGTGACCACGGAGCATTTTTGCGCCAGCTGCTTGGCGAGCGCGCGTGCCTCCGGACGGCCCATGTTGAGCGCGATGCTCTTCTTGTTGGTGTTGCGCGAGGCGAAATAACCGGAGCCTTCGAGATGCTTGGCGCCGGCCTTGTGGGGCCCGGAGAGCCGCAGGTTGTCCGGATGCGCGTGCGACTCGACCTTGATCACGTCGGCCCCGAGATCGGCGAGCAGCCTTGTCACGAAGGCGCCGGCCCCGACCCAGCAGAAATCCAATACACGGAGATCGGAAAAGCGCATCGGCTCACACCACCCCGGCGCTGGTGAGCGCGCACAGATCGCTTTCGCTGAGGCCGAGCTCCTCCACATAGATGGCGCGGTTGTGCCGGCCGCTTATGGGCGCGGCGCTGCGCACCGTGGCGGGCGTGCGCCCGAGCCGATAGGGCGGGCCCGGCATCGTCACGTCGCGGTCGAGCGCATCATCATGCAGGGTCCTGAAATAACCGTTGGCGCGCAATTGCGGATCCTCGACGATGTCGGCGACGGTGTTGACCGGTGCGATCGCGATCTGCCGCGCCTGGCCTTCGCGATAGAGCTCCTGCTTGCTGCGCGCTGCGCAGAAGGCGCCGAAGATCTCGGCAAAGCGGCCGATGCCTTGCGGGCTCTGGCGAAACTTGAAGTCCTGCCAGCGCTCGTCCAAGAGCTCGTTGCCGCCCGGCGTGCCGCTGTCCGCGATCCATTGCACCAGCGTCTTGAACGCCTTGGCGGTGCCGAGCCGTCCCGCCACCATGCTGATATAGCCGTCTTGGCAGGGATAGACGCCGGTTCCGGCCTCGCGCGCCTGGTCGCCGGTGCGGCGGCGGATGCTGCCGCTCAGGTACCATTCGGGGATCGCGTCCTCGAGCGCGAACGCGATGCATTCCTGGCCGGAGACATCGAGCCACTGGCCGTGATTGGTGGTCTCGCGCTCCAAGAGTGCTTTCAGGGTGGCGACCGCGCCGAAGATCGCCGCCGCCAGATGGCCTTGCTGGCCCGCGACCGCGACCGGCCCGGTCTCGGGATAACCGCCGAGCGACAGCAGCCCGCCGGCCGCCAGCAAGGTCAGATCGGTGGCGCGGAATTTCGCGCATGGTCCGGTCTGCCCGTAGGGCGTTACCGACACCAGAATGATGCCGGGATTGCGGCTCTTCATCTGCTCGTAGCCGATGCCCCAACCCGACAGCGTGCCGGGCGCGAAGGTCTCGATCACGACATCGCTCTTGGCCACCAGATCGCCGAACAGGCGGCGGCCGTCGGCGCAGGCGAGATCGAGCGTGATCGACTTCTTGTTGACGTTCCAGAAGGCGTCGGCACAGCTCACGACCCCGTCCTGCGTCACCGCGAGGGGAGCGGTGCGCCGCATACCGGTGCCGCGCGGCGGCTCGATGCGAATGACCTCGGCCCCCAGGTCGGCGAGCAGGCGGCTCGCATAGGCGACCGCGTTGTCGGCGAGATCGAGCACGCGGATGCCGGCGAGCGCCGCCCGAGCGGTCACAGGACCTTTGCTGCTACTCGGCATCGTCGGCCTTCAGCAAAAAAGCATCCAGGCGCCCCAGCACCTTGGCGAGGCGGCCGTAGCGCTCGAGCGTGAGCTCGCTGTTGGCGGCCGCGACGCCGTTGAGCAGCGCATTGGCGACCGCCATGGCGGCCAGAAACGAATTCTGCAGCCCGGCGCCGGTCGAGGCCGCCGCCAGGATGACATCCGCGATCTGGCCGACCGCCGAGATGGGGGTGTCGGTGACCGCGATCACCCGGGTTCGCGCTTCCTTGGCCAACAGCGCTACGCGCTGGGTCGAGACCGCATAGGGGGCCGAAGTAAACGCAACCAGGCAATCGTCGGGACCGAGCTCGAGCAGCTGCGAAGCCTGCAACGTCATGTCGCCGCTCCACACCGTGGTATTGCCGCGAATGCGATCGAGCGCGAGGCCGAGGAAGAACGCGACGCTGTAGGCATTGAACGATCCCACCACGAAGACCTTGCGGGCCGCAGCGATCATGTCGCTCGCCCGCTGCAGATCATCGACCTTGATGGCCGAGATGGTGCGGCGGAGATTCTGCAGATCCTGCCCGAGCGAGGTCCCGAAGGCGGTGCCTTCGAGATGCGCCAGCACCGAGTTCTCGTTGACGATCTCGCTCGCCGCCGACAGCTGCCCGCGCACCAGCTGGCGGGTGCGCTCCTGCAGGTCGGGAAAGCCCTTGAGCCCGAGCCGGTAGGTGAAGCGCACGATGGTGGACGGATTGACGCCAAGCTGTCCCGCCATCTGATCTACGGTCGAGAACGCCACCCGGTCCGGATGGTCGACGATGTATTCGGCGATCCGCTTCTGCGATTGGGTCAGGCGGTCGTATTGGCGGCGCAGCTCATCGATGACATCCTCCGAGCCGCCCGCTCGCCGCTTGGCCATCCGGCCCGCGCGCTCCGCCCGCTTGGCATTAATCGACAAGCCGGTAGGCCTCCCGCTTCGGCCGCTCGATGACGTGCGGCAGGACCTCGTGGCCAAGCTGGATCAGGAGATCTTCGACCTCCTGGCCGGGCTTGGGGAACGGCCACATGATGGTTTCCTGGACGCCGGCCGCCGCGAGCGCCTTCAGGCGTGCGATCACCTGCTTGGCGGTGCCGACGACCGACATGGTGTTGAAGATGCCGCGCGGCATCAGGCGCCGCAGCTCCGCCATCACCTCGGGCGACCATTCGTGCGGCGCCTCGTGCAGGAACTTGCGGAACTCGGGCGTGACATCGTCGCTGAGCTGGTCGACCATCTCGGTCATGCTCTTGCGGCTGCTCCAGAAGGCGTGACTCATGCCGCGCTTGATGTTGTCCGGAATCTCCTCGTCCTCGCGGTCCAGGATGGTGACGTAGACCCAGGAGCAGAGCTGGATATCCTTCCAGGTGCGGTTGGCGCGCGTGAGGCCTTTTTGGATGTGACCCTTGGCGTATTCGATGCCGGGGGCGGTCGCGAAGCTGCCGATCAGCACGCCCTCGCCGATCTCGCCGCCGAGCGCCAGGATGAGCGGGCTGCGGCTGGCGATGTACATTTCCGGGATCGCCTGCGGATCGAAGTCGAGCTTGCCAGCCTTGAACTTGACGAACTCGCCGTCCACCGTGACGCGCTCGCCTTTCCACAGCCGCTGCATCAGGTCGATGCCTTCGCGGATCCCCTTCACGGGCTTGGGATTGCTGATGGTGGGCAGCGTCTCGAAATGGCTGCCGGCCCCCATCACGACGCGCAGGCGGCCGGGCGCGAGCTCGGCCAGCGTGGCGCAGGCCTGCGCCGACAGAGCCGGATGGCGGGTGTAGGGATCGGTCACGCAGAAGCCGAAGCCGATGCGCGACGTCATGCGGGTCGCGGCCGCGATCCGCACATAGGGATCGCGCGTCCATTTCTCGTCGGCATGCATGAAGGCGTGGAAGCCCAGCTGCTCGGCGAGCTTCACCTGCTCCAGAAAGCGGACGTTGGTTTCCTCGCC
>DASZKX010000079.1:0-33158 GCA_035552735.1 Xanthobacteraceae bacterium
ACCCTCACCGCGATCTCCGGTGAATCCGCGTCCTTCCTGGCCGGCGGCGAGTTCCCGATTCCGCCGCCGGTGCAAGTCGGCCCCACGACCACGCCCGCCCAGCCTTCGTTCAAGCAATTCGGCGTCGGCCTGTCCTTCACCCCGGTGGTGCTGTCGGAAGGTCGCATCAGCCTGAATGTGAAGACGGAAGTCTCGGAGATCGACCCATCCCTCACCGTCCAGGGCGTCCCCGGGGTCAAGACGCGGCGCGCCGAAACCACCCTGGAGGTTCCCTCGGGCGGCTCGCTCGCCATGGCCGGCATGATCCAGGACCAGACCAAGCAAAATATCAACGGCTTTCCGGGGCTGATGCAATTGCCGGTTCTCGGCGCCCTGTTCAAGAGTCGCGATTATCAGAATAGCCAGACCGAGCTCGTGATCTTGGTGACGCCCTACATCGTGCGCGCGGTGGCGCAAAAGAATCTGTCGCGTCCGGACGACGGATTCGCCGACGCCAGCGATCCGTCGACCATACTGCTGGGCAATCTCAACCGCATCTACGGGGTTCCCGGCAACGCCGACACCAAGCACACCTATCGCGGCAACTACGGCTTCATCCTCGATTGACGGCGTGCAACGGAGAACCACGATGAGCTCAACACATCGTTCGGCCGCAATGCCGACCCGGACCGGCACAACGCGGCTGCTGGCGATCGTCGGCTGCGCCACGATGCTCGCGGGCTGCATGACCGACAAAGCCGCGATCCCCGAGGCTCCGCGCGACCTCCGCCAGCGGCACCCGATCGCCATCCGGGAGGGCGTCCACACGGTCGAGCTCTTCATCGGCAGCAAGCGCGGAGAGCTGACGCTCGACCAGCGGGCCGACGTCATCGGCTTCGCGCACACCTGGCGCCGCGACGCCGCGGGCGGGATCCTGATCGATCTGCCGGCGGGAACCAGCAACGAGGTCGCCGCCGCAAATGCGCTGCAGGAGGTTCGCGCGCTCCTGGCCGGCATGGGCGTGCCGCCGCAGGACATCGCGGTGCGTCCTTATCGACCGGAGGATCCGCGCACGCTCGCCACCATGCGGCTCAACTATCCCAGGATGGTGGCGAGCGCCGGGCCGTGCGGGATGTGGCCGCACGATATCGGGCCCAATAGCGATCGCGAGCACAGCGAAAACATCCAATATTGGAATTTCGGCTGCGCGTCGCAGCACAACTTGGCCGCCCAGGTGGAGAATCCGGCCGACCTGGTGCAGCCGCGCGCCGAGAGCGCGGCCTACACGCCGCGCCGCACCACGGTGCTCGAGAAATACCGGGCCGGCGTCGATACCCGCTCCGTCCATGTCAATCCCAACGAAGGCAATATCAGCGACCTCTCCAAATGACAACGCAAGCATTCCAAGCCGCCCCGCCCGAGACCGTCGCCTCCGAGCCGGCCGTCCATGCGCACATCGCGCCGGCGCCGCGGGTATCGGTGCAGGCGTTTTGCGAGACGGTCGAGACCGCTGCCGCCGTGCAGGGCGCCGGCGAGGACCGCCGTCTCATCAAGGCGCATCTCAAGATCCAGATGGGCGGCATCGCAGCCGCCATCGAGGCTTACAAGAGCTCACCGACCCCGAACGTCATCGTCATCGAGACCGAGAACCGCGGCAACGAGATCCTCGACGGCCTCGATTCGCTCGCCGAGGTGTGCGACGCCGGCACGCGGGTCGTGGTGATCGGCCACGTCAACGACGTGGTGCTCTATCGCGAGCTGGTGCGTCGCGGGGTCAACGATTATCTCATCGCCCCGATCGGCACGATCGACGTCGTACGCTCCGTTTGCGGACTCTTCTCCGCACCCGACGCCAAGGCGGTCGGGCGCATCATCGCAGTCGTCGGCGCCAAGGGTGGCATCGGCGCGTCCACCATCGCCCATAACGTCGCCTGGGCGGTCGCCCGCGAGCTCAAGCTCGACACCGTGGTGGTCGATCTCGACCTCGGCTTCGGAACCGCCGGGCTCGATTACAATCAGGATCCCCCACAGGGCATCGCCGATGCGGTGTTCTCGCCCGATCGCGTCGACAACGCGTTCGTCGACCGCCTCTTGTCGAAGTGCACCGACCACTTGAGCCTGCTGGCGGCGCCCGCCACGCTCGACCGGGTCTACGACTTCTCGGCCGAGGCGTTCGACCCCATCGTGGATTCGCTGCGCGCGACGGTTCCCTGCATCGTGCTCGACGTTCCGCACCAATGGTCCGGATGGACCAAGAAAGCCCTCATCGGCGCCGACGATATCCTGATCGTCGCGGGTCCGGATCTGGCCAATCTGCGCAATACCAAGAACCTGCTCGACCTGCTCAAGGCAGCGCGGCCCAACGACCATCGTCCGCGCTACTGCCTCAACCAGATCGGAATGACGAAGCGGCCCGAGATCAAGCCCGCCGATTTCGCCAAGGCGCTGGAGGACGAAGCCGCGGCCATCATCCCGTTCGAGCCGCAGGTGTTCGGCACCGCCGCCAACAACGGTCAGATGATCGCCGAGCTGTCGTCCTCGCACAAGGTCGCGCAGATATTTCGCCAGCTCGCGCACGACCTGACTGGCCGCTTGGAATCGAAAAAAACCCGCTCGAGCCTGCTGTCGCCGTTCCTCGGCAAGCTGCTGAAGCGATAGGCTGGCAAGATCGGAGATCGTCGCGTGTTTGGAAAGCGTAGCACCTCGGGACCCGATAGTGCCGTCAAGGCGCCGGACGCGCCCGTGCAACGCGTGGCGGCGCCGCCGTTGCAGCCCGCGCCGGAGCCGGCGTCGCCGCCGGCCGCCGCGGGTGCCACAGCCGCCAGCATGGTCGAGGCGGGCCGCTCTCCGATCCCCTCCGTGGGCCTGGGCGCGCCGCTGGTCGGGGCTCCGACCGCGGGCCGGCAAGCCTCCGGCATGCCGCCGGAGCGCCCGCTGGCGCCGAGCGCCACCGACTCGCGCCACACCGACGCCTATTACGATACCAAGGGGGCGATTTTCGGCGCCTTGATCGAGGCCATCGACCTCGGTCAGCTGGCCAAGCTCGACGCCGACTCGGCGCGCGAGGAAATCCGCGACATCATCAACGAGATCATCGCGATCAAGAATATCGTGATGTCGATCTCCGAGCAGGAAGAGCTGCTCGACGACATCTGCAACGACGTGCTCGGCTATGGGCCGCTCGAGCCGCTGCTCGCCCGCGACGACATCGCCGACATCATGGTGAACGGATCCGGCACCACCTTCATCGAGGTGAAGGGCAAGATCCAGCGCACCGGCATCCGCTTTCGCGACAACCAGCAGCTCCTGAACATCTGCCAGCGCATCGTGAGCCAGATCGGCCGGCGCGTGGACGAATCCTCCCCGATCTGCGACGCGCGCCTGCCGGATGGCTCGCGCGTCAACGTCATCGTCCCGCCGCTCGCGATCGACGGCCCCGCGCTCACCATCCGCAAGTTCAAGAGGGACAAGCTCACGCTCGAGCAATTGGTCAAGTTCGGCACCATTACGCCCGAGGGCGGCGAGATCCTGAAAGTGATAGGCCGCTGCCGGGTCAATGTCCTGATCTCGGGCGGCACCGGCTCCGGCAAGACCACGCTGCTCAACTGCCTGACGCGCTATATCGACGACGACGAGCGCATCATCACCTGCGAGGACGCGGCCGAGCTGCAGCTGCAGCAATCGCACGTGGTGCGTCTGGAGACCCGGCCGCCCAACCTCGAGGGCGAGGGACAGATCAGCATGCGCGATCTGGTGCGCAACTGCCTGCGCATGCGGCCGGAGCGCATCATCGTGGGCGAGGTGCGCGGACCCGAGGCGTTCGACCTGCTGCAGGCCATGAACACCGGCCACGACGGATCCATGGGCACGCTGCATGCCAACAACCCGCGCGAGGCGCTCTCGCGCCTCGAATCGATGATCACGATGGGCGGCTTTGCGCTCCCCTCGCGCACCATCCGCGAGATGATCTGCGCTTCGGTGGACGTCGTCGTCCAGGGCGCGCGCCTGCGCGACGGCTCCCGCCGCATCACCCACGTCACCGAGGTGCTGGGGATGGAGGGCGACGTCATCATCACCCAGGATTTGTTCCTCTACGAGATGATCGGCGAGGACGCCGACGGCAACATCGTCGGCCGTCACCGCTCGACCGGCATCGGCCGCCCGCGCTTCTGGGATCGGGCGCGCTATTACGGCGAGGAGCAGCGGCTGGCTGCGGCGCTCGATGCCGCCGAGGTCGCGACCGATCAGGCCAGGAGCTAGAACGGTGCCGCCAACATGCAAATGATCGCCCTGTTCTTCCTGGTGACGGCCTCGATCGGGGGCGTCGCCTGGGTGTTCGTCTATCCGATATTGTCCGGCGAGCGGAAGGCGGAAAAGCGCAAGGATTCGATGACCCGCACCGGAGGCCCGGTACGCGCCGGCGCTCAGCGCGCCGGCAACCCGAAATCGCGGCGCGAGCAGGTCGAAAGCAGCCTGAAGGACATCGAGCAGCGCCGCTCCAGGGCCAAATCCCCGCCGCTTTCGGTGCGGATCGGGCAAGCCGGGCTCTCCTGGTCGAAGCGCCAGTTCCTCATCATCAGCGGGTGCCTCGGCGCCGTGGGTTTCCTGATCGCGTTGGGCCTCAATGCGGGGCTGCTGGGAGCCGCCGGCATGGCCTTCGCGGCCGCCTTCGGGTTGCCCAACTGGATCCTCAAGTTCCTCAAGAAGCGTCGCGAGGCGAACTTCCTCAAGCACTTCCCCGACGCCGTCGACGTCATCGTGCGCGGCATCAAGGCCGGCCTGCCGCTTCTCGACAGCATCAGGGTCATCACCAACGATTCGCCGGAACCGATACGCAGCGAGTTCCGCATCGTCTTGGAGACCCAATCATTCGGCGTGCCGCTCGGCGACGCCTGCGCCAAGCTGTACGAGCGCATTCCGGTGGCGGAAGCGAACTTCTTCGGCATCGTCATCTCGATTCAGCAAAGGGCCGGCGGCAACCTGTCGGAGGCGCTCGGCAACCTGTCCCGCGTGCTGCGCGATCGCAAGAAGATGAAGGCGAAGATCCAGGCCATGTCGATGGAGGCCAAGGCCTCCGCGATGATTATCGGATGCCTGCCGCCCGGGGTGATGCTTCTGGTCTACATCACGAGCCCCGCCTACATCTCGCTGCTCTGGACCGAGTCGCTCGGCCGCATGATGCTGGCCGCCGGCGCAACCTGGATGTTCATGGGCGTGATGGTCATGCGCAAGATGATCAACTTCGACTTCTAGCTTAGAGCTTCAGCTTCGAGATCCGATGTGGTGCCATGCTCGATATCCTGATTGAGGCCGTCTCCAGTCCCCGCCTGCTGGCAATGGTGTTTGCCGCGGTGGCTGCGGTCGCGACCGTGATCACGCTGGCCATGCCGCTGTTGGTGACCGATTCGCTGAGCCAGCGGATGAAATCGGTGGCGCTCGAGCGCGAGCAATTGCGCCAGCGCGAACGCGAGCGGCTCGCGCGCGGCGAGAAGATCTCGCTGCGGCGTTCTCCCAAGCAGTACATGCAGTCGATCGTCGATCAATTCAATTTGAACAAGTGGGTGGGCCAGGAGACGGCGCGCGCCATGCTGGTGCAGGCCGGCTATCGCGGGCAGGCGCCCTATGTCACCTATCTGTTCTTCCGCATGCTGATGCCGGCCGTCATGCTGATCTTCACGGCGCTCTACGTCTTCGTCATTCTCGATCTCGACCAGCCCCCGATGATCAAAGTGGGAATTTGTATTGCCGCCACCTATTTGGGCATGCATGTCCCGAGCCTGTTCCTGAAGAACCGGATCCAGCGTCGCCAGCTTTCGATCCGGCGCGCCTTCCCGGACGCGCTCGACCTGCTGCTGATCTGCGTGGAATCCGGCATGTCGGTCGAGGCCGGCTTCAAGCGGGTGGCGGCCGAGATCGGCACGCAATCGATCGCGCTCGCCGAGGAGCTGACCCTGACGACCGCCGAGCTCTCCTATCTGCAGGATCGGCGTCAGGCCTATCAGAACCTCGCCACCCGCACCAATCTCGATGGCGTCAAGTCGGTCTGCATGGCCTTGCAGCAGGCCGAGCGCTACGGCACCCCGATGGCGACGACGCTGCGCGTCATGTCACAGGAAAACCGCGACATGCGCATGGCGGAAGCCGAGAAGAAGGCCGCCGGATTGCCGCCCAAGCTGACGGTCCCGATGATCCTGTTCTTTCTGCCGGTGCTGTTCGTCGTCATTCTGGGGCCGGCCGCGATCCGGGTGATGGCGATCCGGCATTGACGGGGTTCGGGATGCCGCGCCATGCGCCGCCATGGCTCGAGGCGCGCGGGCGTGGCACCGCTCCTCACCGTGAGGGGTGGACAAGTCGAAATCTCCGGGCAGAGATCCTAACCGCGGTTGTTGGTGCTCGCGCTGCGCCGGGCCGGGTCGTGGATTTGGGCGTCGTTCTCATGCGAGAGCATCTCCCGCAAATAGGCGACGTTGGCGGAGGCTTCCTCGGGCGGCAGGTCGGCGCGGGCGATGCTTTCGGCCTCCGCGAAGCGGCCCTGCAGCCCCACCACCAGCGCGAGATTCTGCCGCACGCGCGGATCGACGCGCTGGCCCGCGGCGGCGCGCTTCAGCGTCGCCTCTGCGCGCGGCAATTGCTTGGACAGCGCATAGGAGAGCCCCAGATTGGACAGCACCGAAGGCTCGTCCGGGACGATCTTGAGCGCGGTCTCATAATAGCGTTGCGCGTCCTCGTGGCGGCCCATCTGGTCGAGCACGGCTCCCTGCGCGGACAGGATGCGCCAGTCGGGCCGATCGGGCGCGTGGGCGCGGCCCAGCACGTCGAGCGCTTGCTGATAGTTGCCGACATCGGCGAGCGCGCGGCCATAGGCACCGAGCACCTCCATGTTCTTGGAATTGTGCAGCGATGCCTGCTCCAGCACCGCAACCGCCTGCGCGCGCTGGCCGTTCACGCGCAAAGCCTGCGCATAACGGACCGCGACCTGCGGATCGCTGGAATTGGCGCGGTAGCGTTCGCCCCAGGTTTCGACCTCCTGCCGCGCCTCGACCTCGCTGGCGGGCGCGGCCTCGCCCTGCGGAGGGGTCGCGGCGGCGAGCGCGCCGGAACTCTGCGGCAGACGGGTGGCGGCACAGCCGCTGAGCGCGCCGGCCAGAATGGCGGCGGCCGCAATCGCGACGAACGGGCGGGCGCCAGCGAAAAGGTTTGAACGCGAGATCATCACGAGTTGCGTTTAGCGGGCCACGCCGCCCCCTTCCGCAGCAGCAATAAAACGTTAACCCTAACAAGTGGTTAACCCTCGAATCGCAAGCCGCCCCGGGCTTTGCTTCACCCCGCCGGGGCGCCGTGCTAGCTCCAATCCATGCCGCAGTCCTCGATTCCCACCGTCTTCCTCACCCCTGGCAGCGCGACCGCGACGGTGCCGGTGACATTCGTCACCGCCGCAACCTGGACCGAAATCCGCGACCGCCTCGACGGGCGCAGCCGCGCCTTCGCGGATGCCGCCGGCTTCGAGCCCAAGGCCGGCCGCCACCTCTTGCTGCCCGGCCCGGACGGCGGGCTCGCGGGCGCGCTGTTCGGGCTCGAGAATGCGGACGACAAGTCCAAGGATCTGTTGCGGCCGGGCGCCCTCCCCGCCCTGCTGCCGGGCGGCAGCTACCGGTTCGCCAATACGCCGCACGACGCGCGCCTGGCGGCGCTCGCCTTTGCGCTCGGATCCTATCGCTTCGCGCGCTATCGCAAGGCCGAGGACAAGGAGATCCGACTTGAGGTGCCGGCCGGCCTCGATGGCGCGGACCGGACCCGCATCGCGCAGGCGGTCGGGCTCGCCCGCGATCTGATCAACACGCCGGCCAACGACATGGGGCCGGCCGAGCTCGAAACTGCCGCACGCGCCTTGGCGACGCGGCATGGCGCCACCTTCCGGGCGATCGTCGGCCCTGACCTCCTCACCCAGAACTTTCCGCTCATCCATGCGGTCGGCCGCGCCGCCGACCGGGCGCCGCGGCTGGTCGACATGAGCTGGGGCGATCCGGCTCATCCCAAAATCACGCTGATCGGCAAGGGCGTGTGCTTCGACACCGGCGGGCTCGACATCAAGCCCGAAAGCGGCATGCTCAACATGAAGAAGGACATGAGCGGCGCCGCGACCGTGCTGGCGCTCGCCCATATGCTGATGGACCGCGGCGCCAAGCTGCGGCTGCGCGTCCTGCTGCCGGTCGTCGAGAACGCGATCTCCGGTTCAGCCTTCCGGCCGCGCGACATCTACCCCTCCCGCAAGGGGCTGAACGTCGAGATCGGCAACACCGATGCCGAGGGCCGCCTGATCCTGGCCGACGCGCTGGCCCTCGCCGACGAGGAGGCGCCCGAGCTGATCGTCGACATGGCGACGCTGACCGGCGCCGCCCGCGTGGCGCTCGGGCCCGAGGTGGTGCCCTTCTATACCGACGACGACGCGCTCGCCGCCGCGCTGTCGCGCAGCGCCGATGCCGAGAGCGATCCGCTCTGGCGGCTGCCGCTGTGGGGCGCCTACGACCAGATGCTGGATTCCAAGGTCGCCGACATCAACAATGTCTCGGCCGGCGGCTTCGCCGGCTCGATCACGGCGGCGCTGTTCCTGCGCCGCTTCGTGTCGGCCGCCAAGGCCTGGCTGCATTGCGACATCTTCGCCTGGAATCCGGCCACCAAGCCGGGACGGCCGGAAGGCGCCGAATGCCAGGGCGCGCGCGCCCTCTATCATCTGCTCATGACGCGCTATGGCTGACGCACAGCCCGGCGCCGACGTGCGCGAGGTCATCGATCCGCAGGCGCCCGTCCGCCGCAGCCCCTCGCCCGACGCGGCGCTCGACACCGAGGCCCTCAAGGGCGAGCGTGTTCTGGTCGAAGAGACCAGCCCGGAAGGTTGGTGCCGTGGCCGTCTCGAAGCCGACGGCTACGCGGGCTGGCTGCCCACCAATGCGCTGGCCGCGCCGGGGCCGCCCGCGACCCACAAGGTCGCGGTGCCCCGCACCCTCGTGTTCCCGGGTCCTTCAATCAAGCTGCCGCCGGTCGAAGGACTTTCGCTGGGATGCCGGCTCGCGGTCACGCGCCTGGAGGAGCCGTTCGCGGTCACGCATTCCGGCGGGTATGTGCCGACGCGACATCTTGCACGGCTCGACACCTTCGCGTCAGATCCGGTCGCGGTCGCCGAAGGGTTTCTGCACGTGCCTTATCTGTGGGGCGGCAAGACCGCGCTCGGGCTCGATTGCTCGGGGCTGGTCCAGATCGCGCTCACCGCTTGCGGGGTGCCCTGTCGGCGCGACAGCAGCATGCAGGCGGCCGCGCTCGGCGTCGCGCTTTCGCCCGCGCGCGCGCTGTCCGATCTGCACCGCGGCGATCTCCTGTTCTGGAAGGGCCACGTCGCCATGGTGCGCGACCCAGACACGCTGATCCACGCCAATGCGTTCCACATGGCGGTCGCGATCGAGTCGGTTGGTGAAGCGGTGGCGCGCATCAAGGCGGCGGGCGGCGAGCTGAGCAGCGTGCGGAGGGTTGGGCCTCGTAGCTTGTAGGATCGGTTGAGCCTCTTTGCGAAACCCATCGCTGGGCGATGCCTACGGCACGGTCGGTGATCGGTTTCGCCCTTAAGAGCTCAACCCATCCTACGCCTTAAAAATCCGGCTTGTCCGCCATGGGAACCGGGAACAAGCCCTGGCTGAAATAATCGTTGTTGTTCTCGGCGCAGACGGTCTCGATCATGCGGCTTTTCGCCTTGAACCAGCGCTGCATCAGGGTGAGCGGCGCGTTGAACGTATCGGGGTCCTCGACCTTGGCGATCCCGGTCAGATGCTGGCCGTCCGGGTCGAGCCGGAAGCGCTCCACCACATGCAGGTTCTCGCTGTGCGGCGTGTTGAAATTGTCGATATAGCTGTCCTTGGTGGACAACCCGATGGTATCGACCACCAGGGTGTCGCCACCCTCATAGCGGCCGATGGATTCGCCGAACCACGATGGCTTCAGACTTTCGGAATGCTTGTCGGTCATAAAGACGCGCCGCACCATATGGTCGCGCTGCCAGATCATGTAGACGATCTTCGGAGTCTGGATGAAATAGACCGGCTCGAACGGAAACAGCAATTGGCCCGGCACGCCGCCCGGATAGCAGCGGGCTTGCGCCGCGAATGGAATCTTCTCGACGCTCGAGAGCGCCTCGTCGTTCGCCGCCTTCATGGCGGCCGCCGCCCACGGCTTGAGAACCGGGTCCTTGTAGTTGCCGATGCGTTTGGTCGGCGGCTTGCCGGTTCTGCCGGCTTCGGCGTTGCTGGTATAGGGATGATCGGGATCCGGCTTGATCGGCCCATGGCCGTTCCCCGGCGGCGGCTCCAGCCAATCCGCGGCATTCGACTGCCAGCCGAAATCGGCCGAGGTCAGGTTCGGAATCCCGTCGCTCGATTGCGCCCGCGCTGCGGTGGCGGCAATTAATCCAGCCAAGACTCCAGCCAAGACGACGCCCGCCCTTGCAACCTGCGGCGGCGCGGATGCGTGCTTCGAAATGGCCCCGGACATCGTGATCTCCCTCATTCCGTGATGACCACCACTTCCTTCTTGTGACGTTCGCCCGGACCGCACAAGCAGCTCATCCGCGACACGCCCGGCATCGGTATCCGTTGACGCTCGGAGCGGCGGCCGTTGTGGCCACCCTGTCGAGATGCTGGTGCGGGCGCCCGCACCTACAGGCACGGATCATTTACGTCGGTCCATCCCTTGTCCTTGCGCGCCGCCACATGCGATCTCCGCGAGCCTGCCCCGATTGAGCGCGAGCCAGTGCAGCGCCAGCACCAAGAGGCCGTTGCGCATGGTGTCGCCGGAAAGCGCGGCGAGCGCCGCATCGATGGGCACGCGCAGCGGGCGCGTCTCCTCGCGCTCGGCCGCGGCGCCGGCCGCCTCGGGCACCTGCGCGGCGTCGATGATGCCGAGAAACAGAGTGATCTGCTCGTCGGAGGCGCCCGGGGTCGGCAGATAGGTGAACAGCTCGGTCAGCCCCGATGGCGCGATCCCGATCTCCTCGATGCATTCGCGGCGCGCCGCTTGCGCCAATTGCTCGCCCGCCTCGACATGGCCGGCCACGATCTCCACCAGATCGCCCTTGCCGTTCGCCAAATGGACCGGCAGGCGAAACTGCCGGATCAGCACGACCTCGCCGCGGGTGAGGTCGACCGGCAGCACCGCCACGATCCGCCCGAAGCGGATGAGGTCGTGGGTGCGGGTGGCGAGCTTGGGGTCGTCGCCCGGCAGCGCGTAGCGGTAGCGCTCGTAGGTGCGAAAGCCTTTGCCCAACAGCTCCGGCTCCGAGACCGAGACCTCGACGGCCAGGTCCTTCAGTGACGCATCGGTGGGCGGGGCGACTTTCGACACTGGCTGGGTCCTATTCGGCAACGACGCCTTCGGGCGCCGTCTCGAGCTTGAAGGCGGCGGCGAGCAGCGCGCGGGTGTAATCGCTGTGCGGATGGGCGAACAGATCGGCGGCGGGCCCCTCCTCCACCACCTTGCCGTTGCGCATGACCACCAGGCGGCTCGCCAGCGCCGCCACCACGCGCAGATCGTGGGAGATGAACAGATAGGTGAGATTGCGCCGCTTCTGCAATGCGCGCAGCAGGTCGACCATCTGCGCCTGGATCAGCATGTCGAGCGCGCTGGTCGGCTCGTCCAGCACCACGAAGGTCGGCTCCAGCACGATCGCGCGTGCGAGCGCGATGCGCTGACGCTGGCCGCCGGAGAACTCGTGCGGATAGCGAAAGCGCGTATCGGTATCGAGACCAACGTCCTCGAGCGCCCCGGTCACGCGCCGATCGCGCTCCGCGCGCGTGAGCTTCGGGGAATGCACCCGCAGCCCCTCCTCGATGATGTCGGAGACCGACATGCGCGGGCTGAGCGAGCCATAGGGATCCTGGAACACGATCTGCATGTCGCGGCGAAACGGCAGCATGGCGCGGAACTTCAAGCCGGTGATCGGCTTGCCGAGGAACACGATGCGGCCCTGCGAGGAGATGAGCCGCAGGATGGCGAGGCCGAGCGTGGTCTTGCCGGAGCCGGATTCGCCCACGATGCCGAGCGTCTCGCCCTGGCGCACCGCGATGCTCACGCCGTCGACCGCCTTGATGTGGCCGACCACCCGGCGCAGAAAGCCGCGCCTGATCGGGAACCAGACCTTGAGCTCCTGCGTCTCCAGCACGATTGGGGAATCGGGCCGCACCGGCGCCGGATCGGGACGCGGCTGCGCCAGGATGAGGGCACGCGTATAGGGGTGCTCGGGCGCGACGAAGACGCGCTCGATCGGCCCGTGCTCGACGATCTTGCCCGACTTCATCACGCAGACCCGCTCCGCCAGCTTGCGCACGATGCCGAGATCGTGCGTGATGAACAGCATGGCCATGCCGAGCCGGCCCTGCAGATCCTTCAGGAGCTTGAGAATTTGCGCCTGCACGGTCACGTCGAGCGCGGTGGTCGGCTCGTCGGCGATCAACAGGTCGGGCTCGTTGGCGAGCGCCATGGCGATCATGACGCGCTGGCGCTGTCCGCCGGAGAGCTGGTGCGGATAGCTCGCAAGCCGCGTCTGCGGCTCCGGGATTCCGACCTCGGTCAACAGCTCCACGATGCGCCGTCGCGCCGCCTCCCCGACCAGGCCGGCATGCAGCAGCAAAATCTCGCCGATCTGCTTCTCGATCGGATGGAGCGGATTGAGCGAGGTCATCGGCTCCTGGAAGATGATCGTGATGTTCTTGCCGCGCACCTGCCGCATCGCGCGTGCCGGCAATTGCAGGAGATCGCGGCCCTGGAAGCGGATCACGCCGGAAGGGTGGTAGGCCGAGGGATAAGGCAACAGCTTCATGACCGAGAGCGCGGTCACCGATTTGCCGGAGCCCGATTCGCCCACCAGCGCCAGCGTCTCGCCGCGGCGGATGTCGAACGAGACCCGATCGACCGCCAGCGTCTCACGCCCGCCCTGGCGGAACGCGACCGAAAGATCCTTGACCTCGAGGAGGGTCTGCGACGCGGCGTCAATTACAGTGTCCATTGACGATCACCGAAACGTCTTGCGCGGATCGAAGGCGTCGCGCACCGCTTCGCCGATGAAGATCAAGAGCGACAGCATGGTCGCGACCGTCAGGAAGGCGGTCATGCCGAGCCAGGGCGCCTGGATATTGTCCTTGCCCTGCTTGAGCATCTCGCCGAGCGAGGCCGAGCCGGGCGGCAAGCCGAAGCCCAGGAAGTCGAGCGCGGTCAGCGTCATCACCGACGAGGACAAAATGAACGGCAGGAACGTCATGGTCGCCACCATGGCGTTGGGCAGGAGGTGGCGGAACATGATGACCCGGTTGGACACGCCGAGCGCGCGCGCCGCCTGGATGTATTCGAAATTGCGGCCGCGCAGGAACTCGGCCCGCACCAAGCCGACCAGCGACACCCAGGAGAACAGCAACAAGATGCCCAGCAGCACGAAGAATCCCGGCACCAGCACGGACGAGATGATCAAGAGCAGATAGAGCTCCGGTACCGAGGTCCAGATCTCGATGAAGCGCTGGAACAGAGGATCAGTCCAGCCGCCGAAATAGCCCTGCACGGCGCCGGCGGCGACGCCGATGACCGAGGACACGATGGTCAAGATGAGCCCGAACAGCACCGAGACGCGGAAACCGTAGATCATGCGGGCCACCACGTCGAAGCCCTGGTCGTCGGTGCCAAGCCAGTTGTATTCGAGATCGCGGCAGCCGCTCAACCCCTTGCGCTCCACCACCGGCCGGCATTCGTCCTCGGTCAGCATCCAGGTCGGCTTGGAGGGAGCCGGCGTCGGCAGGTCGAGATTGTGGGTATCGTAGGAATAGTGAATCGGCGGCCACACGATCGCACCGCCCTTGTCGGCGATGAGCTTCTGCAGATAGGGGTCGCGGTAGTCGGGCGAGCTCTCGGAAAGCTCGTCCGTGACCCCGAAGGTCGCCTGCGTATAGTTGAACACGCTGGGGAAATAGAAATGGCCGTCGTATTCGATCAGGAACGGCTTGTCGTTGGCGATGCATTCGGCGAACAGCGACAGGACGAAGAGCACGAGGAAGATCCACAACGCCCAGTAGCCGCGCCGGTTGGCCTTGAAGTTCTGCCAGCGCCGCCGGTTGATCGGCGAGGGCGCCAGAAGTCGGACGATGGGCGGGGCGACGACGCCCGGCAGCGGCGGCGGGGCCGGCTCGGGCGCCTGGAGGGCGGTGCGCTCGTCCACCTCAGACCTCCCGGGTCTCGAAGTCGATGCGCGGATCGACCCAGGTATAGGTGAGGTCGGAGATCAGGTTCACCACCAGCCCGACCAGGGAGAAGATGTAGAGCGTCGCGAACACCACCGGATAATCGCGGTTGAGGACGCTTTCGAACCCGAGCAACCCGAGGCCGTCGAGCGAGAAGATCGTCTCGATCAGGAGCGCGCCGGTGAAGAAGGCGCGAATGAACGCGCTCGGAAAGCCGGCGATCACGATCAGCATGGCGTTGCGGAAAATGTGCCCATACAGCACCTGGCGGTCGGTGCAGCCCTTGGCACGCGCGGTCAGCACATATTGCTTGCGGATCTCGTCGAGAAACGAGTTCTTGGTCAAAAGCGTCATGGTGGCGAAGGCGCTCAACCCCATCGAGATGATGGGCAGAGTCAGGTGCCAGAAATAATCCAGCACCTTCTGCCACCAGGGGAAGTCCGCCCAATTGTCCGATGTCAGCCCGCGCAGCGGAAACCAATCCCAGAACGAGCCGCCCGCGAACAGGATGATGAGCAGGATCGCGAACAGAAAGCCCGGTATGGAATAACCCACGATGATGACGCCCGAGGTCCACACGTCAAACAGCGAGCCGTCTGTCACCGCCTTGCGGATGCCGAGCGGGATCGAGATCAGATAGGTCAGCAAGGTCAACCAGAGACCGAGCGAGATCGAGACCGGCATTTTCTCCCTGATCAGGGTGAGCACGCTGACGTCACGGAAGTAGCTCTTGCCGAAATCGAACCGGCCGTAGTTCCACAGCATCAGGCCGAAGCGCTCATAGGCCGGCTTGTCGAAGCCGAACTGCTTCTCGAGGCTGGCGATGAATTCCGGATCGAGCCCCTGGGCGCCGCGGTATTTGGAGCTGACCGCATCGGCCGAACCGCCCCGCACCTGCCCGCGCGCGCCGAAGTCGCTCGACGGGCCGGAGACGCGCGAGGCCCCGCCACTATCGGCGCCGCTGAGCTGGGCGATGATGCGCTCGATCGGCCCGCCGGGCGCAAATTGCACCACCGTGAACGAGATCAGCATGATGCCGAACAGAGTCGGGATCATAAGCAACAGGCGTCGGGCGATATAGGCGGTCATATCGGTTTTTCTTCAACCTCCCCCTGAAAGGGGGAGGTCGGCGCGCCAGCGCCGGGTGGGGGTCCCGCCTTCTGCCTTGAGCTCGGCGGCGGTCGTCTTGATCACCTCAAGTACCCCTGCAAGGTTCTGAGTGACATCATTGTTCCAAAATCGAAGCTCTGTGACGCCGCGCCCGCGAAGCCATGCACTGCGTTGCTCATCCCGGATTAGTTGGGAACGTTCTCCATGCTGACTGCCATCAAGTTCAATTGAAAGGCGCAATTGAGGACAATAGAAGTCGAGCACATACGCCCCGGCTGGGTGTTGCCGCCTGAAGCTCAGCCCGTCGAGTTTCCCATTCCTGAGCACTCCCCAGAGGCGCGCCTCGACGGCGGTCGCCTGTCGTCGGAGTCCGCGGGCCCGCTTTGTTTTTTCTTCGGTACGATTGAATCGAGGAAGTGCCGGAACCCCCACCCGGCTCGCTTCGCTCGCCGACCTCCCCCTTTCAGGGGGAGGTGAAGATGACCGCTCGCCCATCACTTGCTCGCATTCTCCGCTTTGAGAGTTCACGTTTCCAGAAAGGTCTTTATCCGGCCCGCTCGATCTTCGCCGCCTTGTCGGGGTCATACCACCAAGTCTCCGGAATGCCGCGGGCATAGCGCGGTTTTGTCGCGGGATGATCGAACACGTCCCAATAAGCGATGCGGTGCGTCGGATTGTACCATTGCGGAATCCAGTAACGGCCGGCGCGAAACACGCGGTCGAGCGCCTTGCAGGCGACCACCAGCTGCTGCCGCGTCGGAGCCGCGATGATCTCTTCGGTCAGCGCATCCACGACCGGGTCAGCGATTCCGGCCAGGTTCTGCGAGCCCTTGGTGGCCGCCGCCTGCGCGGTGAAATAGGGCCGCAGGCCGTCGCCGGGGGTGGACGAGAAGGCGAGGCGGTTGATCGCGATGTCGAAATCGAAGCCGTCGACGCGGGCGTGATATTGCACCGGATCGACGATGCGCAGGGTCGCGTCGATGCCGAGCGTAGCGAGATTCTTGATGAACGGCAGGTGGTGCGGCTGGAAGCTCGGCTCGTCGTTGAGAAATTCGATAGTGATGCGTTCGCCCTTGGGGGTCACGCGCTTGCCGTCCTTGAGCCCGATGCCGGCCGACTGCAGCAGCCCCGCGGCTTTGCGCAGCATGCCGCGATCCTGCCCGGAGCCGTCGGAGACCGGCGGCATGAACGGCGCGCCGAACACCTCGTCGGGCACCTGGCCGCGGAACCGCTCGAGCAGCGCCATCTCATCGGCGCCGGGCGGGCCTTCGGCCATCATGTTCGAGTTCTGGAACACCGAGACCGTGCGCCGGTAGGCCCCGTACATGATGTTCCTGTTGGTCCATTCGAAATCGAAGGCATAGATCAGGGCTTCCCGCAGACGAGGGTCCTGGAGCTTCTCCCGCCGCGTGTTGATGAACCAGCCCTGCGCCCCCGAGGGGGTATCGTCCGGAATCTCTTCGCGCTTCACGCGGCCATCCCGAAGGGCGGGAAAATCGTAGCGCGTCGCCCACACCCGCGAGGTGAACTCCTCGCGGAACAGATAGCTCTTGCCGGTGAAGCCCTCGAACGCCACGTCCCGGTCGCGGTAGAACTCGAATCGCACGGTGTCGAAATTGTTCTGTCCACGCAAGACCGGCAGCGCCGCCCCCCACCAGTCCTTGACCCGCTCGTATTCGATGAAGCGGCCGGCCTCGAAACGCCCGACCTTGTAGGCGCCCGAGCCCAGCGGCACGTCGAGGGTCGATTCGTCGAATGGTTTGGTGGCGTAATAGGCGCGCGAGAAGATCGGCAGCTGCGCCACGAACAGCGGCACGTCGCGCCCACGTCCGGGCGCGAAGCGCACCACGACGGTCGCGTCGTCGACCGCCTCCGCGTCGGCCATGTCGCGCATGAGCTGGTGGATGATCGGGTGGCCCTTCTCCTTCAAGATGCCGAGCGAGAAAGCCACGTCCGCCGCGGTGATGCGGCTGCCGTCGTGAAAGGTCGCCTGCGGCCGCAGCAGAAACCGATAGGTCAGGCCGTCGGCCGCGACCACCACGGCCCGCGCCGCCAGCCCATAGAGGCCGTCAGGCTCGTCGGCGGCGGTCGCCATCAGGGTCGCGAAGGTCAGCTCCATGCCCTGGGCGGCGTCGCCCTTGAGGATGAAGCTGTTGAGCGAATTGAAGGTGAGGAAGTTCTGATTGTACTGCTGGTCCGGTCCGATCTGCGAGAACAGGCCGCCCTTGGGGGCATCCGGATTGACGTAATCGAGATGCTGGAAGTCGGGGGGATATTTGAGATCGCCGAAAGCCGACATGCCGTGGCGCTCGGCCCCCTCCTGCGCACCGGCGCGCGGCACGGGTACGCCAAGCACGACGGTCGCGACCGCGCCGGCGCCGATCCCCAGCGTCTCGCGGCGGCTGAGCGCGGCGGCGGTCTCGATTCCGGTCGGCAACCGGAATGTCACCGGCGCGAACCCGTCACTGCGGAGAGCCTGTCATTGGCGCGATCCCGTCATTGGCGCGATCCGGTCTTGGCCGCGCTCGCCTCGTCCCACCACCAGATCGCCGGGAAGGAATCGCGCCCGTATTTCGGCATCACGTCGGGATGGCGGAAGCGATCCCAGCGCGCGGTGCGCACCTTGCCGTAGGTCCATTGCGGCACCACGTAGTTGTTCCACAACAGTACCCGGTCGAGCGCCTTGGCGGCGGCGACCAGATCGGCGCGGTTCTTGGTGAAGACGATCCGTTCGATGAGCTTGTCGATCGCCGGATTTTTAATGCCGGCGTAATTCTGCGAACCCGGCATGTCGGCGGCCGCCGACCCCCAGTAGCCGCGCTGCTCGTTGCCGGGCGACAGCGACTGTCCCCAGCTTTGGATGATGATGTCATAGTTCCACTGGCGAAGCCGGTTCTCGTATTGCGCGTCCTCGACGGTGCGCACCGTGACCGCGATGCCGAGGCGCTCGAGCTGCGGCTTGTAGAACAGCACGATGCGCTCGAATGTCGGATCGTCGATCAGCATCTCGACGCTCAACGGCTCGCCGGTCTTGACGTTGACCAGCTTGCGGTCGCGGATCTCGTAGCCGGATTCCTTCAGGAGGCGGGTCGCCTCGATGAGATTGGCCCGCACCTTCTCGGGGCTGCCGACGCTCGGATTGGTGTAGGGCGTCGTGAACACCTTGGGCGGAACCTGGTCGCGCACGGTATTGAGGATATCGAGCTCGATGCCCTCCGGCAGGCCGGAGGAGGCGAGCTCGGTCCCGTCGAAATAGCTCGTGATGCGGTGGTACTGGCCGAAGAAGAGCTGCTTGTTCATCTCGTCGAAATCGAAGGCGAAATTGAACGCGCGGCGCAGCCTCGCATCGGCGAATTTGGGGCGTCGCGTATTGAAGACGAACGCCTGCATGATTCCGAGGTCCGAGATCGGGAATTCCTCGAGCACGACGCGCTTGTCCCGGACCGCGGGGAAATCGTAGGCAGTGGCCCAGTTCTTGGCGACGTTCTCGATCCGCCAGTCGACCTGATCGCCCTTGAAGGCTTCGAGCGCGACCGTCGAATCACGGAAATACTCGTAACGAACCTCGTCGAAATTGTTGTGGCCGATCGCCGCGTTAAGCTCCCGGCCCCAATAATCCTTCACCCGCTCGTAGGTGATGCTGCGGCCGGCCACGAATTCCTTGATCCGATAGGGGCCGCTGCCGAGCGGAGGCTCGAGCGTGGTGGCGCCGATGTCGCGCTTCTTGCCGGAGGCATCCGTCCCTTCCCACCAATGCTTCGGGAACACCGGAAGCTCACCGACGATCTGCGGCAATTCGCGGTTGTCGGGGCCGTCGAACGTGAAGGTCACCTCATGCTCGCCGGTCTTCTCCGCCTTGGTGACGTGCCGGTAATAGGCGCCGAGCTGGGGATTGTATTTCTTCTCCGCGTCGAACGAGAAGATCACGTCCTCGGCGGTCACCGGCTGGCCGTCGTGCCACCGCGCCTGCGTGCGCAACCGATAGATCGCGAAGGAAAAGTCCGGCGGATGCGCCACCGCCTCGGCGAGGAGACCATACATGGTCGAGACCTCGTCGAGCGCTGCCGTCATCAGCCCTTCGGTGGTGAGCGCCGAACCGATCGCAAGCGTTCCTTTGACCGCGCCGACCACCGGGTTGAAATTGTCGAAGGTCGTGGCGATCGCCAGCTGGCGCACGACGCCGCCTTTCGGCGCGTTCGGATTGACGTAGTCGAAATGCTGGAAGCCGGCCGGGTAGCGCAGCTCGTCGAACAACGACAGGCCATGCTGCCATTGCGGCGCCCCCGGCGCGGCAGCTCCTGGCGCCGTTTGTTGCGCTCCTTGGGCGACCGCGGGCCCCATTGCGGATTGTCCGAGCCGGCCCAGCGCCGGCGCGGCGGCGGCGAGCATTCCGTTGCGGAGGAGGGTTCGACGGCTCAGACGCACGGCAGCCTCCGGGGCGATTGGGACCATGATCAGCCAAGCACTGTGTGCCCGGTTCGCGGAGCGATTATGTCCGATTTCGGAGGTCCCAGACACCCCCGCGACAAGACGCCTCCCGCGGCAGGGCGTCCACTTGTCCGGCCTTGAGCCGCGATCGTTCGAAATTCAGAGGTTGGAACGGTCCCGGCTCAAAGCCGGGACACGGCGAGCTCGACTCGCGTAGGCGGCGTGACGCGCACGCCAGCAACCCTTTATTGCGCCTTGGCGCCGCCGGCGTCGGCCGCCTTGGGCAGCGGAGCCGGATTGTCCGACAGGGTATTCAGATAGGCGATGACGTCGGCCCGGGTTTGCGCCCTGGGCAGGCCCCCGAAGGTCATCTTGGTGCCGGTCACGAAGGCCTGCGGCTTGGTCAGGAACGTGTTGAGATCATCGACCGTCCAGGTGCCGCCCATGCTCTTCATGCCGCTCGAATAATCGAAGCCCGGCATGGTGGCGCGCGCGCGTCCGACCACGCCCCAAAGATTGGGCCCGACCTTGGTGGGGCCGCCCTTCTCGAAGGTGTGGCAGGCTTGGCAGACCTTGGCGGAATCCTCGCCGCGCTTGGGATCGGCCGTCGCCAGCAACTGCGCGACCGGCGGCTCCTTTTGCGCCGGCGCCTGCTCCTGGGTGCCGGTCGCGGATTTCGGAACCACGATGTCAAAGCCGGGCTTGGCGGGCATCTCGGGCGCAAAGATCGCCCCGGAGGCGATATTCAATGCGACCACGACCAAGGCGGTGCCCAGGATCGCGCCGAGAACCTTGTTCATTTCAAATGAGTCCATCGAATTCGGCTCCGGACCAGTCGGGGAAGGACGCAACCTTTAAGAAGCGCACAGGCGAGAACCAGAACAGTCCACGGCCTGGGTGCTGCCGGCAATCGTACGACGGCGGCGCACAAATACCCGGTTTGCCTCGCCTCTGGCAACACGTATAACCGCAAGCGCACGATACTTTTGCAAGCAGGGCCGCTCAGCTTTCCGGCGGGTCGCTCCAGCGCACGTGCTGTCGGGCGCCCTGCCAGGATCAGGGTCTTGATCAGCGTCTTGGCGCCGCTCCCCCAGGCCCGAATCTGGATCCGGAATTCCAGCTCCTTCCCGGCTCCATGGACCCATTCCCAGAATGACGACATTCCCAGAATGATGGCTCATCGTGAAATCCTGATCCTCATTCCGGCCCGGATGGCCTCCACCCGGCTGCCCGGCAAGCCGCTCGCCGATATCGCCGGCGAGCCCATGATCGTGCATGTCATGCGGCGCGCGCAGGCGGCCGGCCTGGGGCCGGTCGCGGTGGCGACCGATTCGGCGGCGATCGCGGCCTGCGTGGAAAAGGCCGGCGGCCGGGCGGTGATGACCCGGGCCGATCATGAATCGGGGTCCGACCGGATTTTCGAGGCCTTGCGCAGCGTGGATCCGGCGTGCCGGGCGGAAATCATCGTCAACCTGCAGGGCGATCTTCCCACCCTGACGCCAGTCGATATCGCGGCGGTGCTGTTGCCGCTCGCCGATCCCGTCGTCGACATCGCCACGCTGGCGGCCGAAATCACCGACGTGGGCGAACGCACCGATCCCAATGTGGTCAAGGTGGTGGGCTCGCCGGTCGGGCCGGGCCGGTTGCGGGCGCTCTATTTCACACGCGCGCAGGCGCCAGGCGGCGACGGCCCGTTCTATCACCACATCGGAATCTACGCCTATCGGCGCGGCGCGCTCGCCCGCTTCGTCAGCCTGCCCGCCTCCCCGCTCGAGCGGCGTGAAAGGCTCGAGCAGCTGCGCGCCCTGGAGGCCGGCATGCGCATCGACGTTACGCTCGTCGACTCGGTCCCGCTCGGCGTCGACACGCGACGCGATCTCGCGCAGGCCCGCGCGCTGCTCGGCGGGCGCCGTTGACTTGCACGGTCCAGTATGCGTACCGGAACCCCAAGGGACGATCATGAGCACACCAAAGCGGATCGCGTTTCAGGGAGAGCCGGGGGCCAACTCGCACCTCGCCATTGCGGAGGCCTATCCGGATTGCGAGGCCGTGCCCTGCGCCACCTTCGAGGACGCCTTCGCGCTGATCACGACCGGCGAGGCCGAGCTCGGCATGATCCCGGTCGAGAACTCGCTGGCCGGCCGGGTCGCCGATATTCATCACCTGATGCCGGATTCGGGCCTCCATATCGTGGCCGAGCATTTCATGCCGGTGCGCCATCAATTGCTGGGCATCAAGGGGGCGCGGCTCGCGGACATCAAGACGGTCGAGAGCCATGTCCACGCGCTCGGCCAGTGCCGCAAGATCATCCGCAAGCTCGGCATCAAGCCGCTGGTGGCGGCCGACACCGCGGGCTCGGCCCGCGAGGTTGCGCAGGCCGGCGACAAGACCCGCGCCGCCATCGCGTCGCGGCTCGCCGCCGAGATCTACGCCCTCGACACGCTGGCGGAGGACGTCGAGGACGAAGCCCACAACACCACCCGGTTCATCGTGCTGGCGCGCGAGGCGAAATGGGCGGCGAGCGGCAGCGGACCCATCGTCACGACCTTCCTGTTCCGGGTGCGCAACGTGCCGGCCGCCCTCTACAAGGCGCTTGGCGGCTTCGCCACCAACGGCGTCAACATGACCAAGCTCGAAAGCTACATGGTCGAGGGCAATTTCCTCGCCACCCAGTTCTATGCCGACGTCGAAGGCCATCCCGAGGACCGCAACCTGGTGCTCGCGCTCGAGGAACTCTCATTCTTCTCCAAGGAGATGAAGATCCTCGGCGTCTACCCGGCGCACCCGTTCCGCGCCACGATCGAGGAAGTCGAGAGATCGTAGTTCCGTAGGATGGGTGGAGCGCATAAGGGCGTTTACGCCCGTCTTCGCGGGCTATGCGAAACCCATCGTGGGCGGTTGATGGGTATCGCTGCGCTCAACCCTTCCTACAATCAAATATCAAATCGTCTGATTGTATTCCCCGACCTCGGGATGCGTCCGCAGCACGGCGTCGACCGCCTTGAACATGTCGCGCATGCGCGCCTCGGACACCGGGCTCTCGACCACCACGACCAGCTCCGGCTTGTTGGAGGAGGCCCGCACCAAGCCCCAGGTGCCATCCTCGACCGTCACCCGCACGCCGTTGACGGTGACGAGATCGCGGATGGCTTGCCCGGCGACCTTCTGGTGCGCGGCCTGCGCGTCCTCGAAGTGCTTCACCACCTGATCCACCACGACGTATTTGGTCTCGTCCGCGCAATGCGGCGACATGGTCGGCGAGCCCCAGGTCTTGGGCAGTGCGTTCTTGAGATCCGCCATGCTCTTTCCCGGATTGCGATCGAGCATGTCGCAGATGGCGAGCGCCGAGATCAGGCCGTCGTCGTAGCCGCGGCCGACCGGCTTGTTGAAGAAGAAGTGCCCGGATTTCTCGAAGCCGGCGAGCGCGCCGAGCTCATGGGTGCGGCGCTTCATGTAGGAATGGCCGGTCTTCCAGTAGTCGGTGCGGGCGCCGTTCTGCTGTAATACCGGATCCGTCATGAACAGGCCGGTCGATTTCACGTCCGCCACGAAAACCGCATTGCGATGCTGCGCCGAGAAATCGCGCGCCAGCATGACGCCGACCTTGTCGGCGAAGATCTCCTCGCCGGTATTGTCGACGACGCCGCAGCGGTCGCCGTCGCCGTCGAAGGCGAGGCCCACGTCCGCCCCCGTGCGCCGCACCTCTTCGGCGAGCGCATGCAGCATCTTGAGATCCTCGGTATTGGGATTGTAGCGCGGAAAGGTGTAATCGAGCTCGCAGTCGAGCGGCACCACCTCGCAACCGATCGCCTGCAGCACCCGCGGCGAGAAAGCGCCCGCGGTGCCGTTGCCGCAGGCGCAAACCACCTTGAGGCGGCGCTCGAGCTTCGGCCGTTTGGTCAGATCGGCGATATAGCGGGCGGGAAAATTCTCGACGAACGCGAACGCGCCGCCGGCGCGCAGCATGAAGCGCGCTCCCAGCACGATGTCCTTCAAGGCCGTCATCTCGTCCGGCCCGAAGGTGAGCGGGCGGTTGGCGCCCATCTTCACGCCGGTCCAGCCGTTGTCGTTGTGGGACGCCGTGACCATGGCGACGCACGGCACGTCGAGCTCGAACTGGGCGAAATAGGCCATCGGGGTCACCGCCAGGCCGATGTCGTGCACCCGGAAGCCCGCCGCCATCAGGCCGGAGACCAGCGCCAGCTTCACGGAGGCCGAATAGGAGCGGTAGTCGTGGGCGGTCACGATTTCCGGCTTGGCGCCGAGCTCGTGCAGCAGGGTCCCGAGGCCGAGCCCGAGCGCCTGCACGCCCATCAGGTTGATCTCCTCGCCCAGGAGCCAGCGTGCATCATATTCGCGAAAGCCGGTGGCCTTCACCAACGGCTCGGATTCGTACGCATAGGTATTGGGGACGAGCGCGGGCTTCGGTTTGGGGAACATCATATCTCTCGACGCTGACGACCGGCATCGAGGACATAACCCAAGCTTGCGACCGGGGAAAGCGCTACTGCTCGAGCACCATCCTACCGTTGCTGTATTCGAAGCGCCGCAACCGCGACAGGAACGACAGGCCGAGCAGGTTCTCGCTCAGCGCCTCGTCCTGAGATACCAGTGCCGCCACATTGCGCACATTGAGCCCGCTGACCTCAACCATGCCGAGTTGCACCGGGGCCGCGCGCGTCGATCCATTGGCGGTCTTGACCTCGACGGTGAATTCGCGCGCGGCCGGATGCAGGCCGAGCGCCGCGGCATCGCGCGCCCGCAGCGCGACCACTGAGGCGCCGGTATCGAGCATGAACTCCATGTGACGCCCGTCGACCCGGGCATCGACCACGAAATGACCACGCGCGTCGTGCGGCACCACCACGCTGCTCCCGTAGGAATTCTGCGTGGCCGGGGCCGGCGCCACCGCCAGGGCGGCCGCTGCGGGCAGCGCGACCGGCGTGCGCACGGACTGATCGGCGACCCGCGCCGCCACCACGCCCATCGCGACCAGCATTCCGGCAAGTAAGAGAATCTGACGCATGAACCGCCCGTCTTCGTTGCGTGCGGGCGCAATCAAATCACGGGCCGGCGAAAGAACGTTCTAACAGGCCGCCGGCGCGCGACGCTTTCGAGCAGATTGGTGAGGGCATCATCAAGCCAAAGAATAAAATTGTCGCAATCCGCAATCGCGCGCAGCCGCAGCTGCGACAGCCGTGATCGTCGTTCTATTGGCCGCGCGGCTTGGCGCGGCGGGTGGGCGGCGCCGCGAGCGGATCGTCGGGCCAGGGATGGCGCGGATAGCGGCCCTTCATCTCGGCTTTGACCGACGCATAGCTGCCGCGCCAGAAACCGGGCAGATCGCGGGTGACCTGAACGGGCCGATGCGCGGGCGACAAGAGCTCGATGACGAGCGGCGCGCGCCCGCCCGCCACCGTCGGATGGCGGTCGAGGCCGAACAGCTCCTGCACCCGGATGGCGAGCGTCGGGCCCACCTCGGTGTCATAGTCGATGGGCACCGACGAGCCCGATGGGGCGGCGAAATGCGTCGGCGCCTCCACCTCCAGCCGGCGGCGCAGATTCCATGGCAGCAGGGCGGCAAGCGCATCCGCGAGTTGCTCGCTGGTGACCTCGGCGAGCGCGCGCTTGCCGTCGGCCAGCCCGATGAGCCAGTCTGTCGCGCCCGCCAGCGCCGCATCCGACAGGTCGGGCCATTCATCGTGCGACTCCTGGCCTTCCGCGCGCCGCAGGAACATCACGCGGTCGCGCCATTGCCGCAGCGCCTTGCTCCACGGCAGCCGCTCGATCCCGAGCCGTCCGATGCCGTGCGCCAAGATCCGCGCGCTCTCCGGGCTCGGGACGATCGTCATCGGTTGCTCGTTGAGGGTCAGCGCGTCCAGACGGCGGACGCGCCGCGCGCGCAGGCTTGCGGTCGCGGCATCGAAGACGATGTCCTCGCGGGTTTCGATGCGTCCCGCCTGGCCGGCCTCGATCTCGGCCAGACTTAATGGAGCGGCCAGCACGATACGCCCCTGCGCGGCGGTGCCGGCAATCTCGGCGACCGCCAGGAACGGCTCGCGCGCAAGCGGCGATCCGGCATCGAGCCGGGCGCCGCGGCCATTGGCAAGCAGGAAGCCGGCCTCACCGCCGCGGTTCTTCGCGATACGGTCCGGATAAGCGAGCCCCAGGAGCGCCCCGCAGCTCGATCCCGCGTTTGGCCCACCCGACGAAAGCGTCGCGTTCGCGCGCGTCATCTCGGCCCAGCGTTTCGCCATGGCGCGCGCTTCGCCCGCCCGCGGCGAGCGGTCGCGGCGCAAGCCATCGAGACGATGCGTGAGATCGACGTCGTTGCCGCCGAGGCCGCGTTCGGTCAGCACCACCGCGATGTCGGCCGCGAGCAGAGCCTCGCCGGCCGCGCCCGCATCGACCACCATGCGGGCGAGCCGGGGCGGCAGCGGCAGCTGCCGTAGCTGCTTGCCGACCGGCGTGATGCGCCCCTGCGCATCCACGGCGCCGAGCTCGCTCAAGAGCGCCTTCGCCTCGGCGGCCGCGGCCGCCGGCGGCGGGTCGAGAAAAGCGAGCGTGGCCGGATCGTGCACGCCCCAATGGGCAAGATCGAGCATGAAGCCGGACAGATCCGCGGCCAGGATCTCCGGCCGGTTGGCGGCTTCGAGCGAGGCGGTTTGCGGCGCCTCCCATAGGCGGTAGCAGATGCCGGGCTCGGTGCGCCCGGCGCGCCCGCGCCGCTGATCGGCGGCGGCGCGCGAGACCCGCACGGTCTCCAGGCGTGTGAGGCCGACATCGGGCTCGTAGCGCGGCACCCGCGCCAGCCCGCAATCGACCACGATGCGGACGCCTTCGATGGTGAGCGAGGTCTCCGCGATCGAGGTGGCGAGCACGATCTTGCGTCGGCCCGGCGGCGCCGGCGCGATCGCGCGATCCTGCGCCTGCGCCTCGAGCGCGCCATAAAGCGCGACGACGTCGACCGAAGGATCGGCGATCCGCTCGCGCAACTGGGTCTCGGCGCGGCGAATTTCGGCGGCGCCGGGCAGAAACGCCAGCACCGAGCCGGAGTCGTCGCGGATCGATTGCAGGATGGCGTCGACCACCTGCCGCTCGACCGGCGCGCGCGCATCGCGCCCCAGATAGCGGGTGTCGACCGCAAAGGCGCGGCCGCTGCTTTCGATCACCGGCGCACCGTCCAGCAGGCGGGCGATGTGCGCGGCATCAAGCGTCGCCGACATGATGACGAGCCGCAGATCCTCGCGCAGGCCGGTCTGCACGTCGCGGGCGAGTGCCAGCCCGAGATCGGCATCGAGCGAGCGTTCGTGGAACTCGTCGAACAACAGGGCCGCGACGCCCTCGAGTCCGGGATCATCGAGCACACGGCGCGTGAACACGCCCTCGGTGACGACCTCGATGCGGGTCGCCCGCGATATCTTGGAGCCGAAGCGCACCCGATAGCCGACGGTTTCGCCGACTTGCTCGCGAAGCGTCGTGGCCATGCGGGTAGCGGCGGCGCGGGCGGCGAGCCGGCGCGGCTCGAGCACGATGATCTTGCGGCCGCGCGCCCACGGCTCCTGCGCGAGGACCAGCGGCACCCGGGTGGACTTGCCGGCGCCTGGCGGCGCCACCAGGACCGCGACATTGCGCGCCGCCAAAGCCGCGGTGAGCGCGGGCAGCACCGCGTCGATGGGCAAGGATTGGTCGAACGTCATTCCTGTCTTGTGCCTTGCCCGGCTTCCGGGGCGCGCGTGTCTATTTTCTCTTGAACAGGCCGAGATCGACCGACTTGCCGAGCAGGAAATAGCCGAACGGCGAGGGATGCACCCCGTCGCCGCAGTCATAGGCCACGCTGATGATGTCCGGATTGCTGTGGTCGCGCACCAACTGGTCGAAGTCCAGCACGGCATCGAAGCCCGCCTGCGTGCGGATCCATTCATTGACCTCGTTGCGGATCTTGGTCTTGGCATCGTTCCATCCGGTATCGGGGATTCCCGGGACCGTGGTGTCGCGCGGAATGATCGTCACCCCGATGATCTTGATGCCTTTTTGCTTCACGCGCGCCACGATGTCCTTGATCCCGCCGATGACCTGATCGGCAGGCGCTCCGCGCCGGATGTCGTTGGTGCCCAGGAACAGCACCACATGGCTGACGCCGGCATGGGAGAAAACGTCGCGATCGAGTCGATCGACGCCGGGCGGGCTGTTGGCCGGCGGGCTGAGGCTGGCGCTGGTGACGGTATTGCCGCCGATCCCCTCGTTGATCACCGCATGCGCGACCTTTTTCTTCAGCGCGAGACGCTCCGCCAGCGCATCCTCCCAGCGGTCATGGGCATCGAGCGTCGAGCAGGTGCCATCGGTGATGGAATCCCCCAACGCCACGATGGCGGTGGCGGCACGGGCGTCCGGGATCACGTCGATCGATTTCAGCCAGAACATCGAGGTGGTCTTGCCGGTGAACGGCTTGCCGTCCGCGGACGCGGACTGATCGCCGGCGCCGTTGTCGGTGAGATAGGAGGTCACCACCGCATTGTTATGCTGGCTCGGCTGTACATCGGCACCGGGAACGAACAGGCTGACCGCCAGGTCCTGCAGGGCCTCCACGCGCAGCGCCACCGGATCGCTCGTCACCGTGGCGCCGGCCGCGACCGTCACCGAATCCTTGCTCCCGAAGGTCACGGGATTGACCAACCCCACCGCGACGGCGGCACCGCGCGCCCGCAACCCGATGGTGACCTTGCCGAACACGACCGGCGCGGTTCCGAATGTGTTGTCGAGCCGCACCCGCACGCTTTGGCCCGGCACGGTGACGCGCGCGATCATGCGCACTGTGGCGTTGCTGATCTTGGTCGGACCGAGCCCCTGCTGCGATGTCGCCCAGGCCGTGACCCAGGCGGGGCTCTTGTCCCGCGGCGCCGCCGCGGCCGGCAGCGGCGCGGCCACCATCCAAGCCGACGCCACCGCGACCGCGAGCCCCGTCAATCTCATTTTCTTCTTTATCATGATCTCCTCCCGTTTTTTCACGCGCCCGTCATGTACTGGGGCCTGTTGTTTCGGCTGCCAGACTAGGGGGTCGGGTCGGAAGTGTGAAGCCGCTCGTGGCAGCCGCCACGTGCGGTACGCGCGAGCAAGTCGATTCATTTGCAAAGAATGCAATTCCGCGCGGAAAAGCGCGCGCGGAGCGGCCGTTTCACCGCCGTGCCGCCAAACCCAAAACAAGCGCCGCCACCGCCCCGGCCAAGAGCGAGGCCGCCAGCACGCCGACACGGATCTGCGTCAGCATGCCATCGTCGTCGAACGCCAGCGTGCCGATAAACAGGCTCATGGTGAAGCCGATGCCGGTGAGGACCGCGACGCCATAGAGCTGCAGCATGGAGGCATCGGCCGGCCGTTCGGCGATGCCGAGCTTGAGCGCCAAGGCGGCAGCGCCGAACACGCCGGCCTGCTTGCCGATGAACAGCCCCGCGATAATGCCGAGCGGAACCGGAGCCAAGAGGCTCGCCAGCGAGGCGCCCGCCAGCGGCACGCCGGCATTCGCGAAGGCAAACAGCGGAATGATCCCGTAGCTGACCCAGGGCTTCAGGGCATGCTCGGTGCGCACCAGCAGGCTGTCCCCGCCTTCGTGACGGGTGAGCGGCATCGCGAAACCGACCGCCACGCCGGCGAGCGTCGCGTGCACGCCGGACTTGAGGACGCACACCCAGGTGAACAGGCCGAACAGGAGATAAAGCGCGGGCTTGCGTGCGTCGAGCAGGTTCAGGATCGCGAGCCCGGCGATCCCCAGGCCCGCGAGCGCGAGCGCGAGAAGCGAAAGCGCGTCGGTATAGAAGATCGCGATGACGATGATGGCCATCAGGTCGTCGATGATGGCGAGCGCCAGCAGAAACGTCTTGAGGGAGCGCGGAACCGCGCGCCCCAAGACGACGCAGACGCCGATCGCAAAGCTGATATCCGTGGCCGAAGGGATCGCCCAGCCGCGCAGCGCCTCCGCGCTGTCCCGGTTCAACGCCACATAGATGACGGCCGGAACCACGAAGCCTCCGATCGCCGCCATCACCGGCAGCGCGGCTTGGCGCAGGCTTGCGAGCGCGCCCTCGCCGGCCTCCCGCTTGATCTCGAGACCGACGAGCAGGAAGAAGATCGCCATCAGCCCGTCGTTGATCCAATGCTCCAGCGGCTTGGCGAGGCCGATCGAGCCGATCCGGACCTCGCCGGTCAGATGCAGCAACGCGGTGTAATAGGGATTGAGCGCCGAATTGGCGACCACCAGGGCGGCCAGTGTCGCCAGCCCAAGCCCCAGGCCTCCGTACAGATCGGGACGATCGCTCGCGTGCGATGCCGTTCCCGCATGGGATTCAGTCACGATATCAGCCCCCGCATCCTCATGCGACATCGTCGAAACGAAGCGCGACCGGCCGACGCTGCGCCCGATGCCGGCGGTCATGCGCGAAATACCACTGGGCTTTTCGGCCGCCTACGATAGACTGCCTTCGTTCAGAGGTACTGGACGATAGTGGATGATATTTCTTTTTCTGTGAATAGTTCGCGCTTGTAGGCTATTGCCGCCTCGTCTCGAGTCGCAATGTCATCGACGGCTTCGGCGAAGCGTTCGCCTGTCCGCCATCATTTTCGTTTTTCGCCATTTATCCCGTGTTCGCAAAAATCGGAGTGAACCATGATCATTCGGCAGGATGATGCACTGCGAGACGCCGAGATCACGGCCGAGCCTGTCTTGCCGCCCGCACCGAGCGAGCCGCGCGCGCTGATCGCCATTCTTTCAGCCGCCAAGCGCAACGCCCTGGTCGCCTGCTTCAACGGCAGCGGCCTCCACAAGAAGGGCGGAGCGTGGCACGGCCTGCCGGACGGCAAGCCGGTCTCCGGCGTCACGGTCGCCGACCTGGCGCGTGACGGGATGCTGACATTGACGACGGATCATCGCCTGGGCTCGGCGCGATTGACCGAGCGCGGTAGTTGGTTCGCCCGAACCTTGCTGCGCGACGCGGCCGCGAAGGCGTAAAGCGCCGTCCTGACTCGATCGCAGCGCCGTCTAGAGCAGGCTTTGTGAAGCCTCTATGTTATCATCGGACGCTAGGTGCGGGCGACCAGAGCCTTGTTTCCGCGACGGCTCGCCGACCGAGGCTGGGCACGTACCGACACCAGGAGAAACAGAATGGCCAAATGGCTTGGCGCCCTGGTCGGGCTCGGTGGACTCTGCGCCGCGACCCTCGCACAGGCGCAGACCTATCCGGCCCGGCCGGTGACCATCGTGGTGACCGCCGCGGCCGGCGGATTGACCGACCTGGTCGCCCGCGGCGTCGGCCAGCGTCTTTCGGAGATGTGGGGCGAGCCGGTCGTCATCGAGAACAAGGGCGGCGCCGGTCACAACATCGGGGCTGCCGCCGTCGCCAAGGCGGCGCCCGACGGCTACACCTTGATGGTGAGCGAAAGCGGCACCTTCGTGAGCAATCCCTACCTCTATGCCAAGGGCAGCCTGCCCTACGACGCCGAAACCGACTTTGCTCCCATCAGCGGCCTGGCGAGCTATGCCCAGGCCCTGGTCACCCATCCGTCGCTGCCGGTACGCAATGTCGCGGAGCTGATCGCGCTCGCGAAAAGCCGGCCGGCCGATATCAACTTCGGCACCGCCGGCATCGGCAGCGCGCCGCACATGAATATCGAGCTCTTGGAGAACATGGCCGGCATCAAGCTCGTTCCGGTGCACTACCGGGGCGCCGCCCCTGCCCTCACCGACCTCTTGGGCGGCCACATCAAATTGATGTCCGTCAGCATGACCCTCTCGCTGGCGCCCGCGCAAGCCGGCCGCATCAACATGCTGGGGGTGGGAAGCCGCAAACGCCTGCCGCAGGCCCCCGCGGTCCCGACCATCGCGGAAACCGGCCTGCCCGGCTATGAGGCGGCGAGCTGGGTCGGCCTCTTCACGGCGCGCGGGACGCCCCGCGAGATCGTCATGAAGATCAATGCCGACGTGCAGCACATTGTGGCCGATCCCGCCTTCCGAGACAGATTCTTCACCCCCCAGATGCTCGACCCCATGGCGGGCTCGCCCGATACGTTCGCGGCCGACATCAAGTCCGAAACGCAGAAATGGGTGAAGGTGATCCGCGAGCAGAACCTGCACATCGATTGACTCCACGTTCTCTGCCCCGTCGAAATGTCCTGGCTCGTCTTTGCCTTTTCGGGTCCGATCCTGTGGGCCGCCTCGACCCACATCGATAAGTATCTGGTGGAGCGATATTTCAAGAACAGCGATGTCGCGGTCCTGCTGGTCTTCACCGCCCTGATCGGATTGATCACGCTGCCGTTCATCGGGGTCTTCGCCCCGGGCGTGGCCGAGGTCGGCCTCGCGAACGCTGCCCTCATGGCGTTTTCGGGCGTTCTTTATATGGGAGCGATGGTGTTTTATCTGCAGGCCCTGCAAACCGAAGAAGCCTCGGAGGTGGCGCCGTTTTTCCAGGCGGGGCCGTTGCTCGGCTTCGTGCTCGGATATGTCGTGCTCGGCGAAACCCTGTCGCCCGCCCAAATGGCGGGTGGCGCCCTGATCGTGGGCGGAACGTTTCTGGTCTCGCTGCGATCGGAGCCGCACACGGCGCGGCGAAGCGCGCGCTTCAACATGCGCCTCGCCGTCCTGATGCTCGCCTGCGCGCTCTCGCTCGCCGTCAGCTCGCTGATCTTCAAGATCTTCGCGCTGCGCGACGAGTTCTGGCCGACCACGTTCTGGATGTTCGCGGGCGAGGCGCTGTTCGGCGCCGCGCTCCTGTGCGTCGCCTCCTATCGCCGGCAATTCATCGATCTGCTGCGCTCGAATCCCGTCGCGGTTCTGTCCATCAATACGGTTAACGAATTGATCAATCTCGGCGGCGGCCTGGGGACCCGGTTTGCCTTGACGTTGGCGCCGCTCGGTCTGGTTCAGGCCATCGGCAGCACCACGACGCTGTTCGTGTTCGGAGTCGGGGTTCTGCTCTCCGTTTTCTTTCCGACGCTGGGCCGCGAGAGCCTGTCGCGGCGGGAATTGTTGCACAAAGGCGTTGCTGCCGTGCTGGTCGCGGCGGGCGCCGCGCTGGTGAGCCGGTAGGCCGCCGACCTGCATCCGCAGCGCCTGGGGCAATGCGGCGCCCGCCGTGGGCGCCGATGAGGTCCTCTCGCTCAAAACCCAGCTGGCCGCGACCACGCCGTAGGTCTTAAGGACGCGCCCCAACGGGCGGCGGCGTCCTGCAGAAACCGGGGCGGCACCACCGCTTTCCACCATAATCGGCGCGACCGCCTCGAGTTGGACCGGACTCCGCTTGAGTTTGCCGCCCGGCGTGGCAAATTCCGGGTAAGCCGCGCCGGACCAGCAACGGCGTCAACAATCAGTTCGTGACAGATTTACGA
>DASZKX010000080.1:0-10456 GCA_035552735.1 Xanthobacteraceae bacterium
CATGCGGCTTCCGCTCGCCCAGCGCGGCAGCGTGATCCTGATGGATGTGCTCGGCTGCTCCCTGAGCGAAGTCTGCGATGTCATGGATCTCAGCCTGCCCGCCGCGAAGGCGGCGCTGCATCGCGGACGCACGCGGCTTCGCGAGCTGGCGCGGGAGCCGGACGATCTGCCGCGTCCGCAGATGTCGCAGGCTGATCGCGAGCGCCTCGGCGCCTATGTAGCGCATTTCAACGCGCGGGATTTCGATGCGATCCGCGCCATGATCTCGGACGACGTGCGCCTCGACCTCGTCAGCAAGACGCGGCTGAAGGGCAGGGTCGAGGTTTCCGGATATTTCGGAAACTATTCGAATGTCGCCGACTGGCACCTGGTGCCGGGGCTGGTGGAAGGCCATCCCGCCATCCTGGTGTTCGATCCGAGCGAGCCGGGGGCCGCGCCGAAATATTTCATGCTGCTGCAGTGGTCTGCCGACAAGGTCGCCGGAATCCGCGACTTCCGTTACGCGCCCTATGTCATCGATGGCGCCGAATATCTGGTCTGAACAGCGATCAGGAGAACGGATGAGGCGCCATCACACCGGCCGCCGCGCGAGCGACAGCCAGATACCGCCGCCGATCAAGGTGAGGCCCGAAAGGCGGGCCAAGAGCTTGGCACGCGCCGGTTTCATGAACCAGGTGCGCCCCAGCGCGGCCAGAATGGCCCAACTCGAATCGCTCAGCATCGCGAGCAGCACCGAGACCGCGCACATGGCGGCGAGCTGGGGCGCGGCCGCCAGGTTCGGATCGACGAATTGCGGCAGGAACGCCGTGAAGAAAGCGATGGTCTTGGGGTTCGACAGCGCGACCGCAAATCCACGCCAGAAATAGATCCGGTCCCGGGTTCGATCCTTGGGCGGCAGCCGCGCGCCGCCACCGGCCCCGCGCCAAGCCTGGATGCCGAGCCAGATCAGATAGACGGCACCGCCCCAACGCAACATCTCAAACCAGGAGAGCGCGTGATTGAGGATCCAGCTCAGCCCGAGCGCGATCACCGCCAGCATGACGGCCGTTCCGCACGAGGTACCCATCACGGTCACCAGCCCGGCCCGGATGCCCTTGCTGACGCTGGTGGTGATGACCAGGGTCACGATCGGTCCCGGGATCAGCATCAGGACCACGGTGATGAGCAGAAATGCCGTGAACAAGTGCCAGTTCATACATCCTCTCCCCGCAGGCGGGCCCCTTCCCCTCAGGCGCACGCGCGCCACGTTGCAGGCATCATCGTATCATGTTCCGGGTGGCGGCACGCGTCGGGGTTCGAGCCTTGCATCGATTCCGGCTCCGACGAGACCAAGCCCGAGAGCGCCTTTGCCCACCCTACGCGCTACGCTTGAAGACCATGTCGCTTGATCCCTGTTTCCCCTCAGCCACATTCTGATCTAATAGATGCGCAACGCCGCGCATCGGATCTCCCCTACTCCCGAGTCCAATCAATAGGAAGAAGCCTTGAGCACGGTCGAATCCAAAGCGAGCACCTCCCACACGCGCGCGATCGCGCAATTCGTCTCCGGCCTGACCTACGATGCCATCCCGCCGCCGGTGCGCGAGCGCATCAAGCTGTTGATCCTGGATGCGATCGGCTGCGGCATCTATGGCGCCGGCCAGCCCTGGTGCACGATCCTGCAGAGCACGCTCGGCGAATTGGACGCCACCCGCACCACCTCGGTGTGGGGAACCGGCCTGCGCCTCTCCTCGCCGCACGCGACCCTGGTCAACGGAACCCAGGTGCAGGGCTTCGAGCTCGACGACGTGCATCGCCAAGGCGTGCTGCACGTGGGCGCGGTCGTGCTGCCGGCTCTGATCGCGGTCGGTGAAAGTCATGCGCGGCTTTCGGGCCGCGACTTCTTGACCGCGGCGGTGGCCGGCTACGAGATCGGGCCGCGCGTGGGCATGTGCATGGGCCAGGAGCATATCGGCCAGGGCTGGCATTCGGGCGCGACCCTCGGGGTGTTCTCGGCCGCGGCCGGCGCGGCGCGCGGTCTCGGCCTCGATATGGAGCAGACCGTGCATGCGCTCGGGATCGCCGGCACCCAGTCGGCCGGCCTGATGGCGGCCCAATACGGCTCCATGGTCAAGCGCATGCATGCCGGCCGCTCGTCCCAGAGCGGGCTCTACGGGGCGCTGCTCGCCCGCAATGGCTTCACCGGGATCATCGACGTGTTCGAAGCGCCCTATGGCGGCTTCTGCACCACCTTCTCGCGCTCGACCGACCTGTTCGATCTGGAGCAGCTCAGCGCCGGACTGGGCGAGCGCTTCGAGACCCTGCGCATTGCGCTCAAGTTCTATTCCTGCGTCGCCAGCAACCACACCAGCCTGGACGCGATCCGGGCCATCCAGGCGCGCCGGCCCTTCCGCCTCGATGAGCTCGCCAAGATCGTGATCCGCGGCTCGCAAGTGACGGTCGATCATGTGGGCTGGCCCTATCGGCCCGAAGGGCTGACCTCGGCGCAGCTCAATCTGCCGTTCTGCGTCGCGACGCTGCTCTTGGAAGGCGATGTGTTCGTCGACCAGTTCAAGCCGGAGGCTTTCACGGACGTCGAGCGCATGGAATTGTCGAAGGAGGTCGAGGTCGTGCACGCCCCGGAGATCACCGCGCTCGGCTCCAAGTTCCGCCACAAGGTGAGCGTTGCGGTGCATCTCAAGGACGGCTCGGTCGAGCGGGAAACGCGCGAGCAACCACGCGGCGGCGAGGACGCCTTCGCGCCGGCCGCTGACATCATCGAGAAGTTCAAGAAGCTTTCGCACGGCAGGGTGTCGGAACGTCAGCAAGCCGATCTGATTGGCATGATCATGAACATGGAGAGCCTGCCCGACATGCGGGTGCTGCCAGAGGCGTTGCGCACCGCCTAAGGGGGAGCGCATTGCACATACATCTCTCTGTCGTCCCGGCCCAAGCGCCGGGACGCATACGCCGCAGTCCATCGATAGCGCACGGCGTATGGGTCCCTGCTTTCGCAGGGACGACATAGTGGATTTCTACGGAAACAGCGCTACTTGCTCGAGCCCGGTGGCCTCGGGGAATCCCAGCATCAGGTTCATGTTCTGCACCGCCTGGCCGGCGGCACCCTTGACCAGGTTGTCGAGCGCGGAGCCGATGATGGCGCGGCCCGCGATGCGGTCGCGGGTCACCCCGATGAAGGTCATGTTGGAGCCGCGCACATGGCGGGTCTGCGGCATGGTCCCGAACGGCAGCACATGCACGAAGGTCTCGTTCATGTAATGCTTTGAAAGCATCGTATGAAGGTCCTCGGGCCGCAAATCGCCCTGTCCACGCACATAGACGGTCGAGAGGATGCCGCGGTTCATGGGCACCAGATGCGGCGTGAAGCTCACCACCACCTCCCGGCCGGCCGCGCGCGTGAATTCCTGGTCGAGCTCGGCCATGTGCCGGTGCCCGCCGACCCCATAGGCATGGATGCCCTCGGAAACCTCCGAGAACAACATCTCCTCCTTGGCGGCCCTGCCCGCTCCCGTCATCCCGGATTTGGCGTCGATCACGATCTCGTCCGGATCGATCGCCTTGGCGGCGATGAGCGGAATGAGCGCAAGCTGCGCGCAGGTCGTGTAGCAGCCCGGATTGGCCACCAGCCGCGCTTGCTTGATCCGGTCGCGATGGACCTCGACCAAGCCGTAGACCGCCTCCCGCTGCAGCTCGGCCGCCTGGTGCGCGTGGCCGTACCAGCGCGCATAGGCATCGAGATCGGCGAGGCGGAAATCGGCCGAGAGATCGACCACCTTGATGGCAGGTGCCTTCCCCAGCACGTCCTTGATCACCTTCTGGGTGGTGCCATGGGGCAGCGCGCAGAATATGAGATCGAGCGCGGATCCGCTCCAATCGATGCTCTCGATCGAGACGAGCTTCGGCAGCGCAAACGGAGCGAATTGCGGGAACACGTCGCGCATCTCTTGGCCCGCCCGCCGATCGGCGGTCAGCAGCACGATCTCGGCGCCCGGATGGCGCAGCAGCAGCCGCACCAGCTCCGCGCCCGTATAGCCTGAGGCGCCGAGCACGCCGATCTTGGCCCTGGTGGAATTTGCCTTGCTGGATTCCGGCATAGGTCGATCCTTAGTTCAGTTGAACACCCGGACGGCCCGCGGAAAATGTCGGAGGGAAGCGCCGCGGACCCCCGGCCCGGCGGCGCGCAGACGACTACGCGCGCGCCGGTGCCTGCGCACGGCGGCGGCGGAGCAAATTCTTTGGCGCGATCGTCATCATGGGCAGCCCTATAGACGTGTCGCGCACGATCGTCAATGTTGCCGCCACACGCGATTCAACAAGCCGACCAGCCTGCTCGTCCCGACGACTTTCAGCTCCTTCATTTTCGTCGCAGGAGGAACCCAGCATGAGGCCGATCGCAACTGCCTGGACACGGCTGCGCACCGATCTGCGGGAGCATCAGGCGGAGCTGCGGCTCAGCGTGCGGGTGACGGTCTCGGCCGTCCTGACCCTGGTGATCGGGCAATGGCTCAACGTGCCCCTGGTGCTGTGGGCGGTCCTGACCGCCGTCATCGTCACCCAGTCCAGCGTCGGCCGATCCGTGAAGGCGACCATCGATTATTTCGTCGGCACACTCGGCGGCGCCTTCTATGCGGGCGCCGTGGGGGCGCTCATCCCGCATGACGGCGAACTCGCGCTCCTGGGCGTGCTGGCGATCGCGGTCGCCCCGCTGGTGGTGCTGGCCTCGGTCAATTCCAGCTTCAACGTCGCACCGTTCACCGCCATCATCGTGGTGCTGGCGCCCACCATCACCCATTCGACGCCGGTCGAATCGGCGTTCTACCGCCTGATGGAGGTCGGGCTCGGCGCCCTCGTCGGCCTCCTGGTGTCGTTGACCGTGTTTCCGGCGCGCGCCCATGAGCTCGCGATCGAGGCCGCTGCCCGCATGCTCGAGCTGGTGGCGCAGGCGATGCAGGACATGTTCGCGGGCTTCACCGGCGCGCTCGACACGACCTCGATCCTGCCCATCCAGGAGCGCATCGGCAAAGCCATCGCCCAGCTCGACGTGATCAATGCCGAGGTCACGCGCGAGCGGGTCAGCCAGCTCTCCCGTGAGCCCGATCCGGGGCCGCTGTTGCGCACGCTGCTTCGGCTGCGCCACGACCTCGTGATCGTCGGGAGAGCCGCGGTGGTCCCACTCCCGCAAGCTTTGCAGCCGCGCCTGGGGCCGCCGCTCGATCGCCTGGTGGCAGCCTCGGCGGATTACCTGCGCGGCTGCGCGGCGGCGCTGGTGACGCGAAACGTGCCGCCCAGTCTTGCCTTGGCCGACGCGGGATTCGACGCCTATACGGCCGAGATCGCCGCCATCCGGACCGAGGGTCTCATGCGGGTGCTGCCCGGCGAGGCGCTGGAGCACCTTTTCACGCTCGGCTTTGCGCTCGAGCAACTGCACCAGCATTTCAGGGATCTGGAGCAGTGGGTAACGGTGTGTGCCCGGCCCGCCAAGGTCGCGCTCCGGGGAAAAAAAGGTTAGACACCCGCGCCATGGCCGACCTGTCCACCGCAGATACGATTCGACGCGTCGCGCAATCCCGAAGCGCGCTGCTGGCGGCGTTCGTGGCCGCCATCTTCCTGAGCGCGGCGCTGTTGTTCCAGATCGAGCCGATGTTCACCAAGATGGTGCTGCCGCGGCTCGGCGGCTCGCCTTCGGTGTGGTCGGTGGCGATGGTGTTCTTCCAGAGCATGCTGCTCGCCGGCTACGCCTACGCGCATCTTTTGACCCGCTACGCGCCGGGCCGGATATCGATTCTCATCCATCTCGCCGTGATGGCGCTCGCGGCATCGACCCTGCCGCTGGCGCTGGGCGCCGGCCGCCCGCCGGCGGGCGGCGAGACCGTCTGGCTGCTCGGCCTGTTCGCGACATCGATCGGGCTACCGTTCTTCGCGCTCGCCGCCAACGGGCCGCTGCTGCAGGCCTGGTTCGCGCGCACCGATCATCCGGACGCCGGTGATCCCTATTTTCTCTACGCCGCGAGCAATATCGGCAGCTTTCTGGCGCTCCTGTCCTATCCGACCCTGGTCGAGCCCTTGATTCCCTTGAGCGGCCAGACCCGGCTGTGGTCGGTCTTCTTCTACATCCTGATCGCATTGATCATCGCCAGCGGCACGCTGTCTTGGCGTGCGCCCGCGAGAGCGGCGGCGCCCGCGACCGCGGATCGGAATGCGGAGGCCCCGAGCTGGCGCGACGGCCTGATCTGGTGCGCGCTTGGCGCCGTTCCGGCCGGTCTGCTGATCTCGGTGACGGCCCACATCTCGACCGACGTGGCCGCCGTGCCGCTGCTCTGGGTGCTGCCGCTTGCGCTCTACCTGTTGACCTTCGTGATCGTGTTCCAGCGCCGGCCGCTCATCCCGCATCGGCTCGCGGTCGCGCTGCAGCCGCTGTTCATCCTGGCACTGGTCGCGGTCGTGATCCTCGATCCCATCAAGAACATCATCGGGATCATCGCTCTCCATTGCGGGGTCTTTTTCGTCAACGCGCTGGTTTGCCATGGCGAGCTCGCGCGCCGGCGGCCGGCCGCGCGCCACCTCACGATCTTCTACTTCTGGATGGCGGCCGGCGGCATGATCGGCGGCATCGCGGCCGGGCTGGTGGCGCCCTACGTGTTCAGCTGGGTGGCGGAATATCCGATCCTGATCGTGCTGGCGGCGCTCTGCCGGCCCGGGCTGGTGCTGCCGGGCAACCGGCAAGGCCGCTATGGCGTCCTCGGCGCGCTCGCCGTGACCGTGCTGGTCATGATCGCGTTCTACCGATTTCACCCCGACTTCGAGGAGACCCGGTTCAACTGGATCATCGGCTCCTTCCTGGCGGTCGCGGTGCTGTTCTGGCGCGCCCCCTTGCCGTTCGCCGCCACCGTCGCGGTGGTTCTCTCCATCAATCACACCTACGTGGAGGAGAACGGCACCATCTCGGTGCGCAGCTTCTTCGGCGTCAGCAGGGTCGCGGATTCCGAGGACGGCCGGTTTCGGGTCCTGAGCCACGGCACCACGCTGCACGGCGCCGAGCGCATTCGCGACCAGGACGGCAATCCGGTCAGCGGACGGCCCGATATATTGATGTACTACTATGACGGCTCCGCCATGGCCCAGGCGATGGAGGTGGTGCGCGCTCGCAAGGCGGGCCCGATCCGCTATGCGGTGGTCGGGCTGGGGGCCGGCAGCCTCGCGTGCCGCGCCCAGCCCGCCGACACGGTGCATTATTACGAGATCGATCCCGCCATCGTTCATATCGCCCGCGACTCCGGGCTGTTCCATTTCGTGTCCGCCTGCCGGCCGGACGTGCCGATCATGCTCGGCGATGCGCGCCTCACGCTCGCGGACGCGCCCGACGGCTCCTACGACATCATCTATGTGGACGCCTTCTCGTCCGATGCGATCCCGATCCATCTCCTCACCCGCGAGGCCATGGCGATCTATCTGCGCAAGCTCGCGCCCCACGGTATCGCGGTGATCCACGTCTCGAACCGATTTCTCGAGCTCGCTTCGGTGGTCGCCGGCATCGCGGGCGCCAATGGGGCGGTCACGCGGGTGAACGACGGCTCCGATGTGGTCGAGAAGGTGAGCGAATACTTGTTCGTCGGCACCGTCGTGGCGGTCGCGCGCGACGACCAGGACTTCGGCGTGCTGGCCGGCTCGAGCTATTGGCCGCGCAAGACGCCCGATCCCAATCAGTGGGCGTGGACCGACGATTATTCCAACGTTGTCGGCGCCATCATCCGTCAGATCAAAGCGAACGATGCGGAGGAACAACCATGATCTCGTCGCTACTGTTGCGGGTCAGCACCCTGCTGCTGCTCTGCGGTCTCGTCTTCGGGATCGTGATGGGGATCCGGCAGGATCTCACGCTGGTGGCGGCCCACGCCCACCTCAATCTCGTCGGCTTCGTGCTGATGTTCCTGGTCGGGCTCTATTACCGGATCGTGCCGGCAGCCGGGATCGGGTTGCTGGCGAAAATCCAGGCCGGCCTGCATATCGTCGGCGCCATCGTGTTTCCGCTCGGGATCGCCGACGCGATGCTGGGCGGAAGCGAAGTCTTCGTGATCGTCGGTTCCCTGATCGTGCTGGCCGCCATGGCCCTGTTCGCCTGGATCGTATTCCGCACCGCCTCGGCCTGAAACCGCCCCGGCCGGACTTCCGCCCGCAACGGATAATCACGATCCGGCCACGCCCGTGGCATAGTCGGATCGACTGATTCGCACCTTGATTCGGGGCATTCGCGATGGCGAAGCCTGAATTTGAGGAAGATCAGGCCCACATTCAGCGAACCCGACAGCCAACGAGCCAAAACATGGCCAAAATCGCCAAGAAACCCGCCTCCGGCAGCAGCCAGGATCTGTTCAACCTGCCCGAAGCCGCCGCCCGCCGCGCCGTGGAGCGCGGCAAGGCCGCCCGCACGCCGGCACGCCCGGCCGGCGAGGCCGGCTACATGGCCCGCGACATCGAGGTGCTGGAGGGGCTCGAGCCGGTGCGCCGGCGGCCCGGCATGTATATCGGCGGCACCGACGAGAAGGCGATGCATCACCTGTTCGCCGAGGTGATCGACAATGCCATGGACGAGGCGCTGGCCGGCCATGCCCATTTCATCGAGGTCGAGGTCGGGGCCGACGGCTTTCTCAGCGTCAACGACAATGGCCGCGGCATTCCGGTCGATCCGCATCCGAAATTCCCGAAGAAATCCGCCCTCGAAGTGATCATGTGCACGCTCCATGCCGGCGGCAAGTTCGGCTCCGACGTCTATTCGACCTCGGGCGGCCTGCACGGGGTCGGGGTGTCGGTGGTCAATGCGCTGTCGGAACGCCTGGAGGTCGAGGTGGCGCGCGGCGGCCAGCTCTACCGGCAGGCGTTCGAGCGCGGCAAGCCGAAATCGGGGCTCGAGAAGCTCGGCAAGATCGCCAACCGGCGCGGCACCCGGGTGCGCTTCAAGCCCGATCCCGACATTTTCGGCGCCAAGACCAAATTCAGCGTGCAGCGGCTGTTCAAGATGGCGCGCGCCAAGGCTTATCTGTTCGGCGGCGTCGAGATCAGGTGGTCGTGCGCGCCCGAGCTGCTGCAGGCCGGCGAGGACGTGCCGGAGCAGGCGACGTTCCATTTCGTCGAGGGGCTCAAGGACTACCTGGCGGCCAGTATCGTGGGGCAGACGCTGGTGCACCCCGACATCTTCTTCGGAAAGCTGCAGAAGCCGGGCGGCCACGGCTCGGTCGAATGGGCGATCGCGTTCTCGGCCGATGCCGACGGCTTCCTGTCCTCCTATTGCAACACCATCCCGACCGCCGACGGCGGCACCCACGAATCCGGCCTGCGCAGCGCGCTGACCCGCGGCATCAAGGACCATGCCGAGCGCACCAATCAGGGCAAGCGCGCCGCCCCGGTGACCAGCGAGGACGTGACGGCGGGCGCCGCCTGCATGCTCTCGGTCTTCATCCGCGAGCCCGAGTTCCAGGGCCAGACCAAGGACCGGCTGGCGACCGCGGAAGCCACCCGCATCGTCGAGCAGGCCATCAAGGACCCGTTCGACCACTGGCTCGCCGGCAATCCCACGCAAGCCAACAAGCTGCTGGATTTCGTAATTAACGGCGCCGAAGACCGCATCCGCCGGCGCCAGGAGAAGGAGATCTCGCGCAAGAGCGCGGTGCGCAAGCTACGCCTGCCCGGCAAGCTCGCGGATTGCACCAACACGGCGGCGCAAGGCTCCGAGCTGTTCATCGTCGAGGGCGACTCGGCCGGCGGCTCGGCCAAGCAGGCGCGCGACCGCGCCTCGCAGGCCATACTGCCGCTGCGTGGCAAGATCCTCAACGTGGCCTCCGCCGGCCGCGACAAGCTGGCGCAGAACCAGCAGCTCTCCGATCTGGTGCAGGCGCTGGGTGCCGGCGCCGGCGTGCATTATCGCGACGAGGATCTACGTTACGAGAAGGTGATCGTGATGACCGACGCCGACGTCGACGGCGCCCATATTGCGTCGCTGCTCATCACTTATTTCTACCGGCAGATGCCCAAGCTGATCGAGAACGGCCACCTCTATCTGGCGGTGCCGCCGCTCTACCGGCTCTCGCACGGCGCCAAGATCTTTTATGCCCGCGACGATCAGCACAAGGACGAGCTCCTCAAGAAGGAGTTCCACGCCAACGCCAAGGTCGAGATCGGGCGCTTCAAGGGGCTGGGCGAGATGATGGCGGCGCAGCTCAAGGAGACCACCATGGACCCGCGCAAGCGCACGCTATTGCGGGTCACGCTGGTGACCGACGACCGCGGCGAGACCGCCGATTCGGTCGAGCGGCTGATGGGCACCAAGGCGGAGGCGCGTTTCGACTTCATCCAGGAGCGGGCGGAATTCGCCAGCACGGAAGAGCTGGATATTTGAACCGGTCAGCCGCCAGATAATGCCGCTTGACGCTTCCACGAAAATCAGCGCATTCGCGAAATTGAA